>DAOTXM010000041.1:0-2162 GCA_034435215.1 Anaerolineales bacterium
GCGTATTCTCGCTTGCATCCCCAAATCCGGGTATCTACCACAGAAATTCCCAAAGAGCCCAAACTTTATCTTGCGAGGCAACGATGAAATTACCGTTTGTAAAACCATCCACACAAGCATTTTGGGAAGAGGCGCGCAAGATTCCCGGTTATTCCCTGTTCGATTTTTTGCACGGCTATGTATACGGACGCTGGCCATACCTGTATATTGGCATCGGTAAAGGGGAACATCCGCTTTCGAAATATTTCGCTCCGCTGGCAGGTTTCTTCAACTGCCTGGTGACGAAGAGGAAAAAAGACGAATCCGTCACGGAGGCAATCGGGTTTGCGGACACTTATCACGGCAAGGCTGTGCCGCTCGAGACTGCCAAGAAACTGGTTCTGATCAACGAGGAGATCCAGATCCCCGACCTGGAGCAGGTCATCCCCTACAAACGGGCACGCTCGATCGTGATGAAGAACCCGGACCGCATCGTGGCGCTGGACTGTCCCTGCCGGGCAGCTAAGGAGAATCCCTGCACCCCAATCGATGTCTGCCTGGTGGTAGGGGATCCGTTTGCAAGCTTCATCCGCGAGCACCAACCGGAGCGCTCGCGCTGGATCACGCGCGACGAGGCCATCGAAATCCTTAAGGCCGAGGACGAGCGCGGACACGTACATCACGCCTTTTTCAAGGATGCCATGCTGAACCGCTTCTACGCCATCTGTAACTGCTGCGAGTGCTGCTGCGGCGCGATGCACGCCCATCGTAATGGCGTCCCAATGTTGGCTTCCTCAGGCTACGTCTCGCAGGTAAACGAAGCGCTGTGCATCGGCTGCGAGGACTGTGTGGACTACTGCCAGTTCGGCGCATTGAGCGTGGTGGATGGCCTCAATCAGGTCATCCATGAGAAGTGCATGGGTTGCGGTGTGTGCGTGGATAAATGTCCGCAGGGCGCGCTGGCTCTGGTACGCGATGAGGCTAAAGGCGTGCCGTTGGAAATTTGTGCCTTGATGAATACCGTTCCCCAGTAAATATAGAAATGGAGGTCCAAGATGACCGAACAAAAGCGTTTTCCCTGGCTGGCCGTCATCTTAGGGGTTGGATGCTTAGGTGCCATTTGCACAGGCGTTCTGCTGGTCGGCGGGGGAGCGGTTTTCTTCCTGACCCAGGAAACAGCCATCCCGTCCGTGCCTGAGCCGGTTTTCACCGTCCCGGTCGAAATTTTGGAGCCGACTTTCGTCCCACCCTCAATCATCGAACCGACCAGCATTGCGCCGGCAACGCCCGGGCCCACGCTGACGGGGAATCAATACAGGGACATTCAATCGTTCTTAGATGACTTTTCGTCTGAGGCATTCGGCTGGCCTGTCTTCGACGATGGCAAGACGATCCTGAAGTATGAGAACCAGGCTTACAGTTTCCAGATCACCGAACCGGATTACTACGACTGGGCTTTTATCCCGGCTGACTTCATCCCCAATGAAATCCGGTTCGATGTGCAGGGGCTACCCGGCCCACAGGAAGGTACCTTTGGCGTCTTCTGCCAGTTCCAGGATGCGGACAATTATTACTACGTCGAGTTCGACCTGGAAGAGAATAACTACGTGATCGGGCAATTCGTCAACGGGGAATATATCCCCCTCACGAAACAAAATTCAGCCGGCCAGTACTGGCAAAGCGCCAGCGCGCTCAAGTCGCCGCCCACATCGGTCAATCGTATTGGTGTCAGCTGCTACCGCGACAGTATCACACTCTTCATCAACGACCAGTGGGTGGATGAGGTCAGCGTGCAACAGCCCTTCGACCAACCCGGTGAAGCGGCCTTCTTCGTGTACGCCTTCGATTTTGCGGGGCCGAATGGCTACAAGGTGTTCTTCGATAATGTGGAGGTTTGGCAGCCAGTGCAGTGAGAAATTCACCACAGAGTTCACAGAGCACATTGTTGAAAAAGGTATGAAATTTCATAATGAAAATGACTGGACGGGTCTGTTCATTCTGCATTCCTTAGCGGAGGTGCATCTTCACAATACCGAAATCTACACGTGACATCTGATTCACTGACATTTTTGAGGAGAAGGCAGTCTCGGGAGTACCGGCTTCAAAGCGAGGTTAGCAAGGCGCAGTTTTAAGCTTGGTAAGCGCTCCAGTGCAACAGCGATACAACGCCTGATGAAACGCAA
>DAOTXM010000042.1:0-2548 GCA_034435215.1 Anaerolineales bacterium
GTTTCTCTAAACCTTGCCGTTCGACATCGGATAAAATAACGACTTGCGCTTTCGGTATTGGCATTCCTGGCTTCTCCTGACTGGGAATAGCCTACGATACCACTAAAGAACCTTTTATGCCAAGATGTACTAGGCATTCCTGTTTGTCTCCTCTCCCGCAAGTGTTCCCAAAAAACCGCCTTTGGCAAACTGAACAATTCGCGCAAAGCAAACTTTGCGACTTCCAGCCCACCCGCTTTTAGCGCATCTTCGAACAAAGCGTCGAAAACCGCCTGCAATTCCTCCCCATACTCCTCTCGATAACTCCTGGGATAGAGATTTAAGAGCAAGGCATAAAAGACTCTCATGCGCCATCCTCCCTCAATCGCAAGCGCGCTTCATCGACCATTCCTTGCAACCGGCTCGTCTCCGCTTCGAGCACTCGTTTTCCCAACTCTGTCAGGGCGTATGATTTGCGTGGCAGGCCGGGACCTGAATCCTCATCCTCGTCGAAGAGACGTTCGATCAACTCCTGATCGAGCAAGCGACCGATTACCGTATACAAAGTGTTGGAAGAGGTACGAAATGGGGGACCTTGAACCAAGCCCTAACTTTTGCGTAAAAACCTCCACCAGAGCAATCCGCCAATCACAATAAGGGTCAGGCCTAAAATAAGGCCCAGGCCGGAACGACGCGGGGATTCTGTGGCAGGGTCGATCTCTGCTGGCGGGGTTCCCGTTGGGAGTGGCGGCGTGATGGATGGACTTGGAGATGGCATCGTCGTCGGGCTGGGCGCAAGTGTTGCCGTAGCAGGCGGGGTGACAAGCAGGAGCAATTTTTGGTCCGGGCGGATGATGGAGGCGTTGTTCAGCCCGTTCCAGGCCATCAGGTCCGTAAGCGAAACCTCGTACAGGTCCGCGATCCACGAGAGCGTTTCGCCGCTCTGGACGGTGTGGTAATATCTGCCGTCCGCCTGCGGGGTGAGCTTCTGCAGGTTGCTCAAGGTCGGGCTGGGAGTGATGCGGCCCGGGTCGATAATGAGTTTCTGTCCGATTTGCAGGGGCCAATCTTCCTGCCATGCATTCAACCCCAGGATGCGTTCCACGGAGACGTGATAAGCTTCCGCAATGGTGTATAAGGCCTGGTACGGCTGTACTTCGTGGATAATCTTGCCGTCTGCATCCGGAGCCGCGGGCACGATCATACCCCAGGGAGTCGGTGTGGCATAGCCGGCTGTGTTCTCATCCGGGATGAACAGACGCTGCCCGGCCTGCAGCGGTACCTCCCGGGACAGATTGTTCCAGACCTCCAGATCACGGATGGTGATGCGATAGGCGATCGCGATCGACCAGAGGGATTGCCCCGCCTGGACCTCATGAAAGACCTTACCGTCTGCATCCGGTGTGGCGATCTTGACCGGTACGATCAACTGCGGTACCGGGTTGGGGACGGTCCCCGCTCCGGTACCACCCCCTGAGGAGGCTGACGGAACCCCGCACTCCTGCCCGGAAACATAAGCGGCCTGCAGGATGTAATAGATGCTGCCATTCGAGGCGCGAGCCACACCCGCGCCCACATGGCAATAGGCCGGGTTGACCGCCGGGCGCATGTGATCTGGGTCTGCCCAGGCGGCCATGATCTCATCGATGCCCATGCCTCCGCCGCTCACGGCAAAATTTTCCGTCGCCCAGACAATACCGCCGTTACCGTACCCGGCGGCAGCCAGCCGGCCGCGCACATCGCCGATATGCCAGGACATATTGTTGGCTGCCATGGTCGCCGCCGTCGATTGAGCCACCGCGTTGACGATCGGGTCCTCGATCAAGGCTGGGAGTCCATAAGAAACGCGCAGGGTGTTCATCGCGATGATCAACTCATAGGCACTGGCCTGATCCGACGGGGCAGGCTGGATCCCGTCAGCCCGGATAACTCCTGGATGATGGAACCCCCCTATTCCAAAGGTGAGCAGCATGAACGACCAGCTAAGGAAACGTTTGAACCACATGCGCTAATTATAGTGCTACAATTCATCCTTTTTCAAAATCGTATCACGAATAGGACTTGAAGAATTTGAGAAAAATAACCAAAAAGGGGGAGCAAACTCTACATCATGGTTCAAGACCTTCTTCAAACAATTGGTGCGCTTTTGCAATATTACCGATCAACTGTGCAACCAATCCCAAACATCCCCAACACCTAATCGAGTGCACGCAAAGGTTGTCAGAAAGTACCGCGCCATTTTCGCGGGTTATACCTGACATGTTTTGCGTGCACACTACCTAATTTGACAATGTCAAGTTTTCGCGTAGATGTTACTGCAAGGCGGCTTCAGCTATAAAAACAGTTTCTCACTACAACTGGGAGATTGCTCAGCTGCGTTCGCTATGACAGAAATGGCCGTATTCTTAGAACAAATAGGGTGTGGTTCATTTTTTGCAATTTTAGAGGGTTGGTAGAGCGCACGTCCAATCGGAGAATGTCGCCAGGGATGATTGGGCGCCGGTTTTTTCGATCCACTGCTGGTTGGCTTCCCAGGAGGAGGCTTGGGCGTTATCGCTATTGGCTTCCG
>DAOTXM010000043.1:0-5764 GCA_034435215.1 Anaerolineales bacterium
GCTTTTACAACTTCTGCGACTGCCATCACAGCCTGCGCTTGATGTTATCTGTTGGTTCTTTCGGTTACCGCTGGGTACAGCGTACTCCAGCTATTGCCGCAAAACTGACCGATCATCAATGGACACCCGCCGATTGGAATAATCACAAGATAATAAATCATATTGGACTTAATGGTATGAACACGTTTATAATGTGTAAATATATGCATGGGAGAACTATGCCAAGCACAGAAGTTTAAGAAAGTCTGTTGACATACTCCATACAAAACAATGCAACCAAGTACATTATAGGTGTAATCGTGTTATGGGTTTGTAACAGCTTGGCATCTAGAGCCTGTTATGGACTTTACAAGACATAGGCAATGGTTTTAACGAAACTCTGAAGCATGAGTATGCAAAGGCGACAAAGTGAAGCCCGCGTAACGCTTCTGGCGTTCTTTCAAAGTCACGAGCAAGACGGCGGAACTGGGATGCCCAGGCAAAACCGCGCTCGACGATACAGCGCTTGGGCAATAAGACAAAACCTTTCTTGGCTTCTGCCAATTTGACAACCACCACTTCCATGCCTGCCGCCTTGGCATCCTGTGCAGGTTGATCGCCTATGTACCCCTGGTCCACATCGGCGATCTCCATTGAACCGCCAGTGACGGCCTGCACTTCTTCTGCCAATTCCTTCACTTGCGCTCGCTCTTGTTCGTCGGCAGGAATGACAAGTAAGGCAAGCAGCCAACCGAGTGTATCCACTCTGATGTGGACTTTGCTGCCTTTCTTACGCTTATAACCATCATAACCGGCTCGATCACCACTTTCGGGCGTTGATTGAAGGGTTCTTCCATCAAAAATGGCGGCATAAGGTTGTTCTTGCTTCCCTTTTGCCAGCCGCAACAAGGCACGCAGGTCATGCACCATGGCTTCGAACACACCAGCGTTCATCCAGCGTTGCCCTTGTTGATAGACGGTATACTACGGTGGCAAATCACGCGGCATCATCCGCCATTGCGAATCGGTTCGAACGATCCAGCGCAAGCCATTGAACACCTCGCGCAAATCGTGATCACGTTGAGGCACATCTTCTCTCATCAAAGTGAGATATGGAGTGATAATTGCCCATTCTTCATCGGTTATATCACCGGGGTATGGTTTCCTGGTCATCCCCAGAGTTTACTACTCCGGAAAGTTCATAACAGGCTCTAAGGAGAACTACATGATTAATAGATACATCCAAAAATTTAAGAACAAATACGCCGAACAAAAAAAAATCCTTTACCAGGCATTGAAACCTAAGGCTAGCCAGAAGCATATCCTGTTCATTGTTGGTTGCCAGCGTTCTGGTACCACTTTAATGCTGCGTATATTTGACAATGATTTGAATACTGCCTGTTTTGGCGAGCGCAGTGTGTTATCAACGCGAGATGAAAAAGGCCTTCGCCTGAATCCTTTGGATGAAGTCAAGAAGGAGTTAGTCAAGGTCCGCGCGCCTTTTATCCTGCTCAAGCCGCTGGTGGAGTCACAGAACTTACCGAAGTTATTGGATTATTTCGAGGGCAGCAAAGCCTTGTGGATGTACCGACATTATAAGGATGTTGCTGCCTCCAATCTGAAAGTCTTCGGTAAAGAAAATGGGATTAAGGATATACAACCAATCGTTGAAAATGAAGTGGGAAACTGGCGAACCGAGAACCTTTCAACTAATGTGCGCGAAACGATTATAAACTTCTTTTCCGAAGAAATGAATTTTTATGATGCAGCTGTGTTGTTCTGGTATGCGCGGAATAGTTTGTTTTTTGATCTGGAATTGGACAAGAAGTCAAATGTATTAATGTGTAATTATATAGATCTTGTAAGGCAGCCGAGGCAGATGCTTCAAGGCATATATGAACACGTTGGGCGGCCTTACCCTGGAGACAAAATTATCAGTGAGGTGCACTCACAGGCAATTGGAAAAGGCAAAGAGCTTCAGTTATCTAAGGAAGTGGAAGTGCTCGCTGAGTCGATGCTATATCGTTTAGATATGGCCTACGCAGAAAAGAGTCCCATGCTCGGATAAATTTCCAAACTAAACTGATTATCATTATCAGACACCAAACTGGATTCGAACCAATTTGATATTTGGAATGGTTTTCACAGCACTCTAGCAACAACTCAGCTTTGCATAAGTCACGAAGCGCTAAAGAAATATAGTTCTTCCATTTTTATGGGGAAAAGGGTCCGGAAATTGGGTTGTGAGCACGCATACGCGTGGTTACAACCCAATTTCCAGTAATTTTCCCGTCGAAAACGGTAAAGCCAGAAATATATAAAGAGGTCTGACGCATATGAAGATTGCTTTTCTAAGGCCAAAATCCTGGCCATTGGCTAACGTAAAGGTGGCCGAGGCGCTTGCAGAACAATTTGCAGAGTGCGATCTGCAAATTGTCGATCTACAATCGCTGATAAAAAAACACATAGGAATTATTCTAATAAATACATTGGTGATGAGTTGGATATATGGACGTGAAATACTTTCTAAGCATAAGAAAATCAAAGAAGCTTTTTGGAGAACACCTTTTATATATCATGCGATCAAACGTTTGCTCACAAAGAGATTAGTTGGCACGGATTACCTGTTCACATTCCAGATGCAGTCATTGTTTGATGGCAGCCAACCTGGGATACCACATTTTGTCTATACCGATCATACACATCTGGCAAACTTAAATTACCCTGACTTTGACCGTCGTAAGTTGTATCCACAAAAATGGATTGATCTCGAAAAAGAAATTTACGAAAACGCGAGCCTTACTTTTGTGAGAAGCTCTAATATTCGTCAGTCATTGATTGAGCAATATGGATATCCAAAAGAAAAAGTATTGTGCGTTTACGCCGGCAGTAATATTGAAGTCGAGATTGCTTATACAGCGGGAAAGAAATATGATGAACAAAAAATATTATTTGTAGGAATTGATTGGAAACGAAAAGGAGGGCCAGACTTAGTTGATGCTTTCAGAATCGTACGGGAAAAATATCCAAATGCTACTTTGACCATTGTAGGAGCAAACCCTCAAATAAACGTGCCAAATAGCGAAATTGTTGGCAAGGTTTCCCCACAAAAATTGAAAAAATATTATGAAACAGCAACCCTTTTCTGCATGCCTACTTATGTCGAACCTTTTGGGATCGCTTTTTTAGAAGCAATGCAGGCACGACTTCCTATAATTGGCACAAAGATTGGAGCAGTTCCAGACATCGTACAACACGGCTGGAATGGATGGTTGGTTGAACCTGGCGATGTACAAGGGATTGCTGATGCCATCATGAATCTATTCAATAATCCTGATCTATGTCGTCAGTTTGGGGAGAGGAATTTTGCACTAACGCAGGAACGGTATTCTTGGAAAGCTGTTGGGAAGAAATTTCGCACTCACATTTTGGAAATATTATCTAATCCTGCAGCCAAGTAACAAACTTCAAAGCAATAATTTTATTTCGAGCCAAGCTAAGGGTGGCTTTTCGCCGAAATTATTATTGGCTTGCAGATGATAGAGTGAAATCGGCAATATTTATGCAAAAGTGTCATACCAGTTTTTCAATACAAGCGCTCGCATAATAATTTTATCGGTACCCAACCGAATAACTGGGTGAGCACGTCTCTGCGACCTGATACGGGTAAGCAATGTCGGCGCAAAAATCATCAGACTTTGCTTTACAAGGGGTTTTGGATCAAGCCGTTGAGCAAGAACTGAGCGAAATCTAAATCCTTTTCCTAAAGTCGTAATTAGATTTTTCAGAGCACCCGGGTCAAGGAATTCCCAAACTCCACTGGTTTGGTCACCTAGCTCATCCATAGCATATTTTCTGACCGGCGAATCTATGGTCAGTAAATCTAGCCAATCCTCAAGATTGTCCCGTTTTGCGTAAGGGAACTGAGAAAGAAGTGGATACTCCCGAGTCACCACCCGGCGAAAGAGCAATTTATCAACCCGCAACAAATCAGGTACTTTTGCTAAGAAATCGAGAATCGAATCGTCAAGCAAGACATTGCGATGATCCAGCTCGATTTGTTTGTAGTAACTGGCGGTTTGAAGATAACACTGGAGACGATGATTGAAATAGAAGAAATCCTTGGCCTGATTGGGCGAGAGATCGCGCGCCGCGGAAAGAGCCTTATCAATAGCAGCATCTGATGCTTCACACAATTCATCATAACGTGTTTTACGGATAATCGGAACAAGATCAAGCAAACCATGTAGTCGGCGCAGATATGCAACTGTAGAGGCCCCTTCGACCGTGGACGCCGAGAAATACTTCAGGCCAAAAACTTCGTCTCCGCGAAGAACACGCTCAAAACCCGAATTGCGTAGTTCTACCATAATCTGGTGTTCGTATGGATGAAAGGCGGCAATATCTGAGAGTCCGTCAACCAAGTAATTGACATGCCTGAAGTTTTCTCGATAATTTGAAATCTTTCGTTGCATAAATCTATGATTCGTGTTTAAACGACGGGCTATTAAAGTAGCAATCGCCACATCTGAATCCTTGGTCCCTTGACTTTCACCCCAGCAAACCGTATTCAACCTCTCGCCATGACCTTGGACATTTGTCAACGCACCGCCAAGTATCCCACGAGAATCCACGCCACCCGACAAAAAGATAATTGTCTTCTCTGGTTCTCCCATATGCCTTCTGACAGTTGCGTTAAGCAGTTGGCCCAGTTCAACCTCCAAATCGGCCTGGGAAGCATGATTGAGTATAGATCCGGGTAAAAACCGCCAATAAGTCTCTTTCGTAACTTTTCCATTTTTGATCCTCAGTAATTCACCGCCTTGGAGCCGCCTGACCGCTTTGAATAAGGTTTGATCGCCCAACAAAAAACCTTGTGCCAGAAAGGTGGCGAATGCTTCCAGATCAACATGTTTTCTAAGAAGATGATCGGCAACCAGTAAGGCTTTGACCTCGGGCGCAAACATCAATCGATCGTTAATCTGAGCATAATAGATCGGCATGGAAGCCTTACGATCAACCAAAAGAAGTGTGGTGCCTCGATTGGGTTCAACAAGTACTGCTGAGAAAAAACCATGCCATTGCCGGAATGCAATGGTCTCCGGCATTCTGCTTATAGGCTCGTCCGTTTCGCGTTCCAGCAGCGGACCAGAGACGAAGATCCAAACATTGGATTCCTGACCATTGGAATGGATAGGCCAACTGTATGGATTTTGATACGCCAAACCAACCCTGCCAATCAACATATTCGATTCTGATACATACACTTGTTGTAGAAGATCGGTATCATGATGGCGAAGAGCACTGATCATTTTTTCGAAAATTATCCTGCTCTCTTCATCCAAAATTGACTTCGGGGTAAGATCTAGGATACCAAATAGACCAGGCATATCGGTGTTTATCCTTTTTTATGTTTTATGTACAGCTTCAACTTTCAAACGAGTTCCAGACATCTGCATGTGTTAGCCAGGATATCAAAGCATTCTCTTACCCCACTTGACCCAGATCATTTTAGGAATCAATAAACGGTTGAAAATAGAATAAAAATCGGCTTGAAACTACATGAAGGTAAGCACTTCAACAGGATAAATAAATTTTAAAATATTGTAGGTTATAAATCAAAAAATAACAAGTGCGAGCAACAGGGCCTTCAGAAGGGTGTGGTTCATTTTTTTGCAATTTTAGAGGGTTGGTAGAGCGCACGTCCAATCGGAGAATGTCGCCAGGGATGATTGGGCGCCGGTTTTTTCGATCCACTGCTGGTTGGCTTCCCAGGAGGAGGCTT
>DAOTXM010000044.1:0-4142 GCA_034435215.1 Anaerolineales bacterium
CTGGTGGATACGCAATCGTTGGTCACTTTGAAAGGGATGAGCGAGAAAACGACCATCCGCGTTGTGGACCACCACCCGCTTCGCTCTGGTCTGCCGAATACCTGGCAGGTGACCATCAACGAGTTGGGCGCGACGACGACGATGCTGGTCGAGACCATGCAACTGCAAAACGAGCGCCTTAGCTCGATCCAGGCTACGCTCTTGTTGTTGGGAATCTATGAAGATACCGGTTCGTTGACATATTCCCGCACCACGCCGCGCGACGTGCGTGCCGCCGCCTGGCTGCTCGAGCATGGCGCCAGTCTCAAGATCGCGGCTGAGTTTCTCAATCCACCCCTGTCCAGTGACCAACGCAGTTTATATGAAGAACTGCTCGAAAACGCACAAACGCACCATATCAACGGACATCGCATCGTGATCGCCTGTGGGGATGCCAGTCAGATGGATGAGGAAATTTCCACCCTGGCGCATAAACTTCGTGATTTGCTCGATCCCGATGCGCTCTTTGTGGTCGTTGCTACCCAGGATGGCGTACGGATTGTGGCGCGTTCCACCAGCGATGCGATTGACGTATCGAGCATCACGGCTGAGTTTGGCGGCGGCGGTCATGACCGCGCTGCTGCTGCGCTCATTCGTGCTCCCCTCTCCCCGGAGGGGAGTAAATCCTATAACCAGCAGCCCTCCCAAGATAGCGGAAGCAATCTCCCTGGGTTGCAAGAGGCGTGCGAGAAACTTTTGCGAGTGTTGCCGGCGCATGTCCAGCCCTCTATCACCGTTGCGCAGATCATGTCACGTAGTCCGCAGTTGCTCGACCCGCAAACGCCCGTCAAGGAGGCTGCCCAAATGATGCAGCGGAGCGGTTTTGAAGGCTATCCTGTTGTGGACCATGGGAAGGTCATTGGATTGCTGACCCGCCGTGCTGTGGACCGTGCCATGGCGCATAAACTCAATCTGACGGCTGCCAGCCTGATGGACGCCGGCGAGGTGGTTGTACGGCCCGCAGACTCCCTGCAATATTTGCAGGCGCGCATGATCGACAGCGGCTGGGGACAAGTGCCGGTGGTGGATGATAAGAATGCAGTGATCGGGATCGTTACGCGTACTGACCTGCTCAAGACGCTTGCGCCTCCCGCTGCGCGGAACGGCGCCAGGAATATGGCCGCCCATCTGGAAAAGGCACTGCCGCCTTCCTGGTTGGATTTGATCCGCCGGGTAGCCACCGAAGCTGCCGTGCAACGGATGGCGGTCTATATCGTGGGTGGTTTTGTGCGCGACCTGTTACTTGAACATCCCAGTTCGGACTTCGATATTGTCGTCGAAGGGGATGCCATCGCACTGGGGAAAATGTTGAGTAAAAAGCATGGCGGGCGCGTCACCGGCCACACTCGTTTCGGCACGGCAAAATGGTTCGTGAGGGAATCGAATTTGGAAGATCGCGAGCTGCTCCCTGATTTTCTGGATCTGATTTCAGCGCGTACAGAATTTTATGAACACCCTACCGCACTGCCGACCGTCGAGCGTGGCAGCATCAAACTCGACCTGCATCGCCGCGATTTCACCATCAACACCCTGGCCTTGCGCCTCGACGGACATCATTATGGCGAATTGCACGATTACTGGGGCGGCCTGGCCGATATCGAACGCGGTCTTGTGCGCGTTCTGCATTCCCTGTCCTTTGTGGATGATCCAACGCGCCTGCTGCGTGCTGTCCGCTATGAGCAGCGGTATGGATTCGAGATCGAAGCCCGCACGCACCAGTTGATGGCTGAAGCCCGTCCCATGCTTGAAAAACTCTCGCCCGAACGTGTTCGTCATGAATTGGATCGCATGCTGGACGAACCGAACTGGTTCGAAATGCTCTTGCGCCTTGAAAGTTTGGGATTGTTGAAAGCTATCCACCCGCTGCTGTCCCCCCCTGTCTTGGATGCATCCCTGCCTTCGGACGATGAACTCGCTTCGTATCTGACCCCCGGCCTGCTTCCGCCAAAACGGACACTGGCCTGGTTATTGTGGTTGACACCGTTCGATCCTGCCGCCCTCAAAGTGCTGTCCCGTCGTTTGCGCTTTCCGTCCACGCTGACCAGGCTGCTCCTGGCTGGCGCCTCTTTGCGCACAGATTTGCCCTCTCTGAAAAACGCAACTCCCAGCACCTGGGTCGACCGTCTCGAAGAGGTGCCGGAAATTGCTGTTTATGCGCTGATGCTTTCTGAGAAAGGGGAGACCAAACGAGCCTTGCAGAATTATCTGGTAAAGTGGCGACACATCAAGCCCGCAACGACCGGTCACGATCTCAAGAATCGCGGTCTGCCTCCGGGACCACACTACCAGATCATCCTGCGCCGGCTGCGTCATGGCTGGCTGGACGGGGAGATAAAGACAATACAGGAAGAGACCGAATTGTTGGAACGATCGATAGAAGAAATGAGCGGATAGGAACCCGCTCATTTCTTCTATCGCCTCATTCGTGCCTGCCTGCTCAACTCTTCCAGCAACGGGCGTAACTCGTCCGGCGCTGTGGAATCGCTCAGGCGCACACTGTGCTGGCTTTCCGCGCTGAATACAGTGATATTGTAGGTAAACCCGTCTGGCATGGGGGGTCGAGTCAGGTCTTCTGGCAGTTCGAAGAAATCGGCCTCGTCCAGCAATTCTTCCAGCGCTTCCGCCTGTTCTTCAGATAGCTCATCCAGGTCGATGGTCACACTGACCTTCCTGCCCATGAACCCACCGGCGCGTTCGAAGAGAATCTTCGTCATGGGGACTTTCCTTTACTGGTTATTTTGCCAGTCCAATGGCTCTTAATACCGCGGTCAGGCAACCCGTAGGCGCATCGCCGCCGATGGCGATGCCAACTTCTGCCCAGCCTGTCCTGACGGCGTTTTGTTCCAGGCTGCCCGTGCCGTATATTTCACCGGCAGCCTCGAAGGTTAGATCGGCTGCCTGCTGGAAGTTCGAGCGTGCGCTCAGTTTTTCGGTTAAGGTCTTATACCAGATCTGCCCGGCTTTCTCCCAGGCGTAACCGCCGATTTCGACAGCTGTCACATAGAAGGCGCGGTTGGGAATCCCCGAATTGATGTGCACACCGCCGTTATCCTCGATGGTCTTGACATAGTCATCCATATGACCTGGTTGCGGGTCCTTGCCCAGAACTGGATCGTCGTAGGCTGTGCCGGGTTCCTTCATCGAGCGGATGCCCACGCCATTGACATTGGAAGTGAACAACCCCTCACCGATAATCCAGTTGGCCTGGCTGGCCGTCTCCTGTCGTTGGTACTGCTTGACCAGCGACCCGAACACATCCGACATCGATTCGTTTAACGCGCCGGGTTGTTCCCAGTAGACCAGGCCGGCCTCGAATTGGGTCACGCCATGTGTTAATTCGTGGCCGATGACATCCAGTGCGGCCGTGAAGCGATTGAACAGGCGTTGTGATTCCGGGAGATCCTCATCGCCGTCGCCGTAAACCATCTGCTGCCCGTTCCAGAAGGCGTTGTCGTAGCCTTTCTGGTAGTGGACGGTCGAATCCAGCCGCATGCCGTTGTTGTCGATCGAATTGCGGCCATAGACATCGTAGAAAAGATCATAAGTGATGCCGGAGCCGTCGTAAGCTTCGTCCACTGCTGCATCTCCAGTCGCCGGATCGCCTTCGTTACGGACAGGGGTACCCGGTAATTGGGAGCCGTTCTTGGCGTTATATACGATACGCTGCTTCGCGCCTGCGCTTACAGGCTTCATAATGGCCAGGAAATCCTTTGTCATGGCGCCTCTCTGGCCTCGGAATTGCTCGGAGATGGTGATCGATCTCAGAGCCAGCTCACGCTGTTCGCTGGAACCATTCAGGACGATCTCGCGTAGCATGTGGGGTGGGGTAATGCAGTAGATAGAATGTTGTCTGGGCATTTGAACCTCCTTGCTGGGTGGGCCCGATTAATGAGAGTATACAACTCCGAAATAGATTTGACAATCCCCATTTTCGCGGTATTTTCTGACAACCTTTGCATGCACACTTTTGAGAAGGGTGTGGTTCATTTTTTTGCAATTTTAGAGGGTTGGTAGAGCGCACGTCCAATCGGAGAATGTCGCCAGGGATGATTGGGCGCCGGTTTTTTCGATCCACTGCTGGTTGGCTTCCCAGGAGGAGGCTT
>DAOTXM010000045.1:0-2341 GCA_034435215.1 Anaerolineales bacterium
TCCGGTTTTACTTCTGGCAAGAGCAGCTTCAATCGCATAGAATCCAATTCCTTGTGCCTTTTGTTGGTCGCAGGACACTCAGCAGACTGCCCGCAACCCATTTAACCATTCTTTACCAGCTTCGGAACAATCATATTCTAATTTTCCGAGGCAATTTGCCAAGCCTGGTCGAGATGGCAGATCGATTTAGCTGCTCAAAGCAACTCCTTCATCCCTCTCTCGTACATAGAATCAGGAGGCCCCTATGGCCTGGATTCGCTATTTGATTGCCTTTGCGCTCTTGATGCACGGGCTGGCGCATTTCCCGGGCTTCTTCGCCGCCTAGACGGAGGCCGAGGTAGGCTACCCGGCCAAACCCTGGCTGTTCTCGAAAACCGTGATGCTGAAAAGCCCGATTGGAAAGATCTTTGGGCTGCTTGTGGCCGGTCGCCGCGCTGGCGTTGGTCGCGGGCGGGGTTGGGCTGGCGCTCGGTCAGGACTGGTGGCCGGGGGCGGCTTCGATCGGCGCCGCTGTGTCGCTACTTGTGATCCTGCCCTGGCTGCGCTCCGTGCCGCCGGGGGCCTGGGCCGGGGCGGTCTTTGATGCGGTGATCCCGCTGTCCCTGGCGCTGCCGTGGAAGGAGCAGGTCCTGCGCTGGCTTTCATAGGAAAGGCAAATCAACGATGGTTAAAGGAGAACTCCGGGGTTTCAGCCCGGAGTTCTGAGGCTTTAAACGGCCACAGGAACAAATATGCCCTTAGATCCACGAAATCTCTATCTCATTTTGCAAAACCTCGAACTCTTTATCACCCGTGATCAACTCTGCCCCGCGCGTTTTTGCCAGCGCCGCGGCATAACAATCGGCATATGAGATATTCCCATTGACCTTGAAAACCGCCGCCTGCCGTGTCAATTCCCAATCTGCATCCACGATTTCGATTGCCATGCCCTCGATTTCATGAATATACTGGTCTGCGATGTCGGTGGAATTGGTGCGGGCAATCGCATACCAGACCTCTCCCAAATTGACAACACTCATCATGAGATCGGCGCTGCCCTGCTCGGCTTGGAGGATCAAGCCTCGGATGAAGTCCGCGCCTGGCTCATCTTCGAAGAAGGCCATCATGGCATAAGCGTCGAGCACTTTGGCTGCCATGCCTATTTTTCTCTTTCCTTATCATTGCGGCGTTCTTCAACCAAGACTTTCAACCCGCCTTTGTCTTTGAGCGAGCCTTGCAGGTTCCTGAGATATTGCTCGGTCACGGGCTTCAGTACAATGGCATCTCCTACGTCTGTAACGATGATCTTGGTGCCGCTTTTGATCCCATATTTCCGTCGTAATGCCGCGGGAATGACGATTTGACCCTTGACAGTTGCGTAAGTTTCCATGTTTAAACTCTCCTTTCCACAGATTTATACTACCATAAAGCATAATGTAAGTCAAATAATTATAGGTAATACTTTACAGTGTCAAGGTAACAAAGCCAACACCCCCGGGGAGTAATTCCAAGGGTTTCTGGTTGCCTGAATTTTAGAAAGACTGCCTGGTAAGTGAAGCGGGTCAAACCCGTTTGCCGTGCAGGTCAACTCTGCCGACACCTCCCGGTTTTATGCGCTAGAAGCAGCCGAAGGAGTCCGCCTCGAAGATGGCCAGGAACTTGTCCATCTGGTGAATCCGCGCCTCCGCCAGTTGCTTGGCTTTCTCCAGGAAGAGCGTTTTGGGCAGTTTCTCCCTGCGTTTCCTGGTGGTTTCGTAGCCCTTCCTGAGCTCCTTTGGGTTCTTGGAAAAGTCGCGCAGGATGCCCACCACGCCCAGGAAATCCAACACGTCCGCGTCGCGCAGCAGGATGGCTTCGGTGCTCATCTGCGAGTCGCTCTTGTGGTGGCCTGCGATGCATTCCAGGACCTTCCCCTTCAAATCCTGCGAGCACCCCTGCTCGGTCAGGTAGGCCTCCACCACCTGCAGGGAGCGCTCCACGTGGTCGACCCCGTCCTGCGCCCAGGGCTTGTACGCGCCCCAGTCATGCAGGTGGGCCGCCAGCCAGACGACGTCCCGGTCATATTGCAGCCCCTCCCCGATCTGGTCGATCAGGTGCAGCAGGCGGCGCGTGTGGTTGATGCCCCAGGCCCCGCCGTATTCCTAGGTCAGACGGACGATTCTATTTTCATCGCTGCTGTTCATCATCAGCTTCCTTCATCTGTCGCCTCGGCTGGATGGATTATGGTGCAAGAGTTCATTTTCCTGGTTATACATTTCCAGCTTGCTCCTTATCCCCTCGTCCAGTTCCATTTCCATGCTGTACGCATCCAGCCCGGGGGCTATGCCGTCTTGTGTGATGCGGCGGGTGGCAAAGCCCATCT
>DAOTXM010000046.1:0-5172 GCA_034435215.1 Anaerolineales bacterium
CCTGCTTTCAAAGATGCCATTTCATCGTGTTTGGCAGAAACTATGACAACGCACAAAGCTGACCTTGATTCTTTGCTAACCCTACGCTTTCAGACCTTTGAAAAAGCGCAATTTGTGACCGCGTGAGGTATAACACTGATCACTGATGACTTTCCTTTCCCAATTTCACTTCAAGGGCAATCAAGAAAAAGCTGTGACCCACCCGGCGCATGCCATTGCAGTTACAGCCGGAGCGGGGTCTGGGAAAACATTATCCCTGGTAGGACGTTACCTGTATTTGCTGGAGCGCGGCTATCCGCTCCGTTCCATTCTCGCTATCACCTTCACCGAAAAAGCCGCGCGAGAAATGCGCTCGCGGATTCGTGAGGCGCTCTCCCCTCACCCCACGCCTCTCCCACACGGAGAGGGAGTGGACTCCCCTCCCCCCGCGTGGGAGGGGCTGGGGGTGAGGGAGAATATCGATTCGGCAAGAATCGGCACCATTCACAGCTTGTGCGCCGAGATCCTGCGCGCCCATCCTGCCGAAGCAGGCCTCGATCCCGGCTTTACCGTCCTGGAGGAAGGTTTGGCTGCTGCCCTGCAAGCTGAAGCGATTGACTCCGCGCTGGCGTGGGCTGTGGGCGACGCGCAAGTCGCCGCGCTGTTTGGGGTGTTCAAAGAAGGCGAACTGCGACAGATTCTCGCTGCATTGATGAGCCGCAGGTTGGATATTGGCTCCCCTCTCACGGCGGGAGCCCCCCCGCTCGGGCCGCGAGCCCGCCGGGGCGAGACGGCCTTCGGGGATGATAAGGGGCTGGGGGTGATGGAAAAGTTTGCAGTCGCACTTGCCTCTTATCTTTCTGCATATCTCGACTCTCCCGAGTGGATAAATTCCCTGGCTGCTCTTACCGCCCATCACTCATCCTCCCCCGAAGACAAACTCGAGCTTGCGCGCCAATCCGTCCTCGCGCATTGGGAAGAGGTCCAGCAAGCCCGCGCCGTGCAAAACTGGGACACCGTTCTCTCGTCCCTGGCGGCGCTTCGCAAGGCCATCTCTACCCAGGGAAAAAAGGACAACTGGGACGATATCGAATCTGTGCGCGCCGGGATGTCCGATTTGAGACAGGTCTACGACGAGCAGCTCAAATTCCTGGCCGAAAAAGCCCGTTTCAGGCTAGACGAGCAACTCGTCGCGTACCTGCCCGCGGTCTACCGCCTGCTCGACCAGGCCCTGCTCGCGTACCAGCGCCACAAGGACGAACGCCAGTCCCTCGATTTCGACGACCTCGAAGGCCTTACCGCCCAACTTTTGGGCGATCATCCCGAAATCTGTGCCCGCTGGCAGTCCGAGCTGCGCGCCGTACTGGTGGATGAATTCCAGGATACCAACGACCGCCAGCGGCAAATTGTGTACGCGTTAACAGGATTTTCCCCTCACCCCGGCCCTCTCCCAAAGGAAGAGGGAGTAGACTCCCCTCCCCCTCAGGGGGAGGGGTTGGGGGTGAGGGTGGATCTCTTCATCGTCGGTGACGCCAAACAATCCATCTACCGCTTCCGCTCTGCTGACGTCACTGTCTTTCGCCAGGTGCAGACCGACATCCGCTCCGCGGGCGGGCAACTCCTCGACCTCGACCTGACCTTCCGCGCCCACAAGCCTCTGCTCGAGAGCCTCAATGCCGTGCTCGCCCCCATCCTCGGCGAAACGGACGACCCCGAGCGCCCGTACGCTGTCCCCTTCGCGCCGTTGCGCGCCTATCGCCAGGCTCCCGTCCGCGAAAACATTCGGCCGCCCTTCATCGAATTTCAACTCGGATTGGGCGCAGACGCCAGCGAAGGACGGCTGACCGCCGCGCAGGCCCTGGCTGGTAGATTACGCGACCTTTACCAGAACGAAGGCTTTGGCTGGGGCGATATGGCTTTGCTCTTCCGTTCCTCCGCTGCGTATCCTGTGTATGAGTCTGCGCTCGAAGCGGTGGGCATCCCCTTTGTCACCGTTGCCGGGCGCGGTTTCTACGACCGCCCCGAGATCCGCGACTTGCTCAACGCCCTCGCCGCTGTCGCCGACCCCACTGATGACCTCGCCCTGGTAGGTCTGCTGCGCTCTCCCGCCTTTGCTATTCCGGATGCGGAGATTTATAGTTTGCGTTTTCCAACTGAAATTAACCGCAAAGTACACGAAGTACGCCAAGAAAGCCATAAAAAACGCAGCCTGCTTAGCGCTCTTCGCGGTTCAACCATTTCGTCTCACCTCAGAGCTGCATCCATCCTCGACGAGCTGCATGCCCTCGCCGGCCGCGCCCCCGCCGCCGCCGTCCTGAAACGTCTGCTCGATCTCACGAATTACCGCGCCATCCTCGCCAGCATCCCCAACGGCGGGCGTATGGTCCGTAACGTCGAGAAACTGCTCGCCGACGCGCACCGCTCGCGGCTCGTCAGCCTGACCGATTTCCTGGTCTACGTCCAGACGCTGCGCGATGTCGGGATGCGCGAAGGGGAAGCCCCGGCTGATGCTTCTTCGTCCGGCGCCGTCCAGTTGATGACCGTTCACAAAGCCAAAGGCCTCGAATTTCCCCTCACTGTTATCGCCGACGCGGCTTACGAGCATCGCGGCGCGGCCAGCAGGGTCCAACTCGGGGAGGCACTCCTGCTCGACCTGCGCGACGAGGACCTCCACTCCACTGCCTGGCAGCTTAGCGCCCGCCTTGAGGACGAACTCGCCGAAGCCGAAGATAACCGCCTGCTCTACGTTGCCGCCACCCGCGCCAAAGAGAAACTGCTCGTCAACGGGCATGTCAGACCTAAAAAGGATGGGACGCTATCCCTCTTGGGCTGGCTGGCTAAATTCGGCCTCGATGGGATCCAAATTTCCGGGGAGATGTCTGTACCTCGGACTTTCCCGCTCGATAACGGACTCTCAGCGACGATTTATCCCGCTTCGCAGACGCTCGCTTCGAATACCCCGCAGCCTGTCGCGGTCTCCCAAACAGAATCTCCCCGCGAGTCTGATCTTCTTGCGCCTCTCACCCTGCCCGCCCCAGTAACCGACGATAAGACTCGCGCCCGCGAAGCCGACCCACCGCAGCGCGTCTGGCGGGTTGTTTCGAAAACCAAAACCCCGCGCGCGCCTGCCTGGCTGGTGGGACGCCTCGTCCACGAGGCGCTACGTCGCTGGAAATTTCCCGCCGATGATTTTGAATCCTTCCTCCGCCCCTTCGCTCTCGAATCGGGACTGACCGACGAAGCCGAAATCGATGCTGCCATTCACGAATCCCGCCGCCTGTTGGAACGCTTGCGCGCCCATCCCATCTTCACTGAACTCGATTCCGCCGAACGCCATCACGAAATCCCATATTTCTTGCCGGAGGGACGTGGCGTAATCGACTTGCTCTACCGCACTGAATCGGGTTGGCACATCGTCGATTTCAAAACCGACGAAATCCACTCGGATGAAGAAGCGCGATCAGTTATCAGCCAAAACGGGTATGATCGTCAAGTGGCGCGCTATGCCGGGGCCGTCGCGAGCCTGCTCGGGACCCGCACTGAGCCGAGCCGAAGTGTCCAGGCAAAGATGCGGCTCGTCTTTTTGAATGTAAACAATAATCTTGCAATATTCGATTTATAAGGAGAGAGCATGTCCGCCTCAAAGAATGTCTACCAGATCAAGGTTATGTTGATCGATTCGAAGCCGCCCATCTGGCGCAGGATTCTGGTGCCGGAGTTTACCACGTTGAGCGAATTGCACACCATCCTGCAAATCGTGATGGGTTGGACCGACAGCCACCTGCATATGTTTACCATCAACGGAGAAATTTATGGTGACCCGGAGGATGATGAAACCGGGGAAATCGGCACTAAAAATGAGAGACGTTACCAGCTCAAGCAATTCGTGGATAAGGAGGGCTTCAGGTTCCGCTATGAATATGACTTTGGGGATAGTTGGCTGCACGACCTGGTTGTGGAAAAAATCATGCCTCCCGAGAAGGGGGCCCGCTATCCGGTTTGTATCAAGGGCAAGCGTGCCTGCCCTCCCGAAGATGTGGGCGGCGTGTGGGGCTATGACGATTTCCTCGAAGCGATTACCAACCCAAAGCATCCTGAACATGACAGGTATCTGGAGTGGGTCGGCGGCGAGTTCGACCCGGAGGAATTCGATCTGGATGAAGTCAACGAGGCATTGCGCGCCTTGAGAGCCAGGCGTGGCGCTAGGGCCGCCGCTTTTCCCGAAGATGAAGATGATTTCGTGGCATCGGCTGATGAGCAAATGGCATTGGATAACCTGGCTGCCTGGGTGCAAGACCTGGGCCAGGAACAGATCGAGGTTTTCGAGGCTCTCCCTTTGCGGCGCGACATGCTGGTATTTCTGGATTACCTGTCCAAGAACCGTACGGTTGGAACGCAATCCACCGGTAACCTGCCGCTCAAAGCCGTTCGCGCCATTTGCGAGAAGTTCGTCAAGCCGCCCGTGCTGGAAGAAACCATTGGCGATAGAACCTACAAAGTGCGTAGTGAGGATGAAGTCTGGCCGCTTCTCTTTGTGCATTCTCTGGCTTTCTTTGCCAACCTGGTAACTGGTGGACAGTCACAAACCTGGAAAGTAACTGAAGACGGACAATTATTTCCCCAACTTCCACCTCCAGTTCAAGTCTATTTCCTGTTTTCGCATTGGTGGGAGTACACAGATTGGACGATCGCTTTTCCCGTTTTGGGCTTGGCTGATGGCCTGCCCACGAATTTCAAACGAGCGGCCCTCGAATCCCTGTGCAAACTGTCTACCGGGGAAAATTCCCCGTATAAGCCGTTTGCTGATGGTTTGATTGCGCAAAGCGGCCTGGAATGGCCCATCGACGATCAGGTCTTAGCACAATCCATTATGCAGTCAGTTGTGGAGCGTGTGCTTGTGAATCCAATGGTCAGATTTGGCGTTTTGGAGTGCCAGTATGGCACAGAGAACATCGCCGGTCACGATTTCACCAAACTGGCGAGTATCTGCCTGACACAAGTTGGACATGGGATGCTTGAATTGTTGAGATAATCTGTTCTTGTATCTACTCAGACCTATGTACCTAAATTTCGCCCGAAATAGAGGCGAGAGAGAGCCCGAAAAGGGCTAGCCAAAAAAGAGTAATGGGACTACCTGTAAAGGAAATTCCGAGAATCCAAACAGGAGGCCCATTACCATGCATGAGTCTATCA
>DAOTXM010000047.1:0-3896 GCA_034435215.1 Anaerolineales bacterium
CGCCACACGGACGGTGCGCCAGGCGGCCAGTTGCGGGGTGATGCGTCCCTGTGGAAGCAGATTGACGGCTTCGGCCCAAGCCGGGTGACCAGCCGCATAATCGGCCAGCAGGCCCATCGTCGAGGCTTGGAGCGGAAATAGTCCGGCGCTATT
The DNA here is from genome assembly GCA_034435215.1 of Anaerolineales bacterium. Classification (GTDB taxonomy): domain Bacteria; phylum Chloroflexota; class Anaerolineae; order Anaerolineales; family Villigracilaceae; genus JAABUE01. Next base: position 154 of record DAOTXM010000047.1, read on the forward strand.
GACCCAGTCCACCTGGTTTTCCGGGGAAAGCAGCCAGCGCACGAACAACCAGGCTGCCAGTTGCTTGGCTTCATCCGAGTCGAAAAGGATGTAAGACGAGCCATAAACGACCAACGCGCTTTCTTCAGTGCCAGGAAAGGGTAACACAGTCCAACGGTCGGTGCTGCCAGCGCTGGCAAAGGCACGCGCCAGGTCGGGCAGGTCTTCCAGGCTGGCAGTGGCAAAAAGTGCCGAACGATCCACGAATCTGGTCAACGGTTCTGTGTTCTGGGTTTTCCAGGCGCAACCATCTTCAGCCAGCCCTTTGATAAAGCGTGTGGCCTCGATGTTTTCGGGTCTCAGGAAACGGAAACTATCCCCCTCCTGTGCGCCGCCGCCAAAGGCCAACAGCCACGAGATGTTTGTGATCGGGTGCGTATCGATCAACCAGCCGCCACGGCCGTCGTTCTGCGGCTCTGCATCCGAGCGCATGAACTGGTTGGCTTTGCAGGCCTGCTCCTGGAATTCGCTGGCGGTGGCGGGCGGGCTGTCGAAGCCCAGTTCACCTGCCCAGCTTTGGTTGTAGAGCAGGAAGCGCGCCGTACGTTGCGCGGGCATGCCCAAACGCACATTTCCTACCAGATCCTGCTCCCAGAACACAGACGGGAAGTCAGCGATCTCCGAGCCGCTCAAACCATACAGCGGGTCGGAAACGTACGGATTCAGATCCAGCACCGCTTGCAGCGCATGCCACTCCACGGCGTATTCCGGCAAGCCAATCACAATATCCGGCCTGTCCGGGCCGTGCACAGCCGCGCTGGTCTGTTCATATAGCTCAGTGAAATTTTGAAGGCTTCTGGCCCGCACCAGAATCCCCCAGGGATTGGTGCTGTTGAAGTCATTGACCTGCGACTCGAACAGTCCCGCTGGCGTACCATACCAGGCATGCCAGACGTCTACGGTCAGACCGTTCAACGCTTCTTCCCGGACCCCCAGCCTGCTCACTGCCACCAGGGTCTTGGTCGGTTCCGGGACATGGGTGGCATTAACCTTCGGCGTGGACGTGGGTAAAGGCTCATCCGGGCTGGAGGCTGGCTGACAGGCTGCCAGGATGAGGCTGAGAAGCAAAAGCAGGACAAGCCAGCGACGGTTCATGCGCTCAACAAGGAGAATGGGACCGGAGTGAAAACCAACAGGAAGAGCAGGATGACCAGGACCGCCACCAGGCGGCGTTTTGAGTCCAGGGGTGTGATCTGGTCGAGAGTCTCGGCGTTGACCCGTCCCAGCCAAAGCAGCAGGAAAGCCCACAACCACCACCCGCTCCAGAAGATGCCCAGCAGGGCCATAATTGCAATGAGATAAGGGAACGCCTTGCGCGCTTTTTCCCCGAACAGGGAATAGACCACATGACCGCCATCCAGGGTGCCCGCCGGGACCAGATTCAAGGCCGTGACCAGCAGCCCGGCCCAGCCCGCAAACGCCACCGGGTCGATATAAACATCCGTCCCGCCGATGGGGGCAGGCGTGCCGGTAAAGAAATAGCGCAACCAGTACAGGAAGGGCGGCAGGCCGCCAAAGCTGGCCGGTTCCGGCAGGAATTTACCAAAGACCATATACTTAGCCAGCAGGTAGATGAGCGAATTGCCTTCCATGAAGCTGTTCGGCGAGGCGTCAACAGTAATGAGCGATGACATCGAAAGCCCCAGGAACAGCACCGGGATGGCGACCAGCATGCCAGCCAATGGCCCAGCCACACCGATGTCGAACAGGATGCGTTTGTTCTTGGGAACTCCCTTCATCAAGATGGCTGCTCCCATGGTCCCCAAAGGGCTTAACGGAAATGGAATGAAGTAAGGCAGGGTGGCAGGGGTTTTATGGTAGCGGCTGACGAGGTAATGTCCGAACTCGTGCGCCAGTAAAATTCCCAGCAATGCCAGAGCAAAAGGCCAGCCGGTGAAGATGCTTTTGAACAGGGCCAAAATCTGTCCACCTGCATCGGCGGGAAGTGGGACTTCCGGTGTAGCCCCGGCCAGCATCACGCTGAAGACCGTGATTACGAACAGGATGACATTGACCCAGGGGTTGGAAGGTTTCTGCATCGGCGGGGTGTTGACCAGATAGATGACCTGTTCTCCCTTTTCCAGGCGGAAGAGGGGCGTAAGTCCGTATGATTTAACGGAAGCAGCCAACTGGTCGTAAGCAGAAGCGGAATCTTCGTCCAACAGGTGACCACGGTAACGCATCACTTGTCCTTTAGCAGGGTCAAGCGTCGTTATATCGTCGATTTTGAAAATACGCGCAACAAGGGATGTCAGAATTTCAGTTTCAGGAAGAGTCATAAAATTACCTTTACAAATGGAGGCGGGAGTGGATGGGGGTCGAACCCACCGCGGCCCGCAACGCGACCCGCCACCGGTTTTGAAGACCGGGAAGCCCACCGGGACCTAACCACTCCCGGCGCAAGGATACACTAAGGCCTGAAGATTGGCAAGGAATAAAAAGACCTGACGGGCTCTGCCGTCAGGTCGCCAGCCATAAAACGAATTCAATCAGAAGACAACCTGGTCCCTGCCATTGGTTTTGGCAACGATCAAATTCCCTTCCGCGTAACGAATGAGCATCTGGAATTCCTCTTCGATGTCTTTACTCATTATCCCTTCTGCGCCCCCAACGCTGACTGTTATGGCCACGCCCGCCGGTCGGCTTTTAGCGATAGCACTCCTGAGCTTTTCAGCTGCTGCCATACCTCCTTCGTTCGTCGTATCAGGCAGCAATGCAATGTATTCATCCCCGCCATAGCGAGCGATGAGATCCGACAGTCGTAAAGTCGACTGTAGAACTGCAGCAATCTCTTTCAGGATATCATCCCCCATTTGTGTACCGTATAAATCATTAATGGCTTTGAAGTTGTCGATCTCCACCAGCAAAACCACCATCGGTGTCTTGTTCCGCCTCGACCAGTGCGCAATTTGTTTGGCCATCGTAAAGAAGCCACGGCGGTTGAGCAGGCCGGTCAAGGTATCGACCATGGACTGCTCCGATAAGATCTTGTTCTGGTCCCACAAGCGTTGCAGGGTCTCACCGACCAACTCGAGTTCCGGCGTGGCTGCGCCGTATTTATGCAAGGCTTCTATCAGAGCATCGATGTTCGTCTCATCGAGTTCTTTTGCCCCTTCAGGGATCGTCCCATCTTCCATGGGGCGGAAGTACTGGATGAGCGTCCGCATCGCCGGATGAAGCTTATAGGACTCTAAACGATAGGCAATCACAAAAGCGCTGCCGACTGTTTGATCTTTTTCCCATTGTTGCCGTAACGAGTGGATCTGTCCTGCCCGTTGTTCCAGCTCACGGATGACAGTCTCCGGGTCATCGAAAGCTTCCGGCAGTTCGTTGACCTCTGCAAGCGATTTGAGCCGTTGCCAGTGTTCCAGTCGAGACTCCCCCTCCACTACCATCTTGTCCCAAAAACCCTTCAACGCCTCGTTGCCGGCGTACTCGGACAGGCTGCCATAGATCTCACTTGCGGTCTTATCAATATCGACACAGAGATCGATGATACTGGATAGTTTCTCCGAATTGCTCATAACTAAAGTATAGCATTTTATGCGTTTTTTTTCACTAGATTCGCGAGAAAAGGGTGTGGTTCAAAATTTTGCGGAGAAGGGGTAAGATAGGGGAGGAGACAGGAGGTACAGAGATGGAAGCAAGAGACCCGAAATGGCAGCGGCTGGCAGATGAGGTGATCAGTGGGATGCACGAATGGC
>DAOTXM010000048.1:0-1731 GCA_034435215.1 Anaerolineales bacterium
GGTTCCAGCCGCGGATCAGGTCCGCGCCCCATTCCCCCTCGACCACCTGGCGCATGCGTTCGGCGGTGACCTTTGGCAACCTGCCCAGCGAATTGCCGTCGAAATAGATCAGGTCGGGGTCGGCAATGACGAACTTTTGGCGGTATGCAACCAGGGGATCCGATTGATCGAGTTGCCGCGCATATTCTGGAGTTGGTAGAAAATCCATCGATTTATCCGTGTCTATCTGTGTATATCTGTGGTTCTTTTTTCAGGCACTTTCGACATCGCGTATTCCGCCAGCGCCGTAATCGTCAGTGAAGGATTGACTCCTGGGTTGGCGGGCATGATCGAGCCATCCACCACGTACAGGCCGGGGTAATTGAAGACTTGGCAGTCCAGGTCGATCACGCCTTCTTCCTGGTTGCGCCCAAACGGAACGCCGCCCATCAGGTGCGCCGTCGTCGGGAAGTTGAACAGGCTATCGGTAAAAGCCGCCTGGGGGATGCCGTTCACTTTTTGGGCCAGCGCGCGTGTCACATGGTTGCCGATCTTGATCTGGCGCGGGATGGGGTGGTCTTTATCCGGCTTGAGCACCAGTCCCTTGCGGAACAGGGTGAACAGGTTGCGTCCCAGGCGGATGTGGGTCAGGTTTTCTTCGACCTGCATGACCAGCAGGATGGTCGTAAAGCGCGCCCAGCGCGAGAAGAACTTGGCATACAGGAAATCAATGGGATGGCGGAGCATCTCCCACAACGTTTTCAGGAAGCGGTCGCGCGCCGAATCGCCCTCTATATGTGGGGCGGTCAGGGTTCTGATAAAGGAAGAGCCGTCCGAGTAACGCACCGGTTCCACGCGGGTGACATCATCTGCCTGGAAGATGGAAGAGATGGCAATTCCCTTGGAATAATCGACGTCTCTATCCCGGCTGGTTACGCCCAGGATGTTTTCGCTGTTGGTGCGCACCTGATCGCCCAGGCGGGACGAGATGCGAGGCAGGGACCCGGTCACGTCGCGGCAGCGGAAAAGCAGGTTCATCGTCCCGAGCGCTCCGGCGCAGATGATCACACTTCGCGCCCGGACCGTCCGCCTGCTCCCGCCAAATAAGGCGGTTGTGCTGCGATAGTCGACTTCATAACGCGCTTCGAACGATAGATCACCGGCCGCAGACCGTCCCTCGTCCCTCACCCCTTGCCCCTCTCCCTCAGGGAGAGGGGTTGAGGCGAGGGGCCTGACATCTGTTACCGTTGCTTCCGCGATGATTTTTGCCCCTTGTTTCTCTGCGAAATAGAGATAATTCTTCGTCAGGGTGTTCTTAGAATTGTGGCGGCAACCGACCATGCACCCACCGCAGAAATTGCACCCCGCGCGTTCAGGGCCTTTTCCATCAAAATACGGATCTGGAACGGTTTGACCTTCCTTCTCCGGGTCTCCAAAAAAGACTCCCACATCGGTCGGCTTGAAGGTGTGACCGTTCCCCAGTTCTTCCGCGATCTCACGCATCTTTTCATCGGCGTGGGTTAGTTTCGGGTTAGGAGTCACCCCCAACATACGACGGGCAGTTTCGTAATGCGCTTTTAATACAGTTTTCCAGTCTGCCAGGTGCTTCCAAGCTGTAGCACTGAATAGACGGTCATCAGGTTCGATCAGCACATTGCCGTACATGAGACTTCCGCCGCCCACACCGTCGCCATGCAGGGCAAGCTGGCCATTGAGGAAGGTCATCTGGAAGATGCCGAAACACCGCAGAGC
>DAOTXM010000049.1:0-5103 GCA_034435215.1 Anaerolineales bacterium
CGCGGGCCCCCCCCCCCCCCCCCCCCCCCCCCCACCCCTGTTTTCGGATATTCTTCCAACTTTCGTGAAGTACTGATAATTAAGGTATGCACCATCCCGTAAGTTTCCTTGTCAAGAGGGCGTGCCTTACCTAAACGGGGGATCTTGCCTTCAGGAGTTTGCTTCGCTCGCTGGAGAACGCTCGCTCGCAATGACACAGTCAGGGGTACAATAAGCAAAATATGACCAGACTGCTCTTCATTTTCCTGGACGGCATCGGCCTGGGCGCGGACGACCCCGCGACCAACCCCCTGGCGCGCGCAGAGATGCCCTGCCTGCGTTCCCTGCTTGGCGGGCGCAGATTGACCGCCTCCGCGGCGCCGTTCGAAAACGAGACCGTCTCGCTGCGGTCGCTGGACGCCGGGCTGGGCGTGGCCGGGTTGCCGCAATCCGCCACCGGCCAGGCTGTCCTGCTGACCGGGGTCAACGTCCCGGCGGCGCTGGGCTACCATTACGGCCCAAAGCCCAACCCGCAGGTGGCCAGCTACCTCAACAATGGAAATACGCTATTTTCCTGGCTACACGCAAAGGATAAAAAGGCCGCCCTGCTGAACGCCTACCCGCCGCGCTACTTCCACGGGATCGAAAGCGGCAGGCGGCTGTACTCGTCCATCCCGCTGGCGGTCACCGGCGCGGGTTATCCGCTCTTCACGCAGGAGGATTTCTTCGCCGGTAGGGCGCTCTCGGCGGATTTCACCGGGCACGGGTGGCGGTCGATGCTCAAGATCGCGGAAGCGCCCATTTTGTCCGCATTCGAGGCGGGCGAAAGACTGGCGCGCCTGGCGCAGGGTTACGATTTCGCCATGTTCGAGTACTGGGCCAGCGATTACGCCGGTCACAAGCAGGACATGGCCTGGGCGGTCGCGCAACTGGAGGTCTTCGACGGCGTGCTGGCCGGTCTGGTGGGGGCGTGGAACCTGGAGACAGATTTGATCCTGATCACCTCCGACCACGGTAATATGGAGGACCTGTCCACCCGGCGGCACACAGACGCGCGCGTGCCGGGGCTGGTCATTGGCAGGCAGCACAAATCCTTCGCAGCGGGGTTGAGTGCGCTGACCGAGATTGCCCCCAGGATCAGGCGATATCTTCTCGATTGAAATAGCTCGAAAAATCCCGAAAATAGGGCGCAGACGGGCGCATGCCCGTCCGCGCCCTATTTTCGGGTCCTCTCTCAGCCTTCATGAAATACTGATAATGGGAGGGGATACACCCCGCTTTTCAGCATGACTCTTTTCCCCTTGAAAACAGACCCTGAAAAGCCGATAATGGTTGTGTACATACCAAGGAGTCGACATGCCCAATAAAATCGCCAGCCCGTTTCTATTTTTGATCGTCATCATCGTGATCGTCGGCCTGGCCTGCAGCCTGCCGGGCGTCGCACCGCAGACCGCTCCCCAGCTGCCCGCCACCCAGCCGGCGCAGCTCGAACCCACCCCTGCTCCCCCGCAACCGACGGAGACGCTCTTTTCGGGCGAGTCGAACCTGCCGGCCCTGCCGACCGCCACCAGCACGCCGGTCATCGTGCATATCGATTTTCCCGGGAACGCGGTCGAGACGGGTGCGATCGTCTACGATGTCGAATCCTCCGGCACCGCGCCGGAGAAGCGCGCGCCGTACGGGGACTCATACGACATCTACCGCATGGAGCGCCCGTTCACGCAGGACATGACCTACATCGCGGACATGGACATCGCCACCTACAACGTCAAGATCGCGGAGGACTGGATCTACGTGTCCATCGAATTGATCGGGAAGGAACCGAACAACGAGCTTGGCATCCATTATGGCGTCGAATTGGACGTAAACGGCGACGGCTTCGGGGATTACCTGATCTGGTCGAACCCGCCTTATACGCCGGAGTGGTCCACCCAGGGCGTGCAGGTCTTCGCCGATCGAAACCGCGACAGCGGCGGTCTCTCGGCCGAGTTGTCCGACGCCCCGCTGGAAGGCGACGGTTACGAAACGATGGTCTTCGACTCCGGCCTCGGCGACGACCCCGACCTGGCCTGGATCCGCGTGTACGCCGGCCGGCAGGCCACGGTGCAATTCGCCTTCAAGAAAACGCTGGCCGGATCGTCCTTCCTGCTGGGCGTGCTGGCCGATGCAGGCTTGAACGAGGTGGGCAGGATGTATTACAACGACCGCTTCACGGAGGTGGAGGCCGGTTCGCCGGAAAAAATCGAAAAGCAGTACCCGCTCAAAGCGCTGTACGCCTTCGACAACGCCTGCCGGGAGGCGTTCAACTTCAAGGTGACGGGGTACGAACCGATGTTGTGCCCGCGGGAGGCACCGACGGCGCGGCCCAGGGCGACACAGGCGCAATTCTGCCCTCCGCCCCTGACGTATGTCTGCCCGAACTGGGACCCGGTCAACTGCGTGTGCAATCCTTGATAGAATCTATACGAAAGTCTACCCAAAAAAGGGTGCCGTGCAGGCGTACGCCCGCACTGCACCCTTTTTTCAGGCTTCTCCATTTACCCTACAAAGCGGACAAAAACCTGGTTGCCCAACAAGCGACCCCGGCGGGTCAGGCGTACCCTTGCCCTCCCCCCGCTCTGCGGGGCTTCCCCCAGCCCCTGTCCCTGAGGGAGAGGGGAGGGCCTCCCCCCGCTCCGCGGGATTTCCCCCGGCTCTTCTCCTCCGGGGAGAGGGGAATCCATATATTCCAGCAACCCCAGCTGGACCAGGTCTTCGATCTCTTTTCCAAAAACATCGCGCAAGTCCCGGCCAAAGCGCTCCTGGAAAGTTCGCGCGGAGACCCCTTCACGCGTCAGGCGCAGACCGTTCAGCATGAACTCGCTCATGTCGTCCTGCAGCGTCTGGCGGTGGCGGTTCACGGTGGCGGGGGTAAGTGGGAAATCAGTGGACAGCGAGCAGTGATCAGAAGCCAGCCGGTCGATGTAGGTTTTGATGCGCAGGACGTTGGAATAGCGACAGCCATTGGCGTAACCGTGCGCGCCGGCGCCGGCGGCCAGGTAGGGCAGTCCGCGCCAGTATTGCAGGTTATGCAGGCAAGCGTAAGACGGTGGACGATAGACAGCAGACGGCAAGCGGACTGCGGACCACGGACCACGGTCTACAGCCCAGTTGGAAATTTCGTATTGCTGGTAACCGGCGGCTTCCAATGCCTCGCCAGCCCATTCGTACATGTCAGCGGCCAGGTCGGGATCGGGCAGGGGCATCAATCCGCGGGCGGACCAGCGCCCAAAGGGCGTGCCATGCTCGAGAGTCAGGGCGTAGAGCGAGAGATGCTCGGGGGCGAGTCCCAGGGCCAGTTTGAGGCTGGCAGACCAACGGTCAAGGGTTTGAAGCGGGAGGCCGTAGATCAGGTCCAGATTCAGGTTGTCGAATCCGGCCTGGCGCGCCCAGGTCACGGCGTCGATCACGTCGAAATAAGTATGCGCTCTTTCCAGCATACGCAGTTCGAAGGGGTTGGCGGACTGGACGCCAAAGCTGATGCGGTTGATCCCCAACGAACGCAGGTCTTTCAAATCGGCGAGCGAAACCGTGCCGGGATTGGCCTCGAGGGTGATTTCCGGCTCGGCGAGGTCGAAATTCTCAGCGATGGTTTGCAAGATGGTCTCGAACTGACGCGGGGTCAGCAGGGAGGGCGTGCCGCCGCCGAAAAATAGCGTATGCAGGGTCAGTCTCTGCGGCGCGTTCTGGCCGCTAAAGGCGATCTCGCGGCAGAGCGCCTCCACATAAGCCGGAATGGACTCGTCCTGACCGGCGTAGGTGTTGAAATCGCAATAGGCGCAGCGGTGGCGGCAGAAGGGGATGTGGAGGTAAAGAGAGTAATACAGTGTCATGTGAGAGGTATCAGGTATTAGGTATCAGGTACCAGGCGTCAGGCCGGGTATCAGGTTCTTGGGACGGGGCAGGCCGAGCAGCAGCGCCAGCGGACCGGCCAGCAGCAACCACATGGCGGGGCCGAGACCGAAGGTTTGAGCAGCCAGGCCGATGCCGAAGGGTAATAGTTTACCAAACATCCCGCTGACGTTGTCCAGGGCCTGGGCAATACCGCTCTGGCCCGGCATGGCTGAGAACATGCTGGCCTTCAGGATGGCATACCAGCCGGCGTTGAAAAAGCCCATCAGCCCGACGATGACCAGCTTCAGCCAGGGGATCGAAACCAGCAGAAAGGCAGGGAACAAGATAAGTTCAACGAGCACGCTCAAGCGCAAATAGTCCAGACCTTTGATTCGTTCCAGCAAGGGGATGAGCAGGAAATCCCCGAGCAGGCCCACGCCCGTCCAGACGGCCACGGAGGCGGCAGCCGCCGCAGGCGCGAAACCGGATACATCTACAAAATAGAGCGGCAGGAAGCCGTAGAACACATCCAACATCAGGTCAGAGAATTCGAGCAGGACCAGCCAACGCAGAACGGCCCGGCTGCGCAGCGCCGAGAAGGTCTTCCACAACCCATCGATCACATGCGCAAAGCTGGGGAGAGGGTCATCAGAACTCCCGATGGCGGGAATCCGCCTCCAGACAATGAGCAAGACCAGGAGCGCCAGCACGGCGAGAAAACCAAAGGCAGGCCGCCAACCCAGGCTGATGATCAGCATGGCGGAAAGAAGCAAAGGGCCCAGGACAACGCCGAGCGAACCGGCAAAGGTCCAGCGCGCCATGTTTTGCTCGTGACGCGCGGGTTCCAGGTCCATCAGGTTCGCCTGGGAGAGGCTGACGAACATGCCCGAAGCGGGGTGGAAAAGGATGTAGGAGAAAAGCAAAACGACGAAGCTGAAACTGACCGAGGTCAACGCCAGGGAAAGCGCAAACAGGACCCCACCTGCCAGCAGGATGGCACGCCGTTTCCAGACGTCGCCCAGGATGAACAGGAACGGCTCGATGAAGTTGGCAATGACACCGGGCACGCTGAACAGCAAAGCAATCTGGGCGTAGGTGAGCGCCAGGTCATCGCGGATGAGCGGCGTGGCGGCGGCGCTGACCCCGAAGACCAGTTCGTCGAGGAATTCGATGAGTAAGTAGAGGAAGGTCAAGGTTTATCTATTTCACCAAGAGAGGTATGGGGTATTGTGGGCGGCATTGCCCGCCCAC
>DAOTXM010000050.1:0-6349 GCA_034435215.1 Anaerolineales bacterium
ACCGAACGGTTGATGGGCGGCTGCTCGATCGATAGATATGGTTCTTCGCTCACCGATGAGACCCTGGCCGATTGCCAGGCTGCGGACGCGGTGCTGCTGGGCGCGGTCGGCGGGCCAAAATGGGACGACCCCAATGCCAAGGACCGCCCGGAACGCGGATTATTAGCCCTGCGCAAGGGACTGGGCGTGTTCGCCAACCTGCGTCCGGTCAAGGTGCACCCGGCGCTGGTCGAGTGGTCGCCGCTCAAGCCCGAGAAATTGCAGGGCGTGGACATCCTGGTCGTGCGCGAGCTGACCGGCGGCCTGTACTTCGGCTGGCCCAAAGGCCGCGACCTCAAAGACGGCCGCGAACGCGCGGTGGACACGCTCGAATACTACGATTACGAAGTCCGGCGCGTGCTGGAGCTGGCTTTCAAGCTGGCGGAAGGCCGCAGGAAGAAAGTCACTTCGGTGGATAAGGCCAACGTGCTCGAATCGTCCCGCTTGTGGCGGCAGATCGCGACCAGGGTCGGGGCGGAGCATCCAGATGTGGAGTTGGAACACGTCTTGGTGGACACCGCTTCGATGCGCCTGATCACCGGTCCGGCCTGGATGGACGTAGTCGTCACCGAGAACATGTTCGGCGACATCCTGACCGATGAAGCCTCCGTGTTGGCGGGGTCGATGGGAATGCTGCCATCCGCTAGTTTGGGCCAGGCTCCTGCCGGGAAAAATAAAGGACCGGGCCTCTACGAACCGATCCACGGCTCGGCTCCGGACATTGCTGGTAAAGGCATCGCCAACCCGGTCGGCACGATCCTGTCGGCGGCGATGCTGCTGCGTCATTCGCTGGGATTGGAAGCCGAAGCCATATCCATCGAAAAAGCTGTGGACCAGGCCATTACGGACGGCGCCCGCACCGTGGATGTCGGCGGCAGGTTGAACACTCGCCAGATGGCGGATGAAATTATCAGAAGGTTGTAATAACCCTCACCCCAATCCCTTTGCGAAGCACCCCCGTGGGGCTCCCAGAGGGAGAGGGGCTAAGGAAAAGGAGAAATCACATGGCTATGGAATCGAAATATATCTGGATGGACGGGGAACTGATCCCGTTCGAAAAGGCGACCATCCACATCCTGACGCCGGCATTGCATTACGGCGCAGCGGTGTTCGAAGGCATTCGCGCATATGGCACAGACAAAGGCCCGGCGGTCTTCCGCCTGTGGGATCATGCCGAGCGCCTGTTGCAATCTGCGCAGGTGTTCGGCTTTCGCGAGCTGCCCTGGACGACCGAACAGGTAGTGGAGGCGGTCAAGGATACGGTGCGCGCCAACGGCTTTGCGGATTGTTACATCCGCCCGCTGCTGTTCCTGGATGGCGGCGGCTGGAACCTGAACGTAGATGGTGGCAAGGCTCGCCTGGCGATCGCCGCCTGGGAGTGGGGCAATTACCTGGGCGAGGAAGCGCTCGCCAAGGGCATCCGCGCCAATATCTCGTCGTTCACGCGCCACCATGTCAACGTCAGCATGACCAAATCGAAGGTCTCGGGTAACTACGCCAACAGCTTCCTGGCCAAGACCGAGTCGGTGCGCCTGGGCTTCGAAGAGGCCATCATGCTCGACCCGCAGGGCTACGTAGCCGAGTGCACTGGCGAGAATATCTTTCTAGTCCGCCGGGGAAAGATCGTCACGCCCTCGATCGCGCCGGTGCTGGAAGGCATCACCCGCCACTCGATCCACACCATCGCCAAGGACCTGGGGTATACTCTCCTGGAGCAACCGGTTTCGCGCGACCAGCTCTACCTGGCGGACGAGGTTTTCGTGGTCGGCACCGCCGCCGAGTGCATCGGTTTGAGCGAGATCGACTTTCGGGTAATTGGAGACGGCAAGACCGGCCCGATTACACGTTCGATCCAGAAGGTCTTCCACGATGCCATTCGCGGGAAAAACCCCAAATATGCTGATTGGGTCGAGTACGTCAACGACGAGCAGGTCCCGGTGCGGGTGGACCAGTCCACATCCGTTTCGGTGGATTAAACTTTCAAACGGTGGTCGAGTAGTCCAATGCGATAGCGGAGGGCGTATCTAGACCACATTTTAAGTTTTGTATCGCATCTGTTGGTCGCAATACGCCCCGCCAAAAACATACGGGGTTACTCGACCAACAACTCATTGATTCCATGACCCTCAACCGGCAGTTCGAACACCTCCGACAATCTGCAACGGTCGCAATAAACGACCGCATTCTGGCATACAAGGCGGGCGGTAAACAAGTTATCCAGCTACAGGTCGGCGACCCGGACTTCCCGACCCCGCCTGCCGTGCTGGATGTGGCTTTCGAAGCCATGCAAGATGGACTGACCCACTACGGACCCAGCCGCGGCGACCCGGACCTGCGGGCTGCTGCCGCTTCCAAGCTGAGTCGCGACAACAGTCTCTCCTACGACCCCGCGACCGAGATCCTGGTGACGCATGGCGGCATTCATGCCTATTACCTGGCCATGCAGTCCATCCTGAACCCTGACGACGAAGTGCTGATCCCCGACCCGACCTGGGCCACGCACGCCAATATGGTCACCATGCTGCGCGGACAAGTAATTCGGGTGCCAGCCCCGCCCGAAAACGGGTTCATCCCGCCCATCACTGCCTGGGAAATGGCGCTGACACCGAAAACGCGTGCCATCGTGCTCAACTACCCGTCCAACCCGACCGGCGCCTATCCCACGCGGGAATATCTGGCGCAGTTGCAGGAGTTCGCCAGCAAGCATCACCTTTGGGTGGTCAGCGACGAGGTCTATGAGAACCTTTATTACGGCGTCAAACCAACATCCGCGGGCGCATTCCCTGGTGCAAAGGAACGCACGCTGCTGGTCCACAGCCTGTCCAAGACCTACGCCATGACCGGCTGGCGGGTTGGTTATCTCGCCGCGCCACAAAATGTGATCGAGAATGCAATCAAGGCCGGGCAGAATTCCATCACCTGCGTTGCCCCATTTGTGCAGAAAGCGGCCGCTTTTGCCCTGACCGATCCCGGCGTGCAGACCGCTGCTGCCGCAATGCGCGCCGCTTACGCGCGCCGCCGCGAACTTATATTGCGGATAGCCGACGGGTTGCAAAGCAAGCACATGCTGGTAATACCGCCGATGGGTGCTTTTTATTTCTTCCTGGATTTTCGTCCACTGAGGATTTCATCGCGCGAGATCTGCGAGCGCATCTTGGAAGAGGCCTGCGTGGGGCTCGTCCCCGGCGCGGCCTTTGGGGGGATGGGTGAGGGCTTCGTCCGCATGACGACTGCCGCTGCGGATGAGGTTGTCGAGGCGGGGTTTCGGGCGATTGTGGAGTGGGCAGAACGGCAGTAGGTCACATTTTAACCGTGACCTACAGAGGATGAAAGATGCGGGTCGCTTTCCAGGGTGAACCGGGAGCTTACAGTGAGGAGGCCGCCTACGAGTATTACGGCCCGGTGGAGACCCATCCATGCGAAACCTTTGACGATGTTTTCGCGGCGGTTACTTCCAGGGTGTGCGAGTTTGGCTTGATCCCCATCGAAAACTCGCTGGCGGGCAGCATCCACCAGAACTATGACTTGCTGCTGCGTCATGACCTGCACATTGTAGGGGAACATTTCCTACGCGTGCGCCACTGCCTGATCGGGTTCCCGGGGGTGGAACTGCCCGAAATCCAACGCGTAATCAGCCACCCCCAGGCGTTGGGACAGTGCGCCGGGTATCTGCGCGGTCTGGGTGTCAGGACCGAGCCGGCCTACGATACGGCGGGGAGTGTAAAAATTCTAAAGAACAGTGGCGAGCAGACGACGGCGGCCATTGCCTCGAAACGCGCGGCCGAGATTTACGAGATGCAGGTCTTGCAGGAGGGCATCGAGGACAACCCGGAGAATTACACCCGCTTCTTGTCGATCTCACCCACACCGGTGCAACCTGCCAGGGAAGCCAAGACCTCGATAGTCTTCACCCTCAAGAACCAGCCGGGGGCGCTTTTCAAAGCCCTGAGTGTGTTTGCCCTGCGCGACATCGACCTGACCAAGATCGAATCCCGTCCGCTGGCGGGCAAGCCCTGGGAGTATCTGTTCTACATCGATTTTGTTGGGGCGATGAGGGAGGAAACGGTAAAACGCGCGCTCGACCATCTCGGTGAATATGCGTTGATGTTGCGGGTGTTGGGATCGTATTTGAGATGCAAGCAAGCCTGACCTGCCATAAAAAGTCCCATTGACTATGGCAGGGTCCAAATAAACATCTTGGCAGGGGCGCATCACGATAAGATAGATCGGTTTTTTTTCCTGGAATTTAAATTGACCGGTTCCCAAATGACTCGTTCAAGTCAGTGTATAAAGTTTCAGCTTCATAGGCGCGGTCAGTGACCGGACTGAGACGTCCCTTCATGCTCTCTGTGAGCAAAGGGATGGGCTTTCGCCCGTAAAAATATCTGTGATACAGAATGTTTGCCCCCGCCTCGTCCCAGGCCCAGTTCAGGTGAGTGTAGCGTGAGGCGTCGAATGGTCGCATGTAGCCAGTTAGTACTTTTCGCTTGTGGATGCTCACGAAGTGCTCGAAATAGGTCATCACCAATTCACGTAAAGTTTTGTAAACAGGTTCGCGAAACCCCAGGTTGATGTAATTGGTCTTTGCCAGCGCTCCCCAGCGCCCCTCGATTTGATATAACGCAAGTACGTGATCGTCGTCCACACCGGGATCGGGCACGATGTCGAGCAGAAGCGGTTTGAATCCGATTTTCCACAGGCACAGTGCGGCGAGAAAACCGCCATCCAGGCAGTGCGCCTGTCCGTCTAGCATGACGTTGAGCGGGGAACGGTCCCGCTGCTCCCCTTTATAGATCAGGCTATCTAGATAATTCTGGATGATGAAAGGGGTTTTGAGCTGGTTGAATGTCTTGCACAGATCTCTGGGGAGACGAGATTCGAATTCGGCTAGAAATCTCATATTTTTGCTGAGTATAAAGCGATATTTCGTATCTACCATGACAATTTCACATTCGCCAAAAGAACTCCGAAAGTCAAACTACTCTGACCTATGTAAAAAAGCAGGGCAAAAAAGGTAAAAATTCTTTTTCATTTGGTACTGTCCTTCAGCCAGAAAATATGCTCAACCGGAACCCCCAACGCTTTGCTTATGCGCAACGCCGTCTCGATGGTCGGTAGAAATTGTCCATTTTCAATCGCGAGGATGGACACGCGCGCCACTCCGACCAATGCAGCCAGTTGTGCCTGTGTCAAACCAAGTTTTATGCGTAACTCTTTGATGTGATTCCCGACACGTTCGTGGATCATTAAGTTAAGTGTACTTAACATTCAATTTGATGTCAAGTGAACTTAATATCATCCTGCGAATTGCTATTCTTATCAGCAATCTCGATAGTATTCCCGGGTTCGAAATAATTTGTGAGCCAGCCGCAGGATTGTTCCCGATCCACACCCCTGTTTTCGGGCTTCTCCCAGCCATTTTCGCAGTACTTTCTGATACCTTTGCATGCACACTCTTTGCATCATGCCATTGACATATATTCTCCGGGTGGTAGAATTGCGTCCAATATGAACGGTCTGGTTACACTGCTTCGCTCCCGTCGTACGCTGCCGACTTCTTGCCGAGAAGGCCGGGAGCTTTGCTTTGGATGACGAACTGAACGAAACAGTGCCCTGACAGACACCTGCGTTTACCCAAACAGCCCTCTTCTCGGAGGGCTGTTTTTATTTACCCCCCCTTTGTCCCCCATTTTGCGAAGCAAAATGAGGGGACAAAAGAAGGAACAAGGAGAAGTTATGAACCCAAAACTGAAAGTCAAGAAAGTTGTGCTGGCCTACTCCGGCGGGCTGGACACGTCCGTGATCGTACCGTGGCTCAAGGAGAACTACGGTTGCGAGGTCGTCTGCTTCTGTGCCGACGTGGGGCAGAGTGATGAGAATTTGTCCAAGCTGGAAGGCAAAGCCATCGCCAGCGGCGCCAGCCAGTTGATCGTCCACGACATGAAGGAAGAATTCGCGGCTGATTACCTTTTCCCGATGCTGCGGGCAGGGGCGGTGTACGAGCGCAAGTACCTGCTCGGCACGTCAGTGGCCCGCCCGCTGATCGCCAAACATCTCGTGGACGTGGCCCACGAAGTCGGCGCGGACGCGGTAGCCCACGGCGCCACCGGCAAGGGCAACGACCAGGTGCGCTTCGAACTCACCGTCATGGCCCTCGACCCCCGCCTGCAAATCATTGCTCCCTGGCGCGAATTGGACATCCGCTCGCGCGAGGATGCCATCGTGTACGCTGCCAAACACAACGTGCGGGTGGCCGCCACGGTCAAGTCGATCTACAGCCGAGATTCGAACATGTGGCATCTCTCCCACG
>DAOTXM010000051.1:0-8113 GCA_034435215.1 Anaerolineales bacterium
CGCCCGCTCCGTGCTCCTGTTTTCAGGCTTCTCCCAGTCATTTCGTGATCTACTGAGTGTCTATCATATCTGCCACAGCCGCACGCCATCTGTGCGGGCCGCGGATTTACAGGCGCTCTTCAGGCTGCACCCCCCGCAGGCATCGCCGCACGTTTCGTAGGGGCGGAGATGCCCACTACGCTGGAGGTGATCTAGCATGGCCTCCACCAGCGCGGGAGTCGTTCCCAGTCTGGCGGCCAGGCGCGAGGTCTCGAGCGTACCGCTGGCGCGGATTTCGGCCAGGAGTTGTTCCAGCATGGTCACAACCCCATCCAGATGGCAAGGTGATAGGTGGCTGCCCCCGCCGCCACAGATATCCCCAGCAGGAGGAACACGCTCAGCAGTGTCCAGCGCCAGGAGCCGGTCTCCTGCTTCGTCACTGCTACGGTCGCCATGCAGGGGATGAAGAGCATGGTCACCACCAGGAAAGAGAGGGCGGTAGCGGTCGAGAAGGAGGCGGTCAGCATCCCGGTCAGGCCGGCTTCGGGTGAACTGCCGAAGAGCACGCCCAAAGTGGCAATGGCGTTCTCCTTGGCCGGGAAACTGGTGATGAGCGCCACAGTCAGTCGCCAGTCGAAGCCCATCCAGCGGCCAACTGGTTCGAGGAACTGCCCGAAGCGCGCCAGGAAACTGGTGTTCAGGTCGCCGCCGGGCAGGTAGGATAGCACCCAGACCAGCATTGCCATGGCCAGGATGGCTGTCCCAGCCTTCTTGACGAACGACAGCGAGCGCTGCCAGACGAGCAGGCCGATGGTGCGGGCGTTAGGGATGTGATAAAGCGGCATCTCCATAATGAAAGCCGAACGCTGGCCCTTGAAGATAACCTTGTTGAGCAGGCCGCCACTGGCAACCAACATCAGCAGGGTAAGCAGCACCAGCCCCCAGGTGACCCAGACGGCGCTCGCGCCGAAGAAGGCCGGGGCGATGAAGGCCACTACCGCCATGCGCGCCGTGCAGGGGACAAGCGGGGCAATCAGGATGGTCAACAGGCGCGCTGGCCACGAGTCGATCACCCGCGTCCCCATCACTGCCGGGACGTTGCAGCCGAAGCCCAGGAACAGCGGCAGGAACGACTTGCCGTGCAGGCCCATCAGGTGCATCAGGTTGTCCATCACGTAGGCGGCGCGCGCCATGTAACCCACATCCTCCAGCAGGGCAAAGGCAGCGAAGAAAATGACCAGGATGGGCAGGAAAGTCAGCACCGAGCCGACCCCGCCGATCAGCCCGTCCACGACCATGCCTTGCAGCCAGAACGGCGCTTCGGCCAGTGCTTCCGAAGCCAGCCCTGCCAGCGGGACAACTACCCCTTCATCCAGCCAGCCCTGGAGAGGACTGCCGACCGTAAACGTCAGCCAGAAGACCAACCCCAGGATTCCCGCCAGGATGACCAGCCCCCAGAGCGGGTGCGCAGCCAACCGGTCCAGGCGTTCGGTGACGCCCACCTGTCCCACGCGGGGGTGCGTCACCGCTGCGCGCAACATGCGCCCGATCCACTCGTAGCGCCCGGAGGCCACCGCCAGGAACGCGTCGTCGTGGGCGCGCAGCACTTGGTGGATGGCCTCCCAGGATGCGGGGTCGAGCGCCGCCTGCATCATGCGGGTCACTTCGGCGTCGCCCTCCAGCAGTTTGAGCGCCGCCCATGCCTGCGGATACGGGTCGGGGACGCGGCCGGCGATCAGCCCTTCGATCTTTTCCAAAACTTCGCGGTGGTCGGCGCGCACCTCGGGCGGGCGCGGACCAAGAACCTGCTTCCCACTCAACACGTCCACCAGCACCTGGAGCAGTTCACGCACCCCTTCGGCGCGGGAGGCCGTCATCGGGACGACCGGCAGGCCGAGGGCCGCCTCGAGCACGTGGGCGTCCACCTGGATGCCCTCCTGCCCGGCCACATCCATCATGTTCAGGGCCACCACGACCGGCGCGTCCAGGGCGGCCAGTTCGGCCACCAGGTACAGGCTGCGCTCCAGGTTGGCCGCGCTGACCACCGCCACCACCACCGATGGTTTCTCCCGCAGGATGAACTCGCGGGCGATGACTTCCTCCGGCGAATTAGCGGTCAGGCTGTAGGTGCCGGGCAGGTCCACCAGGCGGAACACCCGTCCGGCGAAGTCGAAGTGACCTTCGCGGCGTTCCACCGTCTTGCCCGGCCAGTTGCCCACATGCTGGTTCAGCCCGGTCAGCAGGTTGAACACGGTGGACTTGCCCATGTTGGGCTGTCCGGCCAGGGCGATCAGCGGGGAATCCGCATCGAGGACGGCCAGCCGCGCGACAGTTTGGGCAGGGGAATCGTGGCACTCACTCATGTGCGCCTCGCTCGACGACGATCCGGGCGGCCTCGCCGCGGCCCAGCGCCACGCGCGTCCCGCGCACGGTCACGATCAGCGGACCGTGCCCGTAATTCTGGGTCATGTTGACTTTCACGCCGGGAGTGAATCCCAGCGACGCCAGCCGGTTGTTGACCATCCGGCCGCCATGGAAAGCCACGATGGTGGCATCCTCCCCGGTTGCCATCTCGGACAGGGATAGTAGACGCGTTCGTTCGTGCAGGTGGTCAATGAGGCGGTGATGGCGCTTGAACCAAACGTGGCGATGCATATTCTTCTCCTGTGACGCGGTAGGATGTTATAATGGATGAAGTAATGACAATAGTTATTATATACTAATATTTATTATTAGTATGTAAAAATCTACATTTCTTTACCATGACAAAAATCACAGACTCGGATACCGGCAATGTTTCCGGCCTGAGCGCCACCATCCAGGACTACCTGTCACTCATCTACGTGATGGAACGCGACCGGGAACCGGTGGTTGGCTCGCGCCTGGCGGAGCTGTTGGGCGTCACGCCGCCTACAGTCACCAATACACTCAAACGCATGACCCGCGACGGCTTGATCACCATGAACAAGGACGGCACGCACCTGACCGAGAACGGCTGGGAGGCGGCACGGGTCGTCATGCGCCGCCACATGCTGATGGAGTGGATGATGGTCAAGACCCTGCCGTGGTCGAAGTTGCACAGCGAGGCTCATCGGCTGGAGCACGCCATCTCTGCCATGACCGAGACCGCTCTGATGGAACAACTCGGCAACCCCAAAACCTGTCCGCATGGCAACCCGCTTCCCGGCTGTGAAGAAGCGACAACCGCTTGGATACCGCTGACAGAGGCCACGCAGGGGGAAACAGTCACCATCCGCCGCATCCACGAACTGGCAGAAGAGAATGCCCAACTTCTGGCTTACCTGGAAACGAGGCGCATCATGCCCGGCATATCGGCCAGGGTTGTCGAAATCCTACCCTTCAACCAAACAGTCACGATCGAAGTGGATGACCAGCCGGTGACGCTGGGTGTCGTTGCAGCACGCTACCTATTTGTAGAAAAACAGTCATCCGTATGATTGCTGAAGTGCTTAATCTCATCAACAAAACAACCTGCATCCTGATCCTCTTCCTGCTCAACGCCTGCAATTATCCCAGGCCGGGACAAGCTTATCTCAGCCCGACCGCCGAATCTGCCATCGTGGAACGGACAGAAACGGAAATATCCTCGCAAGATTATGTTTACTCGGAGTGTGCTTTCGTCTGGGCGAGCATGCCCCTGCCGGAGCTTAGCAACGAATTCGACCAGGCGTTGAAAGTTGTGCAGCCGGAAGCGAATGGCTATGCTGAAGCTTACGGCGAGAATTGCATCAACAACCAGGGGGAAGTCGTGCGTTTCCTCGCCAAGGAAACCGATTTCCATACCATGCTCAAGGTGGACGATCTGGAAAACAAACAGGCCCTGGGGAAATTGGCTAAACAGGTCATGGAAGTTCTAGCAGGATTCCCCGTCAACGAGACGCCTGGTCCACAACCCGGCTATATCGGCATCACTTTCGAAGCACCCGGCGATGAACTTCGCTTGTGGTTTGCCCAAACGGATGCCGAAGCCGCGCTCGACAAGGGGCTGCGCGGGGAAGAATTCTTCAACGCCCTGCAAGCGAAATAAATCCAACCACGAAGTACACAAAGGAGTTTTCATCCAGGCAACCGGTATCTCCGGTCGTTTTGCTCTTGACAACCGACTACATCTATCATATACTATGTTTAGTAGTTACTAAACGTTCTGAAATATAATTATCATGAGCGCACAAATCACACAACTCAAGCAAGACTTCATCGAAGGATTGAGCCAGATCAGCAAGTTTTGGGGCTTCCCAAAGGGCATGGGAGCCGTCTTTGCCGTGCTATATCTCTCCCCCTCCCCCCTTTCGCTGGACGAACTCGTCGCGCAAACCGGTTTGACCAAGGGCGCAATCAGCACCAACGTGCGCGCCCTGGCACGTATGGGGCTGGTGCGCCCCTCCACCCGGCTGGGCGACCGCAAGGACTATTACGAGGCCGAGACGGATTTCTACAAATCCATCCGCGCCATCCTGAAGGAGCGCCAGAACAGCGAGTTCGACAGCGCGGTCCGTACGGTGCGGGAAACGCTGGAGAAGCTGGAAGCAGGCACGGGGGGCGAGGTTGACGCGGAACGTCAATTCCTGCTCGAGCGCGTCCGCGCCTTGCAAACCTTCTTCGACGCGCTGGATGGCCTGGTCCGCGCTGTGGTCCGGTTGGAAGGACTGGGAATAACCACCGTGGAGAAAGTCTTGTCTATTCTTAAATAAGGAGTCAAAATGAGTCCCCTTTTTAGCGGTATCCCTTCTGAATCCGTCTTCTATAAGTTATGCCAGACGATAACCAGGCCTCAAAATATCTTGCGCTCGTTGCTGCTGATCCCATATTTCGCTTGGGGGATCGGGCTATTGTTTGTAAGTTTGATCTCCTCATCGACCGGAAATGCATACACTCCAAATGCGTTCTTTGAGGTACTTACGGGAATCGCAGCCATCTATACGATCGGTATCATCGTATGGGGGATCCCATACACAATCCTGGTCCTGGGGCTTTGGTTGTGGAGCATCCAAAAGCCTGCCCAAACCATCTTCAAGGTATTTGCCTTTTCTCCGTTCCTGCTCTCGATTCTCGCGGCAATCGAAGTCGGGCTGATTACATTCTGGCCCCCGCAAGCGCTCTTCATGGAAAGCCTGATAGATTTTCTATCGTACTTGCTGATAACCGTAATCCCAAGTCTCACATTTGGTTATATCTTCGTCGGAGCAGGCAGCATAATATATAAATCCTTGATGAATCTAAATCTGGTCAGAAGTGAGGCAGAGGCAAAATGAAAATTGCAGTCACAGGCGCTTACTCGTATTCTGGAAAGTACATTACCCGCCGTTTGCTGGCGCGCGGCGAGGAAGTCATCACGCTGACCGGCCACCCAAACCGCCCCGATCCGTTCGAGGGTAAAGTAAAAACTTGTCCCTTGAACTTCGATAACGAAATGGAGCTTGTCAACTCGCTGCAGGGCGTGCATACGTTCTTCAATACCTATTGGGTACGTTTCGACCGGGGCCAGAACACTCAGCCGCGCGCCGTGGAGAACACCCGTAAATTGGTGCAGGCGGCAGTCAAGGCAGGCGTACAGCGTATCGTACACATCAGCATCACCAATCCTTCTCTCGATTCGCACCTGCCTTATTTCTGGGGCAAAGCTGCCAACGAGCAGGCTGTAATCGAATCCGGCATCCCGTATGCCATCCTGCGCCCCACCGTGCTCTTCGGCGCGGAGGACATCCTGATCAACAACATTGCCTGGCTGCTGCGGCGTTTCCCCTTTTTTGCCCTCCCTGGCGATGGCCAGTACCGCCTGCAGCCGGTTTTCGTGGATGATCTGGCAGGTCTGGCTGTAGATGTTGGTTATACGCAAGACAATATCCTATGGGACGCCGTTGGCCCGGACATTTTCAGCTTCGAGGAGTTGGTTCGTTTAATCAGCGAGACGCTCGGACTCCGCCGGAGCCTGCTTCATGTCCCCCCGGGGCTTGCCCAGGCTGCGGCGCAGTTCCTGAGTATTTTCGTCGGTGATGTGCTGCTCACCCCCGAAGAAGTGGACGGCTTGATGGCTGGCCTGCTGGTCTCCAAAGAACCACCCCGCTGTAAAACCAGGCTGGCTGACTGGCTGAAAGAAAACCAAAAAAGCGTAGGGGCGCACTACGCTTCTGAGTTGAAGCGACATTATTAGGCCCAGTGAGTGACATTAATGTCGCTCAATTCCATCATCATCGCCAGGTTTCGAGATCTGAGTTATGTTATTCCCTATTGCGATCTGGCTGCCACGGACAGTACCTTTGATGGACACATTAATGTTGCCTGAATCAACCTGCCCAGGCGGTGCAGGGGCATCAGTCGAAGGCAGGGACACGGTCCGCGCACCGGCAGCAGGTTCCACATCGAAGAGCTGACCGTCCGGAGAGCGCATGTAGAGCACGGGAATACCCCATTCGATGTCCTGTCCTTGTGTATAGATTGCCTTACGAGCTTCCCCCATGGCAGCATCCACGGGATAGTTATCGGCAAGCGAGCGATAGAACTCGCGCGCAAACGTCGCGGCGGTGCGCTCGCTGACCTCGAACTGCATGGCAATCACGGCCGGGATCCCCTGGCGGACGAGCTGCTGGGCCGCGCCAGCAAACGGATCCGCTGTCGATGTGCGCGCACCTTCGCAGGCATTCAACACGGCCAGCCGCAACGATCTTTCGTCATGTAAAAGAGTACCCAGATAATGCCCACTGACTGGTGCGCCTGCCCCCTGCTCGTCTTCAAGCAACAACAAGCCATCTTCCTTGAAATCGCTAAACGTGCCATGCCCAACAAAGTGGATGATATGATATTCTTCCTTGCGCAATTGACCTTGTAAGGCAGGCAAAGTAGGTTGCGCCAGCCGCGTGAGGGAAACCCTTCCCTGTTGAACCAGTTCACCCAGCGCATCGTTCAGAGATTTCCATTCGGCCTCGACATCCAGGTGCCGGAATTCGCGCGGATTGGAGAGGATGACCAATACACGCAATGGCGGTTGGATGTTGAGCGGCAGGATCTGGCGAGGAACCTCCAGGTAGCGGACAATGGGCGTATCCACCGAAAGGGTCAAAAAACGCGCCAATGAGGGTTCGTAAAGATACTCCCAGGGAACATTCGCCAATTCAGGCGCATTGGAAAGATGCAGCAATAAACGCAGTCCAAACCCATCCCTTTCCGCGGAACGCAGGGCGCCTTGATATAGATCGCGCACCTGGCCGATGAAGAGCGCCTCGAAGAGCCGGATGCCAAAGGCCTTGGCTGCCTGCATTTCCGGGGACTCCACCCGTTGCGCTCCGCGGCGGGACCGTCCCATGCGGAGGACGAAGTTTTCAAGTTCCAGGCTCGAAAACGGAAAGGTAAATTCGGCGCTGGCCTCTCCCATTTCAGGCGAAGCAATGCGGACGAGATGACCGGAAGCCGTCTTTTCGATTGCCAGGTCGATGCGATGATATACTATTGCCATCGCTCCCATTCCTCATTCTTGCTAAAAAGCGTCCGTTCGGGATAAATGCGATTCTCTTTTTGTACACGGATTCCACGAAAAGGATCCGCGCTGTCCGTGGGCTGAATTGCCGCCATATCCCGAATCCAGGTTAAAACGGTAGCGCTACACCGATCAACTTCAAACCTGCGTAGATATTGAGCAAACCGACAACTGCAGGCCAGGGAGCGCGCTTGGTCAACTCCAGCAGCACATCCCAGAACGTCGCAGACCTCAGGGCAGTACCTGCTGAGCCGGGTTTGAGCACTCCCAACCAGACCAAGACAGAGATAATTTCCATTGCAACGCCAACGATTATGAGCAGGTAGCCAATCACGATTTCCATCTGACACCTCACAGAAATTAGGGAACGCATCGTCTCAAAAAAGTGGGGGAAAAGCAGAGTGTTTTGGGCGAGTCTCGCTCCCCAAAATATCTACACCCCATCTTATGAGAAGATACATTTTTATAAGTATAGAACAATTAACGGATGAAATCAATCGCAATTTCTCAAAAGGGTGTGGTTCAAAATTTTGCGGAGAAGGGGTAAGATAGGGGAGGAGACAGGAGGTACAGAGATGGAAGCAAGAGACCCGAAATGGCAGCGGCTGGCAGATGAGGTGATCAGTGGGATGCACGAATGGC
>DAOTXM010000052.1:0-15523 GCA_034435215.1 Anaerolineales bacterium
TTCGCAGAAGGTGTCAACCTCAAGATCAAAATGCTCAATCGCCGTGGGTATGGCTACCACAATTTCAACTCATTCCGCTTACATGTTTTGGTAGCCTTTGACCCTGTTTCCCGTTAGAAACGGGAGAGCCGCATTTTTATAACCTGGTCCGGCTTGGCGATCAAAGGCTTTCCGGCTAGGATCAAGGGCCATCAGCTGCTATAATGTAAAATTAATGTAGGATTAATGTAAGATTAATGTGAGATTAAGCTACAGCAGAGAGCGAAAGCGAGGATAAAATGGCCAAAGTAATACTTGACGCGCCCTTTCGAAGGATCAAAGGAAAGATCGGAAAACTGTCCTACCGCTGGATGTATGGCCAGCAGACCGTCATGAAGACCCCCGATATGTCCAGGGTCAAGTGGAGCAAAGCGCAGCAGGCAAACCGCCAGCGCTTTGCCGAGGCGATCCACTACGCCAGGCAGGCGATGGCAGACCCCAAAGCCAGCGCACAGTATGAAAAGCTGGGGAAGAAAGCCGGCCGGCAGCCCTTCCGTGTAGCGGTGTCCGATTTTCTGGCAGGGAACAATTTGCTGGAAAAGAAATAAGCAGTCCGCCCGGCAATATACCTCATTCAGAGCACATGTAAATCGTGCGGGCTAGTTTTACGAAGCCGTTGCTACCCCTACGGGGCACTTAACAGACTGGCCGACTTCACCCTATCGGGCACAGGGAGTCGGCTTTGTTTTTGTAGATGTGATTCCCCGTTACGATAAATGTCACTTCCAAACAGGACAATTACCACCCTGTTATTTCCAATACAAAGCAGTATCATAAATTTGTTATCCTGATACCCTTATCACTGGAGGATTACATGGAATCCACTATTTCGACCGGTATGCTGGTTGCCTTTTGCCTTGGGGGTGCCTTTTTTCTGTTAGGAGCCGGGCTGACCATTTTCGGGTTTGTCCAGCGCAAAAAGGCAAAGACAGCCGAAACCTGGCCCACTGTCAACGGTTCAATCGTCTCTGCCCGACTCGATCAGCGCACACACATAGACCATGATGACGGGCACACATCCACCAGCACTTCCTATACCCCGATCGTCGAGTACACCTACGAAACTGGCGGGAAGACCTATCGAGGCAACCGCATTTTTCCGGGAGCAAGCATGAGCTACGATCACGGCACTGCCCAGGGCATTGTCAACCGCTACCAGCCGGGCGCGGTGGTCGCTGTCCACTATGACCCTGCCGATCCAACTCAGGCTGTCCTGGAGACCAAGTCAAAAGGCGGCAACCTGTTCTTGATCATTGGTGCCGTGTTTGCTGTGTTCGGGATCATTGGCTGCTGTATCGGTGTCATCCTGGCAGTTGCATCACAGGTTTAACATTACCTCCGCCAAATGTTGAAAGCCGCCGGTCCGCGGGGCGCTGGCAAGAAATCCCTGGCCTGCCGCCTGACTTACCAGGCTGAAAAGACGCTCACAGACCAGGAAGCTGTGGCGATCCGTAACAGGATCGTCCGCAGGTTGGAGAATGAATTGGGCGCAAAGCTGCGAAGTCGATAAGCATGGCTGTTCGCAGTGCAATTCAACTGCAGCGCGAACAGCAAGAAGTTGATCAAAAATGGGACGCAACACCTATTGCGTCCCATTTCGTTCGCCTGTATACTGGTAACCAAATCCAATCGTTTTTCTAAAGGAGACTATCTCATGGACAAAAAAACCACCGGTCTTATTGCAACGATTGCCAGCGTCGTGCTGTGCGGATGCCCGGGTATCTTCCTGTGCATATTCGGGGCCGCCACGGCGCTTGGCGGAGGGACGATGACCCTGGGTGACACCACCCAGCCCCTGGATCCGACCTATGGTTATGTCTTTTTGTGTCTTTCTTTGATTTTTATCGCGATCCCGATTGTGGTTGGGTTCGTGACTTTGCGCAAGAAGCCGGCGCAGGCTGCCCCGACGCCTGTCGATAACGAGCCTCTGCCCCCGGCATCATAGTCGCATATTCCCAGGGGTGAAGCCCTTGGAAATCGTTGCAGTTTAGATCAGGGGCTGCCCAACGGAGGGCAGTCCCTAAAGAAGTTTGGAGGGTGATTCATTGAGTCTGATCCGTCCGCTTGCCATTTGCATCTTCAGCCATAACGGCAAAATCCTGGTCTTTGAAGGCTATGATCCCACCAAGGGTGAAACTTTCTACCGCCCCCTGGGCGGTGCAATCGAGTTCGGTGAGCGCAGTGCTGACACTATTCAGCGCGAGTTGATGGAGGAGATTGGCGCGGAGGTAAAAGATTTGGTTTATCTTGGCGCTTTGGAGAACATCTTTACCTTCGACGGGACTCCCGGCCACGAGATCGTGCAGGTTTACGATGGGAGGCTGGTCGACTCCAGGCTGTACGAGCAGGAAGTGATCACAGGTCAGGAGTCGGGTGTGAACCTGCCCATGAAGGTGATATGGAAAAGCCTGAACGAGTTCGGTCCAGGCAAGTCGATTTTGTACCCTGACGGGTTATTGGAAATGATTATCAATTGGTCAATCCGCCGCTTCGAGCTTGACCGGAGGCTGCTCCCGTGATTGGGTGTTGGCGCGTCCGATCAGGAGCAGCGCGGGAGACAGGAGCAGGCCCGAGGTCACGAGCGCAGCGACCACGGAAAAGGCCCGGGCAACCAATCCCACACCCGGTCCCCCGGCGATCTGCCCAATGGCATCCACCTGTCCGAACATCGAATGGACTGTGGCGCGCACCTGCGAGTCCAGCTTCTGGTTGATCCAGGTTGTAGTCAAGGGGTTCCTGACATCGCGCAGGATGTCGATGACCAGGTACAGGCCGAGCGCCAGCGCCAGCCACGGCGCCAGGGCAAAGCCGATCAATGCAAGGGAGATGAAGCCTGTCACCAGCGACATGGCGCGCCCGATGGCCAGGGGATTGCTGGTGTCCACGCGTTTCTCGACAAAGCGCATGGCAAAGATGGTCAGCAGGGTGCTGGTCACGCGCAATGCGGCAAAGAAGGTGACATCTGTGCTGCCAAACAGCACGGGCAGTTCGAAGGTATCCAGCAGGTGTTTGACCCACAGACGGTCGAACCCTTCGCTGTAGAGGCCGAAGAATAAGCCTACACCGACAATTGCCATCAGGCGCGGGCTGGAGCGCACGGTATCCAAACCCTGTTTGAAAGTATGTCCCATATGCTGCCAGGTGTTCCGGTTTTCCCTGGGAGTCGGTATGAAGCCGTTCTCGGGCATGATGAACGCCAGGGTCATGCCAATGGCCAGTACGCCCAGCGCCCCGACCCGGATCGGCAGGGCCGTGACCTGCGAACCGATCAGTACGGCCAGCCCCATCCCGAGCATGGACGCAAACAATCCCACTTGTGTGGCGCGCAGGAATACGCTATTGGCGGGCTCTTCGCCGATCTCGTCCGTGATCCAGGCCTGGGTCGCGCCGGACGTAAAGGTATAACCCAATCCCCAGACGACCTGCGCCAGCAGGATGGGCAAAAACGAGGGAAAAAACCCTTCGATGAGAAACCCTATCCCCATCAAAAGGTAGCCGATGATGATCGAGAGCCGCCGCGAGTACACGTCCGCGACCACGCCGGTGGGTATTTCGAAGACGAATACCGAAAGTTCCAGGGTCGTACCGACCAGCACCAATTGCAGCGGGGTGAGTCCTGCCACGATTACTTCGTACAGCGATATGCTGACGAACATCATGGCAAAACAAGCCGAGGCGGCAAATTCGATGAACAGATATACCTTCGTTGCGTTGAGTTTACGGATCATGGGTACCTATAAATAAAAAGCGGCTTTACAGTTTTCCCGCTATAAATGGGAGACCCTAAAAAGCCTACCGGTGGTTTCGATCCGCCGCTAGAGCAAAAAGTCATACCACGCCAAGTACATTGGAATGTTTCTTTGGAAAAAGAATATCGCAAAGGATAACGGCTTCCTCTTTGTCATAATAAACATCGGGGAAGATAGCATGCAAATCCGTAAAAGATGAACGCCCGAAAATCAGTTGCAGGATGGTCAGTTCTGGCAAGCCCAGATCCCCGTAATCGGTTGCGTTTCGCGTTTCTTCTTCCACACCGGTGAGCTTTCCACATTCGAACTGCAGGGCCAAGATATGGTTGTACCGGTTGATGCGGAGCCTGCCTGAATGACCCGCGGCGATCGACTCTGCCAGGCGCTTTTCCAATGCGGGCGCAATGTGGCGGATAAAACCGGGCAGGTCAGGTACGCGCAGGTACCAGGCGTATGGCCTGTTGCAGGATGGAAGCCTGTTCCCCAGCGCAGCATAGACCGGATGCTCCGCTCCCAGGATGAAACCAAATGTATTGCAAGATCGCTTGTCTCGTTCAGCGTATGCCTTGCCTGTTTCCCACAGGTAACGGACCACGCTGGGTGTGACCGCCAGCCAGGAGAACCCTGCTTTGAGCTCATACGCAAAGGCAAACAATCCGTCCATGATCAAGAAGTGCGAGTGCATGAGGTAACCGAGCGGTTCCCCGCTTTCGTTCTCGATGATGCGTTTTTCCAGGCGGTTGACGTGCTTCTCGCTCTGGCCATTCATCTCGTAACGCCAGATCTCCGGCGTGCGCTGGCAGACGATGGGATAGCGCTGCTGTGTCTGTTCGTAGACCTCGGCTATAAAAGGGATGTCAGCTTCGTCTGCCGGGCGCAGGCGGTAGGGTTCCACCTCGCCATCCTTCAGTTTGGGCACATGCGCTTCATAGCCGAAGCGCTCCCCGCTCAGGTCGAGCGCCATCTCATAACCAAATTTACGGTAAAAGTACGGGATCCCGGTGATGGCCTGCACCGCCAGCCCGCGCTCGGCGCACCATTTGTGGATTTCTTCGTACTGAATTCGCACAAGCCCGCGCTTGCGAAATTCGGGCAAAGTCCCGACCAGTTCCGAGCGGCCAACTTCAAAAGGAATGCCCTCGTAAGTCCAGGTTTGCGGGATGAGGTTCAGGGAAGAGACGATCCGGCCCGTGGCGGTCTCTTCGACAATCGTGAAGTCATCCGGGCGGAAGGTCGGATGGGGACGCGTGAGCAGGTCGCGGGTCCAGGCAGCGAGGCGTTCATCCGGCTTGTCAGGACCATCGTCGCTGTGAACCCGGGCGTTGAAGTCCGCCAACGAGTCTGCATCTTCAGGCGTAGAACGGCGCAGGATCAAACCTGCGCCTAAGTCTTTCAAAATCACTCTTTCTTGTACAGGGTTCATTTTCCATCTAACAGCTTTTTTAACGCTGTCATGACAGTTTGTGGATCACGGAAGTGGATGCCGTTCATGCCAACTGCCCGACAGCCTTCGACATTTTCTGGGAAGTCATCGACAAAGACCGCCTCGTTCGGACTCACCCCGGCCTGCTCCAGCGCAATCTGGAAAATCCGGGCTTCAGGTTTCAACACGCCCACCTCCGCAGAGATGATCATGTGGTCGAACGCGTCGTCGAAATTCTGCTTGAGGATGTATTCCCGCAAATCCAGCCAGGCGTTGGAGATCAGTCCGGTCTTGCAGCGTGGACGTAACGAGCGCAGGAAATTCAACAAAGCGTGGTCGATGATATCCCCGGCGAAAAACTCGTCGCGGATACGCCCGGCCTCTATTGCCGGGCGTTTCAAGCGCCTGGTAACGGCAGCCCAATGTTCCTCGCTGCTGAGGGCACCAACCGAGGCCTGCTGGCTGGTGGGACTATCGAACACCAAACGAACCAGGTCTTCGTACTCTATTCCGAGCCTCTCGGCCAGGTGCTGGCGTGGGGCCTGAAATTCTGTGCGGACGATGACACCGCCCAGATCAAAGAACACTGCCCGAATGGCCATTACTTACCTTTGGCTTTGGAAGGGGCCTTCTTCGGAGTGGGCTTTTTGGTTGTACCTGCCTTCGAAGCTGCCTCACTCTTGCCAGCGGGTTTCTTTGCGCTGGCAGCTGAGGCGGCCTTTTGGGGCGCGGCTTTCTTCTCGGCAGCGGGCATCTCTGCCTTTGCAGCTGCAGCCGCTTGCTTCGCTGCCTCCTTGGCCATGGCCTGGAGGGTTTCCTGCCAGTTGGGGTTGGCAAGCTCCAGCTTTTTGCGTTCCACGCGGTTGGCGCGACGGCATTTTGGACAATGGGCTTCGTAATGCGTCCATTTTTCGGCATCCATGGTTTGCAGCGCATAGAGCATTTCATCACGGCCGATGGTAAACATGGTCTGGCAATACATACAACGCAGGTTCATGGCGGTCTCCTTTTACATTGTGTCACCCTGAGCGTCAGCGAAGGGGCTTTTCGTAACAAATGAGAGGCTTCGCTGCGCTCAGTATGACATACGAAAAGTGAACTAATCTCCCAGCGATTGTACACTGATTTCCCTGCCGGGGCGAATTTCCTTCTCGAACAGGTCGAACTGTGTGTGGACGTGCATGCCGGCCTTCTCATATAGACGCAATGCGCCGGTCAGGTTTTCGGCGTCCACCCCCAGACCGGCTTTGCGTTTGCCGCGTCGATAGAATTCGCCGAAGGCATGATGCAGGAACGCCAGTCCCAGCCCGTGTTTGCGCCAGGGACGGCGCACCCCAAGTATGTTGACGAAGCCCAGATCAGGGTCATCATAGGCATGCGGGCGGCACAGACAGATGCCAGCCACTTCGTCTCCGTCCCAGGCGATGAACCACAGCGAGGGGTCGAAGCCTTCGTAATCGGTATTGAAGTGTTTGAAGCGCTGGAAGCCTTCTTCGAATGGCGTCTCCACGAAACCAAAATGGTCGCGGAAGACATCCTGGTCAGCCAGGTAAACAGCCTTCGCATCCATTTCTGGATTGTAGGTGCGAATGGTGAGTCCCTCCGGCCAGGCAGGCGCAGGCGGCGGCGCATCGAAATGGATCAGCATGCGGTACGAACTGCGAATGTAGTGATAGCCAAGGTCCTTGAAGAGCTTCTGGCTCTCCCTAGCCTGGCTGTAGATACCGACATGGGGCGCAAAGCGCAAGTTAGGCATGAGTTCGTTCAAGGCCAGTTTGGCGCGCTGTTCGGCCCATTTCAGCATAAAAGTGCCAATGCCTTTCCCGTCATAATCCGGGTGGACGCGTCCCCAGATCCAGGGATGCACAGGTGGTTTGGCCGTCGTCCAGACTTCGACATAACCGACCAGTGTATCGTGCGGAGTGATCACCAGACGAATGTCCCGCGCCGGGTCGAAACCGGGTGAGACCCATTCATTGCGAATGGCCTGGGCATCGTTGATCTCGTCCCTGCCAAGGACAGTCTGGGACCATTTGTTGTAAAGTTCCAGGGAAGGTTCCACATCCTCCAACGTTGCCCCGCGGACGGTAAAGCCTGCGGGCAGGGTAATATCTATTCGTTCATCAAGGTTTGTAGCCATTTTTATCCTTTTCTTTTCCCTGTGCGGAACGAGCGTCAGCGAGTGTAGTCGAAGGGGAGTATCGAGACCCGCCGCCTACTCGACCAACAGCTCCGCTCAGGGACTATTGCTTTCCTCTTCCGGTTCACGGCCGGGGCGCAATTCTTTCTCGTAGATCACATATTCCGCTGCCACGTGCATCCCGGCTTTTTGATACAGGCGCGTTGCGCCTGTGGGATTGGACGCATCCACGCCCAAGCCGATGGTCCGCATGCCGCGCCGGTAAAATTCAGCGAAGGAGTGGTTGAGCAAAGCCAAGCCCAGTCCGCGTTTACGCCACGGGCGACGGACGCCCAGGGTGCCCACCCAGCCGATGTCCATGCGGTAGCGGCAGAGCGAGTATCCCGCAATTTCATCCCCCTCCCAGGCGATGTACCACAGGGAAGGATCGAAACTCTCCTTGCCCGTCATGCGTACCTGCCAGACCTCGAAATCGCCCGGCGTGTGCCCCCAATGATCGCTGAAGGCCTGCTCGTGGGCCTCGAAAACAGTGCGGTTGTGTTCGTTCACGTCGAAGGGACGCAATTCGAGGCCTTCAGGCCAAACAGGAACAGGCGGTGCTGTTTCCAATGTGATTTCCATGCGCCATGAAAAGCGGATGGGGTGGTAGCCTTCCGCCTCGTGCATTGCACGCGCAACGCTGTCGCCAATCGACATGCCGTTACGGATGAAAACACGTAATTCAGGATCTGCCCGTCGCATTTCCTGGCGGGCGCGTTCTTCGAGCGCACGCAGCATGGCGGTGCCGATCCCGTTGCCCATGAAATCAGGGTGGACGTAGCCATCACCTTGCAGGGAGGCGTGTGCGTAACGGTTGACAAATTCTTCATAGCCAACAATGCGACCATCGGAATTCGTCACTACCCAGGCGTCTGTCTCGAGGTTGAAATCCGGGGTTTGCCACTCGTTCTTCAAATCCGCGGGGGTGACGGCCACGGTCGCATCGCCGTCGTGCGTACAGACATCCAGGATGAGCTGCGCTACAGGCTCCAGGTCGGCCCAGTGAGCGGCACGCAGGCTCAGGCTCGTCCTGAGCGCGGTCGAAGGGCCTGGTTTGAGCGCCGGCGAATCTGGTTCATCGAGAACATCATCGCCGATCTGAAATAATGTCGCCATTCGTTTCCATCCATTCTTTACGTAAAATGCCCATCTCCAGCATATCCCAGCGTTGGCCCTTCCGGTGGAGCACCTGCCGGTGGCGGCCTTCCAGTCGAAACCCGGCTTGCTGGTACATGCGGATGGCTTGTTCGTTATATTCAAAAACGGTCAGGGTCACCCGGCGCAGGTTGAGTTCCATGAAGGCATAGCGCAGCAGGATGTGCAACGCATCCCTGCCGTAGCCCTTCCCCCAAAACTCGCGTTCGCCAATGCCGATGCCCATGTACGTGTCGCCGTACGACCACTGGATAAAATCCAGATTGGCGAAACCGATCAACCGGTCATCTTCCAAAGTTCGCACCACGAACATGATGTTGGCGGGATCGTCTTCCGGCCAATCACGGGCGGCCTTTGCCCGGTGGGCTTTCGTGGATAACAGGACCAGCGGGTCCGACTCGATCATACGGCTGAAGGCTTCGTCCCGCGCCCAACGCGCATAGGATTCACCTGCCTCCTCGGCATCCTGCGCCGCCAGACGGACGAGCTGTCCACGTAGCAGATCATTCCCGTTCCGCATCATCCCGAAACCTCGATTTGCTCCCGTTTATCCGACCTTTTTGCCGTTTTGGGCCAGCCATTCCTCGCGCAGAATACCCATGAACAGGATATCCCAGCGGCGGCCTTCGCGCTGCATGATCTGGCGCTGGCGGCCTTCCAGCCGGAACCCGACCTTCTCATACGAGCGCATGGCGCGTTCGTTGTACTCAAAAACGTTCAACGTCACGCGCCGCAGGTTGAGTTCGAGAAAAGCGTAGCGCAGGATCAGTGCCATCGCGTCGGTGCCATAGCCCTTGCCCCAAAAATCGCGCTCGCCAATACCCAAGCCGACGAATGCGTCCCGGCTACCCCAGTTGATGACCGCCAGGTCAGCATCACCGAGCAGGCGGTCATCTTCCAGGGTGCGGATGGAGAACCAGAAGGTATCCTTCTCGGACTCCATGTGTTTCTCCATCCATTCTTTGATGGCTTTGGTCGAGTGCATGCGTGCCGGGTCGAAATCCAGCAGGCGCTTGAATTCAGAGTCGCGGTTCCAACGGGAAAAGCTTTTGCTAAGCTCTTCTGGGTCGGTAGCGGCCAGGCGGACAAGTTTGCCTTTGAACAGGTCTTCCATGGTCATCATGCCCCCTTCGACTTCGGGCTACGCCCTCCGCTCAGGGTGGATGTATCGTCCCACTCCGAGCGCAGCAGCCCGAAGGCAAGCAGGTCGAACTCCTGGCTATCGCGCAGGATGGCTTTGCGCCGGCGGACTTCTTCCACGAAGCCGAACTTGCGCACCAGAGCGATCGCCGCCTGACAATATTCCGGCATGACGATCGTCACGCGAAACAGGTTCAATTCGGCGAAGGCAAAGCGCAGCAGCAGACCGAGCGCCTGCGCGCCAAGACCCCGACCCCGATCCGTGCCCGAACCGATGCCCAGGCGCAGGTAAGCGTTGCCGTTGGTCCAGTCGATCCATTCGAGCACAGCCTTGCCCAGCAGGCGGTCGTCTTCGCGGGCGCGGATGGTGAAGTAGAACAGATTCTTGTCCTCTTCGATGGATTTCTCCAACGACTCGTACTGCTTCTTGACCATCGCCGGCGAAACCGGGCGGACGGGTTTGAGTTCCATCAGGCGCATGAACTCACAATCATGGGTCCACCTGGACTCTATTTCAGGGTCCTTTTCGTGGTCAATCGGGCCCAGACGGATGTCCTGGCCTTCGAACAGAGGGGTTTGGATGGTTAGCATGATGTTACTCCTTATCGTTACGAGAAGGGCGTATGCCCGTCGCGGCAGTCTCCTCAAAACTTGATACAAAGTACTGGTTTAGCCTTGGGATCGCCACGACCTGCTCCGCAGGTCTCGCACTGACACTTGAAACAAAAACAAAACGGCCACGAGTTTGCCCATGGCCGCCTTGGATTCAAGGAAAGAAAAAGGCCACGGGCTGGAGCGCTCCGTGGCCGTAGATCACACTGCGTGTATCTTACGAGTCAACAGACGCACTCCGAGGAGGCAAAGCAACACCACCGCCTTGTACGGTGCGGGTGCATTTGATGGAAAGCTTGCTATCGAACATCGGTTTGCGTCTCCTTTCGTAAGATTTGCCTTTTCAAGGCCGCCGAAGTTTATCACAAGGGTTTGGAGTGTGTCAAGGGTTTAATGTTGTTTTAATATTTCTCCTCCCCGAATGGAATGACCCTAAGCTTGCAAAGGGGAGTGAAGTCGAAGGGCGCTATGTTTGGATGCTTTTTTGTCCTTGCATCAAAACACAAAAAGTGTGAGAATGATACCGATCGAAGGAGAAGACCATGAAAATGAAAACTTTACCTGTGCTGCTACTGTTAGCGCTTGCCGCCTGCACACGTTCGCTGGCGACCCCTGCACCACAAGCACCGTCCGGTACTGTTACACCGACATTGTTCCTGGGTTCGCCCATCCCGGCGCTCGACACGCCTGCGCCTGGCAATACAATCACCCCCTCCTTGCAGCCCTTTGCCACCTTCACGCCGCTCTCGCAGCCTTCTCCTGGGGCAAGTTCGAATACATATGCTGTGATCAATGTCTTTCCGGATGACGTGCTCAATATTCGCTTGGGACCGGGGGTGGAGAACGCAGTCGTTGGCACATTGCAGCCGGCTCAGTCTGGCCTGACGCGCACGGGGAAGACTGCCAGCGCGGGAGAAGACCTGTGGGTGGAGATCCATAATCCCGGCGGTGGGACCGGCTGGGTCAACGCCGATTTCCTGACGGAATATGTCAACCCAGCCGCATTTTGTTCGGATGCGCGCGTCCCGTCGTTGTTGCGCAACTTGGAAACGGCGGTCAATACCACGGACGGCAAGTTGCTCAAGTCACTGGTCAGCCCCATACATGGCGTGAACGTGGTCTACATCCGCAACGGGACAGTCGCCAATTACTCGCCCGAGGAAGCCGGATGGGTCTTCCAGAGCACCTACGAAGTGGATTGGGGTCCGGGGGCAGGCAGCGGTGAACCGGTGAAAGGAACATTCCCCAAGATCATCCTGCCCGCCCTCCAGGATGCCTTCAAGAACGAGAGCCTGATTTGCAATGAAATCAAACTCGGCGGGGCGACGTACGAGGTCGAGTGGCCGGACGAATATGCCAACCTGAATTTCTATTCGATACACAACCCCGGCAACGACCCGTCCTATAGCGGCATGGACTGGCGCACCTGGCTGGCGGGCGTGGAGTATGTGGATGGGCAGCCGTATCTGTTTGTCTTGCTGAATTACCAATGGGAGCCGTAGAATTGTACAAATCCAAGCCAAGGAAGGTGCTTTGATGTTGGTTTTTCCCCTGTTCCTTTCCCACGCAGGACTGTACGTAGTGCTGGCAACAGTTTTCCTGCTTGCTCTGGTGCTCTACAACCCGCGCCTGATGTTGCAGGACTATCCCCCAGCCATCAAGGAAATCCTCCCGCCTAAAACGGATGCGGAGAAACGCCAGTCTACCTGGCTGGGACTGCCGTTCATGCTGGTGCTGTTCCTCTTCCCAGTCTATGCCACCTTCGTATTCCAGGCACGGGTGGGCGGAGAGGTGAGCTTTCTTCCCCTGTGGTTGTATGCTTTTGGAATTGCCTTCGCTTTCAACCTGTGGGACTGGCTGGTCCTGGACTGGTTGATCTTCTGCACCATCACGCCCAAACGCTTCGTGATCCCCGGCAGCGAGGGACACCCCGCTTACAAAGACTATTTCTTCCACTTCCGCGGATTCCTGATTGGAACGGTCTTCAGCATGGTCATGGGCCTGATTGCAGCCGGGATCGTGTCGATCTTTTGAAGATGACAGTGAATCGCCTCCGCGCCCGTGACACTTCGACATCGCTCAGTGCAGGCCTGGGGCTGGCTCCCGGCACCCTGCCGCCCGGCCCTTTGAACGCCATCACCGATGTGAAAGGCGTCCGGGTGGGGCATTTCACCCTGATCGAAGGCACGGACATCCGCACCGGCGCGACTGCCATCCTGCCCCATGCTGGCAATCTTTTTCAAGATAAAGTCCCGGCAGGCCTGGCGGTTGGCAACGGCTATGGAAAGTTGATGGGGGTTACGCAATTGACCGAATTGGGTGAGATCGAGACGCCCATCCTGTTGACCAACACGCTGGCCGTCCCACGCGCCGCCGAAGCGTTGATCGAGTGGACGCTCTCCCAACCTGGCAACGAAGAAGTCCGTTCGGTCAACCCGGTCGTCGGCGAAACCAACGATGGCAAGCTGAACAACATCCGCGCCCGCGCGTTGACGGTCGAACACATGCTAGAAGCTATCCGGATGGCCAGCGAGGGCCCGGTGGCCGAAGGCTGCGTCGGCGCGGGGACGGGAACCGTCTGCTTAGGATGGAAGGGCGGCATCGGCACCAGTTCGCGGATCGTGCCGGGTGGTTTTACCCTTGGGGCGCTGGTGCAATCCAATTTTGGAGGTCACCTGCAAATAGGTGCGTCGCGCCTTTCCCCATCAGACGGCTCGATCATGATCGTCCTCGCTACCGACGCCCCGCTCTCCGACCGCAACCTGACCCGTCTTGCCCGGCGCGGATTGGCTGGTCTGGCGCGCACGGGCGCATCCATGAGCAACGGCTCGGGGGATTACGTCATTGCCTTTTCGACCCACGAGGGAGTGCGGCGGACGCCCGAAAGACGGAAGCAGACCTGGGCTTATCCCGAAACGCCAAATGAATCGATGTCACCATTGTTCCAGGCCGCCATCGAATCCACGGAAGAAGCGATCTACAATTCATTGACGATGGCAACGACGATGAGCGGCTATCAGGGGGTCACAGTGGAGGCGCTGCCGCTAGAAAAGATCAAAGCACTGCCATGAAGGCTTCACGAATGAATCGTCTCTATTTCGTCCGGCATGGAGAAGGGCAGGATAATGTCGCCAGGCGGTATTCCTGTAAGCATGTAGATCACTCTCTCACGGCGCGGGGCATTCTACAAGCCCAGCAAACTGCCGAATTTCTGACCGGAAAATCCATCGACGAGATCTACAGTTCACCCATGAGACGCGCGATGGAAACTGCCACGATCATCGCGGCGCGGCTTGAAAAGGGACTCACCATCCTGGATAATTTCCGCGAAGTGGATGTCGGCGAACTGGAAGGTCAGTCCTTTAGCGACGAGAATTGGGCGTTCTATCATCGCATCACCAACGCGTGGTTTGCGGGCAACTCGGAGATTGCTTTTCCAGGTGGGGAAAGTTATGTAACAATGTGGGAACGCTGGCGAAGGGGTCTGGTACAAGTCCTGGGGGACAAGTCGGATCAAAACGTCTTGCTCGTCGGCCATGCCGGGATTTTCATTGCAACCCTTAGAGATATGTGCCCCGAGTTGGGTGAAGACTGGCTGAAGAACGCTGCGTGTTATAACTGTTCCATCACTGCGTTGGAAGTGGAATTGTATGACGGTAATCCGCGCGGAAAACTCGTTACCTGGGGCGGATACACTCATCTGAGCGGTGACGCTCTAAAACTGGTACCTGGCATCCTGCCAATAACGTCAGTGGGAGTACCAGGGCGTTCTCAACCTTGAATATAACATTAGGGGGAAGATAATAGGCGAGGTGAAGAATCCCCGTTTGGCCTCTTTGGGGTCAGATTTTTCATTAGAAACAGTGGTAGTCAATTTCCCATGACACGCAAAAAAAGGCTCTACCGGTTTGGACGGGAAAAATGCCGGACCTCGATCCCGTTAAAAACGGAAGGACCAAAAAAGTATTGAATTTTGACCTTTTTAGTCATATAATATGGGACAACTTCTAACCGTATACAGCTTGGCAAACACGCATATGAGAGAAGCCTTCTCGGAGTGATGTGATATTGTCAAGATCGATTTGCCCCCGACAAGGAGGAGCATTATGGAGCAACCCAGTTGGATCAAACGCACGCTGAGCAAGCGCTATGTCATCGAGGCCTTGCTCGGCCAGGGAGGTATGTCGGCGGTTTATAAGGCAAACGATCCCAACCTGAAGCGCGTGGTTGCAATCAAATTGATCCACTCTCACCTGGCGACCGATTCAAAATTCATTGCCCGCTTCGAGGAGGAAGCCACTGCGGTGGCCAAACTGCGCCATCCCAATATTGTCCAGGTCTACGATTTCAACACCGATGAAGGCGTCTACTATATGGTGCTGGAATTCATTCCGGGGGAAACGTTGCAGGAACGCCTGCGGCGTTTGAACAAAGCCGGGAGACAATTGTCCCTGGAAGAGGCGATAAAATTCACCGTCAACATTTGTGATGCCCTGGGATACGCCCATAAGCAGGGCATCATCCATCGTGACATCAAACCGGCCAACATCATGCTGGACGTCCACGGGCAGGCCATCCTGATGGACTTCGGGATCGTCAAGATCATCGGCGGGGACAGTCACACGGCCACCGGCGCGGTAGTAGGAACGGCTCGGTATATGGCTCCGGAAACGATCCGCTCCGAGGTGCCTGACCAGCGTTCCGATATTTATTCGCTGGGGATCACGCTCTATGAGATGTTGAGCGGCGAACCACCCTTCAACGCTGACTCAGCCATGTCCCTGATGATGATGCATTTGAACGACCCGGTTCCCGATTTGCGCTCCATCCGGCCGGATGTCCCGTACGAATTGATGAACATTCTGCACAAGTCGCTGGAAAAGGATCCAGCCCGGCGCTACGGCTCAGCGGGGGAAATGTCCGCTGACTTGAAGCGCGTGCTGGCGGAACTGGAAAGAAAGAATGCGGCCTCCGAGCCCACCCAACCTGAAGCGGTCGCCCGGCCGAATCAAACTGAAACGCAAATCGACGCGCCTGTCTTCAAGGCCGCCACCATGGAAACCGCCGTGGATCAGGTGGCCAGTTATGCGACAACGGGTGAACCCCAAAGAATTGAATATAGCGCCAAAAAGGATAATAGCGATGCCTCTGGAAAAGCGATGGATGCATCCCTACCTGTCCAACCGGCGCAGATTCCCGCCCAGTACAGCGCGCCGCCTCGGACTC
>DAOTXM010000053.1:0-4146 GCA_034435215.1 Anaerolineales bacterium
CCCCCCCCCCCCCCCCCCCCCCCCACCCCCAAATCCGGGTATCTATCACGGAAATTCCCAGAGAGCCGGTTCATTGCTGATACGAATTCACTACCAGGGAACACCGAAATCGTCCTGACATGTTTTGCGTACACATCCCAAGATGTTATGCCAGGGGAACCTCACCGGCCGGAGTCACAGGCGCAACGACGCGGGGATAGGGCTGTGAGCCGAAAATCGTCAGGACGACGCCGCCAATTCCCAGCAGGGCCACCAGGGAAGAGACCAGCCAGCCGATGCACGGGATCATGCCAATTCCGCCGACCACCAGCATCATCAAGAAGGTGCCTATACCAGCCGTCAGGGGTGGGGCCCAGGTCTGGTTGATGGCGCGGGTGAAGCGCTCCCCCACTTCTGTGCCGATGGCGATCAGGCCGAATAACCAGGCCAGGGCCAATGCCGCAGCCGCCAGCACCACTACCGGGATCAGGATGATCGTGATCGCCAGGATAATAAAGACAACCGGGGCCATCACACCTGTCAACAGGCCGACGCTGCCGGCGATGACCGGTTGCCCAATCACTGCCTGGGAAACGCGTCCGAT
The DNA here is from genome assembly GCA_034435215.1 of Anaerolineales bacterium. GTDB lineage: Bacteria > Chloroflexota > Anaerolineae > Anaerolineales > Villigracilaceae > JAABUE01. The sequence continues at coordinate 584 of DAOTXM010000053.1, forward strand.
ATGTGGCTGGAGAAACAGACTGGCCAACATCGCGAGCAAGGAAACAGCGATGGCTGTTCCAATCATACGGAAGAAACTACCCAGCGGGTTGTAATTGAAACTGACTTCTGGCGGGCTGGGCGGCGTGGGAGGGGTGGGCGCATTCGGCACCTGGATATCCGGAATCTGGATATCGGGCGCAGGGATATTCGTGATCACCTCCCCTTCCACTTCCGAACCCGGGGCGCGCGTCAATGCGCCACCCACAGTGACCAGGTCGCCTTCGATCACGGATGTTTCGCCCATGGTGGTTGAACCGCCCACAATAACCGTTGAACCAGTAACAACACCATCCAGCGTGACATTCCCACCAATCACGACCATATCGCCCCGGACAGTTGCCTCCGTCTCGATTTTGACATTGCCGCCGAAGACCACCAGGTCGCCGCTCAGCGTGTCGCCGCTTTCCAGGGTGAAGTTATCACCGAAGATGACCCGCCCATCCAGCAAACCGCCGGACGAGCCGCGGGCGTAGACAGTGCTGTTCGGCAGGAACAGCAGCGCCAAGGCCAGCACAAGGCTAAAAAGTCTGAACGTATTTTTCATGAAGTTACTCCTTGCGGACGGCGCATCAAGCGCCAGATCGAGACGGACCAGAGCAGGCCCAGTCCGCTCAGGGTAGAAAGCAAAACCAACCAGACGAACGGCGGCATGAACCCCGGCAGCACGCGGCAGAGCACAGAACCCGCTTCCGCCACGGCCATGACCGTCGTATAGGTAAACAATAAAACGTGCACCATGGACGAAATCCATTCAGCCGGTGCGTCGATCAAAGCGACCAGGGGAGGGCCTGCCAGCAATCCCAGTAAAAGCAACCCTCCCAGCGAGAAATACAGGGTTCCCAGCAGGGTGCGTCGGCGCTGTGCCCGGCGCGCCAGCACCAGCCGCTCCTGCCAGCGGGCGGTGAAGCCCGGTACAGGCGCGACCACGCGGGCGGAACGCAACGCCAGATTCGATTCAGCAATTGCGCTGCAAACTTTGCAGGTGCGCAGATGCCCATCCAGTTCGCGTTTCTGTGCGGGGTCCAGAGGTTGGTCTTCCAATAACCAGTCTTCAAAAGGCCGGTGATTCATAGGGGCTCCTTTCCACATGTGCGGGTGTGGAAGATTCTTGCCAGAGTTTGCCAAGCTGTTTGCGCGCCCGGTGCAGGCGGCTCTTGACCGCGCTAATGGTCAGGTTGAGTGCTTCGGCAATCTCTTTCTCGGAAAAATCGTACCAATAACGCATGACGATCGCAGCGCGGTCGGTCGCATCCAGGGATTGCACCATGACGTGGATTTGTTCCCGTTGTTCGCCGTGTACTGTTTCGGCTTCAGGCTGGAGCGCCTGCACGTCCGGGATCTCGAACGTGGCCTCCTCGTCATCATCCACCGAGAAGATGGGTAACTTGCGTCGTCTGAGACGATCGATACAATAATGGGCTGCAATCGAGAGCAGCCAGGTCGCAAAAGGTCGCTGTAAATCATAGCGATGAATGTGCTGGTAAGCCCGCAGGAACGTCTCCTGCGCGGCGTCTTCCGCCGCTTCGGGCTCAGCCAGCATGCGATAACACAAGTTGTAGACCGGGGTCTGGTAGGTCTCAACGATGTATGTAAACGCTTCGTCGCTTCCGTTTTTGGCCTGGATGATCCAGGCTTGTTCCTCGTTCACGTCGCTCCTCTACAACTTTCTGCATTTACTTTACGCAACGAGACGATAAAAGGTTGCATAAATAGCCTGACAATTTTGTAAGATACGATGCTCAACCTTGCGAAGATTCCAAACTTTCGCAAGATTAAAAGTCAATGTCGATGACCTGTCCCGCCTCCTTCCGGACCCAAAACCTGCTCCCACCTCCCCAGCTGGTGACTGTAGAGCGCAAATCCCGCGGCAATCGCCGTCGTGAGCGGGACCGCGGCAACCAGCCCCAACGACCCGGCCAGCGTGCGTACGATCTCTTCGGCCACAAAGGAAAAATTGACCAGGTAGCCGTAATCCCCTCTTCCTAGCGAAAACATCAGCAACATGGGTAACGAGGCTCCGGCGTAGGCCAGCACCAGTGTATTGACGGTAGCAGCCACATGGTCCTGACCGATGCGCATGGCGGCGCTGTAGAGGCGGCGAAAGCCCAGGCCGGGATTCGCTCCATGGAGTTCGAACACGGCCGAGGCCTGCGTCGTCACCAAATCATCCAATACGCCCAGCGCGCCGATGATCATGCCGCCCAGCAGCAATCCGCGCAGGTTGATGCGCGCGTCCAGCATTTGGATCAGGAAGAGCGCGTTCTCATCGCCCGCGCCGGTCAGCCGGGTGAAGACGACGAAGAAGTAGGCCAGTGTCCCGGTGATGACCAGCACGAAGACCATCCCCAGCACGGCGGAGTGGGTTTTCAGGTTCCAGCCGTAGGTGAGATAGAGCGTGACGCCCAGCAGGAGGGCGGAGCCGATGATGCTGACGCGCAGCGGGTCTTCGCCGGTCAAGATATGCGGAATCATGTAGCTAATGATGACCCACAGGCTGAAGGCCATGCTGAGCAGGGAGCGCAGGCCCTTCCAGCGGCTGATCAGCAGGATCGCAACGACGAAAGCCGCCAACAGCCACAGCAATGGCCCAGTACGGACGTGTTCGGTGTAATAAGCCGTGAGCACGTTATCGGGACGTACCCCCAGTGTGACCAGGATTTCGTCGCCGGGTTGCAGGTAGACGTTGCCGGAGAGCACCTGGCGCTGGCCGTAGTCGATTTCCATCAGGATGCCGGCGTAATCCCCCTCCAAGATTTCCACGCGCGCGATCTGGTAACGCTGTAGTGTGCCTCCCAGGTCGATCTGGCCTTCTTCGATGATCTCGTCTACCTTGGCGCGCACGGTCTCCGACCCAAAGGCGGACATCTGCGCCACGGGCAGTTCGACCTGCGAGAAGTAGGGCAGGAAGAGGAAGGTGGCGATAACGATGAAAAACAGTAAAAAAGGAATTACTTTGTGAGTTTCGATGCGAATCATGGCCCTAATGATACCAGTGAAGGTTCCAAAAAAACTGACAGGTCTTCTAGTACTTTACCAAATTGGTAATGGCGAGTAAACTTCTTACAAAAGGAAGGATGAAGGCAAAACCGATGCTGAGATTGCTGCAGTCTTGAAAGCAGGCTTTCGTACGATTGAGCGCACACGCCAGCGGTTTGTATTGGAAGGGTTGGAAGCTTCGCTCCGGGAGAAGCCACGTCCAGGTGCGCGGGTCAAACTGGACAGCAAAGGTGAAGCCATCCTCGAAACGTTAGCCAAGAGCAAACCGCCCCAAGGACAGAAACGCTGGACCTTGCAGTTGTTGAGCGACCGATTGGTTGAGTTGAAAGTGGTTGAAAGCATCTCAGATGAAACCGTCCGCAACGTGGTGAAAAAAACGGCTTAAACTATCGGTAAGAAAGAAGTGGTGCATTCCAACCCTGGGTGCAGATTTCGTCTGGCGCATGGAGGAAGTCCTGGATTTGTATGCTGAGCCGGAAGATCCGCAACACCCACGGGGCTGTTTTGATGAAATACCCTATCAAA
>DAOTXM010000054.1:0-5569 GCA_034435215.1 Anaerolineales bacterium
CCCCCCCCCCCCCCCCCCCCCCCACCCGTTTTTGGGCGCTTCTCCCAATTGTTTCGTGATGTACTGTGTATCTATATTGTGGAAGAGGTCGGCCCGACGGCTGGCCTCTTCTTATTTTTAGAGCAAGATCTCACATCGATCTGGTATAACTTTGATATGAAAGTACCATTCAAACCATCACAAAATGTAGTGTAAAATGCTTTCAAGAAAGCCAGTTGCACAACTGTCGTACATATACCGATGCGTATGGTCCAATCAATTCGTTTTAACCTCACTTTGAGTAAAACCTTGCAACTAATCGTATTGATCTACCAATCAATTGCGATCGTCATCTTTGTTGCTGCGCTTGTTTTTGCCTATAACTGGCTGCAACAACCATTCCTGGGTGCTTTTTTCGAGCCCACCATGGTAAGCAGTCCGGCAGGTCCGGGGAAACCTAGCGAAGCTTGGCAGTTGTACAACCAGGGCGTTGCACATGGCGATCAATTACGCATCGTTGCGGACCAGGAGGTTCGTAATGCACGTGATGTGGAACAGGCACTTAGCGGTTTTTTCCCGGGGGAAACAGTTCTGGTTATGCTGCAATCTGCTGACGGGGAAGTATCAACCTACGATGTGGAACTGCACCGGCTTCCCGCTTCGGACCGGACTGCATATTTGATCGTGCCTTCGATTGTCAGTGTTGCATTCTTTGCGCTCAGTTTCTGGATCTTTGGCCTTCGTCGCAATGAACCAGCCGGACGCGCCTTTGCGCTTTTTGCTTCTTCGATGGCGATTGTAGCCGGAACCTTCTTCGATCTGTACACCACCCATCGTTTCTCCTATTTTTGGGCACTGGCATTACCATTGGCCGGAGGCGCATTAGTAGATCTGACGCTTTCCTTCCCACAGGAAGCTCGTTTCGTAATGGGACGCCCTTATTTACGCTGGGTGGGGTATCTGGTTGCGTTGATCCTTGCAGGATATACGCTTGTCACGATGTCCAATCTTGAACAGCCGCGAGCTTATTTCTCAGCTTGGTATGCTAGTTATTTCTTCGATGCGCTTGCCATCTTGCTCCATTTCGGTGTGACGATCAATCGAGGGTTCTTTGCGCGTTCGCCCGTAGTCAGGAGCCAGGCGCGTGTGGTGTTGATTGGGATTTTGTTATCCCTGGGTCCGATGGGTGTCTGGTTGGTGCTCTTTCCCTTTGGCCTGGTGTCTTTTTCTCCTTACCTGTTCTTTTTCGTAATTCTGTTCCCCCTGACCATTGGCTACACCATCTTGCGTTATCGTTTGGTGCGCACCGATATGTGGATCCGGCAAGGGATCGTTTATTCCATCCTGACCATCTTCGCAGTGCTAGGGTATGCTCTGCTGGTAAGCGGTGTCAGTTTGATCTTCAAACTTTTTTTCAATGAAACATTGAAGGTAGACAATCCCCTGGTGATCGGCGGATTGATTTTTGTCCTGGCAATTGCTTTGGATCCGGTGCGAAAAAATCTGGTGGAGGTCATCGATAGTTCGTTCTTCCGCGGACAACGTATCTACGATAAGCGCTTGCGCGAGTTCAGTCACCAGATGACCAGCGTATTGGACATCCAAAATGTCGGGCGTATTTTGCGGCAACAGATCATGGAAACGCTTGCACCTGAATACGTGCACATCTATTCCTACGACCCGGTCAATGATCAATATATAAGTTTGCCGGACATCGACGGGCGTCCCAGTAGTGATGTGCGTTTTTCATCTGGCAGCGCACTGGCTCAATATTTTGCAAGCGAAAACCTGCCTCTCTACCTGGATGGGGCTACCCTGCCTCCCAGCCTGAAAGCGGAAGAAGCGCGCATGAACCTGCTCGGCGCGAAACTGTTCATCAGCCTGGCAGGGAAAGATGGCCCAATTGGTTGGCTGGCGTTGGGTCAGCGCATGTCCGGACAGCCGTATACGCCCCAGGATTTGACGTTCCTCGAAAATCTGGCAGACCAATCCTCGGTCGCGATTGGACGTGTGCAGACCGTCGCTAATTTGGAACGCCGCATTCAGGAAATGAATGCGTTGACACGCGTATCCCAGGGCGTCAACATCACCTTGACCTTCGACGACGTCATGGAATTGATCTTTGCCCAGACCGGACAAATCATCTCTGCCAGCGAATTTCATGTCACGCTGTACAGCGGACCTGGGGATTATTATTACTATGCTTTTTGTGTGGAGAACCGTGAGCGGTTGGAAGAACGCGAAAATATCCCGCAGCCATTGAATTTTGGGCTCGGCCAGGAAGTGATCCGCAAAGGGCGCCCGATTTTGACACAGGATTACCTGCGCGAATGCCAGGCGCGTAATGTGACACCCGCATTCCAGGATGTATTTGCCTGGATGGGTGTTCCCCTCAACGCCGGTGCAGAGACTATCGGCTCGTTGGGGATTGGCAGCCGGGATGCCAGCGTCACCTACTCGCGGGCACAACTCGACCTGTTGCAGGCCATTGCAGATCAGACCGCTGGGGCTATCGTCAAAGCCCGCCTCCTGCAAGAAACACAGCAACGCGCCTATCAACTCTCGACATTGAACGAATTGACCCGCCAGCTTACTTCGACGCTCGACTTGGAACCTTTGTTACAGAACATTCTGCATAACGCCGTCAGTATTTTCAATTGCGAGGCTGGCAGTTTGTTCCTGGTCGACGAGCAGACTGATGATTTGATCTTCAAAGTGACAGTTGGTCCTCCTTCGTCGGCAGAATTGGTCGGCCAACGCGTCCCGGCTGGGAGTGGTATCGTTGGTCGTGCCGCGCAGGAGCGTGTGCCGGTAGTTGAAAACAATGCGCAGACGTCGCCGGCACATTTCACCATTCCTCAACAGCAGACAGGCTTCACCAGCAAATCGCTCTTGGCTGTACCTTTGTTGGTAAAAGATCGCGTGATCGGCGTGATCGAAGTGATCAATCGCAAAGATGGTCTACCATTCGTAGAAGACGACAAGACCCTGCTCTCTGCTTTTGCCGGGCAGGCTGCAGTGGGTATCGAAAACGCTCGTTTGTTTACGCTGACCGACCAGGAACTGGCTACCCGTGTGGAAGAACTCTCGGTCATGCAACGCATCGACCGTGAGCTGAACGCCAGCCTTGAAATCAGCCGCGCCATGCGCATCACCCTGGAATGGGCTATGCGCCAGTCGAAGGCGGAGGCCGGGTTGATTGGTATGCTGGCGGATGGAAAACTGCGTGTGATGGCTGAACAGGGATACGGAGACCTGAAAGACCGTTTAACAGATGGGCTTTTAACATTGGATATGCCCGTCATCAAATCTGCCGTACAGACCTCCCAGCCGCAACAAGTCTCATTGCAATCCAAAGCCGAGGGCAGTATCCTGCCGGGGGCACATACGCAGATCGTTATTCCGATTCGACGCGAAGCGAATGCCATCGGGTTGTTGTTGCTCGAAAGCGTCAGCGACACGCAGCAGGATGTTGCGTTCCTCAACCGTCTCAGCGATCATGCCGCTATTGCCATTTCGAATGCCCAACTTTATGCAGAAGTCCAGCAGGCCAATGATGCCAAGAGTGAGTTCGTGTCGTTCGTGGCGCATGAACTCAAAAACCCGATGACATCCATCAAGGGGTATACCGAATTGCTTGCGGCTGGCGCGGTAGGCCCCATCAATGAGATGCAGAACAATTTTCTGAATACGATCCGTTCGAATGTGGAGCGAATGTCGACCCTGGTTTCGGACCTGAACGACAACGCCAAAATCGAAGCCGGCCGCCTCCGCCTGGACTTCAAGGCTGTGAACCTGTCCGATGTTGTGGATGAGGTCATTCGGTCCACCAGCCGCCAAATCGAAGATAAAAAGCAGGAGATCCAGGTACAGGTACCTAAATCACTGCCCCTGGTCTGGGCAGATCAGACGCGTGTCAGCCAGGTATTGATAAACCTGGTAAGCAATGCACACAAGTACACGCCTGAGGGTGGGAAGATCGTTATTGCTGCCGAGGTCTCTGCAAACCAATGGGATCCTGGCGGTGCAGCGCAGGTTGTGCATATCTGGGTCAAGGATAACGGCATCGGCATCAGTGTGGAAGACCAGCAAAAGATATTTTCCAAGTTCTTCCGTTCGGATGATCAAAAAGCTCGCGAGGCACCGGGGACAGGCCTGGGATTGAACATTACCAGGGGCCTGGTGGAAATGCAGGGCGGTAAAATCTGGTTTGATAGCGAATTTCGCAAAGGGACCACCTTCCATTTCACCATTCCGGTGGCAGAGGAATAATTAGCAACCATGACATTTCATGCTGCTGTTGGATATGCTCAAGCGTTGGATGGCCGCGAGGCCAGTTTGCAGGCTACGCACCATGCTCTGAACCGTCTAGGGGCGGTTGCGCCCGGTCTGGGAATTGTGATTGCCTCCCACCAGTATCAGGCGCGTGATGTTGCCAACGGGGCTGCCAGTTTGCTGGGTGATGCACCCTTGATCGGTTTCAGTACCCCGGCTTGCTTGACGGGAATGGGCCTGCATTCGCACGCAGTTATTGTTGGTGTGATAAGCACAGAAGACCTGGAAGTGAGCTCCCACTGGTTGCCTGGCTATGCCCAAAGCAGCCGTGAGACGGCTTCCCAGTTGGATATGTTGGTTTCCGGCAAACAAGCGCAAAATGTTATCTGCTTTGCGGATGGCTTCAACGGGGATGCAGAGCAATTTTGCAACTCGATTTCCCGCGACACATGCCGAATCGTGGGTGGTCTATCATCGGGTGACTTGCATACCGGAAACACGTACCAGATCGCCGGCAATCAGACCGGTACAGGCGCGTTAGCAGCTTTGACCTTTAGCGGCAATCTGCATATGGGCGTTGGGTACGCCCACGGCTGGGACCCGGTCGGCGGTCAAATGCGTGTTACCCGCTCGCGCGGTTTCTGGCTGCGGACTCTGGATTCGCGCCCGGCCTCCGAAACCTATGCTGAGTTGTTTGGCTATCCCGCCCGTGAATGGGGGTTTCCACCTCTCAGTCACATGGCACGTCTGTATCCGCTCGGTATGGAACAAGGCGATGAGCTGATCGTCCGCTCGCCAATTCGTGTGGAAGCGGATGGCAGTTTCCGCATGAATGCACCCGTTCGCGATGGCGCGGATGCCTTTGTCATGGTTGGAAGCCGGATAAGCTGCCAGAAGGCGGCTCAAGAAGCCACCCAGCAGGCCTTGCGTGAACTGGACGGTGTCAAACCAGCCTTTGCGCTTGTATTGGTGGATATTGCCTGGCAGATGTTACTCAAGGCTACCCCCGGTATCGAGGTTGCTGCCATACAGGATATTATCGGGGAACAAGTACCGATTGCCGGAGGCTATACGCTTGGGCAGATCGTACCTGGGCAGAAAACCACATCCCCACGATTTTTGAATCAACATATTGTGGTGATCTTGTTTGGAGAAGAAAAACCAAAATAGGTTGATGCCGTAATGAAGCAAAAGCCCGGCTGGTGAGCCGGGCTTAACGTTATAGAGTAGTATTACAGCGCAAGGTCGCATTGCTGATGTGCATTCACTACCAGGAATCCCCCAAAAAATGGTTGTGCGCGGGGGCGTGCGCCCC
>DAOTXM010000055.1:0-4841 GCA_034435215.1 Anaerolineales bacterium
GCGCGCGTGACGGCGGCTGCCTGTTCCGGCTGCGGCACCTGCGCCGCGGAATGCAAGTACGGCGCCATCTCCATGCGGCATTTCTCCGACCAGGCCATCTACGCCCAGATCGATGCCATCCTGGACGAAGACCCGCAAGACAAGGTAGTGACCTTCGCCTGCAACTGGTGTTCCTACGCCGGCGCGGATACGGCCGGGGTCAGCCGCATGGCTTACCCGCCCAACGCGCGCATCATCCGCACCATGTGCTCGGGCCGGGTCGACCCGGAGTTCGTCTTGTATGCCTTCCGCAAGGGCGCGCCGGTGGTGCTGGTCTCCGGCTGCCATTACGTGGACTGTCACTACATCGACGCCAACCGCAGCACCATGCGCCGCCTGGACGGTCTGTGGGACGGCCTGGAAAAAGCCGGCCTGCGTCCCGACCGCTTGCTGCTGGAGTGGTGCTCCGCGGCCGAGGGAGGTCGCTGGCAGACCATTATGAAGGAAGCGGAGAAGAAACGCCAGAGCGTTACCTGGGAGGAGTTGGAGCACACCCGGTCTGTACTGGTGGAAGCCAAGGTTCCCAGCCCGCGCAATCCCCGCCCGAACGATGAGGGGCAGGAAGCAATCTACGCCTGCATGCGCTGTGGCCACGAATGGCATACGACGTACAGAGTCGATGTGGAACGCATCTGCCCGCAGTGCCGGTCGAACAGCATTCGTTGGTTGCGGGTGCAGTAGCTTGATTTGAGTGTCAGTACTTCACGAAAATCGAATTTTGATTGGGGCGTTGCGAAGCCTCGCCGTATTGTTTTCAGGGCGAGGCTTTTCTTTTTCGAACTGTTGCCTGAAACTACAGGATGTTGTATATTGATTAAAATCCGGTTCATCGAGAGGCAAAGCCATGGCCGATCCATCCCAACTTCAGAATGAATTGCAAAAGATCGATGCGCTGATCAGTTCGCTGCGCGAAACGCTCAGCGGAGCGGACCTTGAGCAGGCTCTCCAGCCGCTTCTGGCAAAGCGGGATTCGCTTTTAGCGCGCCTGTCTGGTTCCGGCGCGATCGCCCAGGGACCGGATGCCAAAGCTGTGGGAGAAAAAGGTGTCATGGTTGGCGGCAACATGCAGGGCGATATCGTCACCGGCGTCAAAGTAGAATTCGCGCTTCCTGGTTCCAAACCCCTGCCGCTCGACGAAGCTATCCAGCGCTATCTCGACAATTTGATCGCCGCCCACCAGCATTTGCGCTTGCAGGGCATCCGCGCGGGCAGCCAGCCGCTCAGTGTGGCCCTTGAGAAGGTCTACGTTTCACTGACCGCGGTGGATAAACGCCTTCCGCAGTCCACACAGCAGGACAAAATGCGCAGGGACGCTGAAGACACTCTCCATGAACCCGGTTACCTTACGATTGCCTCTGCCCTCCGCCGCTACCGGCGACTGGTCATTATCGGTGACCCTGGTTGCGGCAAGACTACCCTGCTGGCTTACCTGACCTTGACTTACGCCCGTGCTCTCCGGGATGGGGTCGACACGGTGATCAAGCGTCTACAATTAAACGAATCCGATCATTTGCCTGTTCTTTTGCCCTTGCGCGACCTGGGGCATCATCTGAAAGAAAAACACCCCAACCCTGGCAAGGATGGCTCGGCGCTGCTGCTGGACTACCTGCGCGAATACTACCTTGCTCAGGAAATCCATTTGCCATGCGATTTCTTTGGCGCCTATCTTGAAGCCGGTAAAGCCGTCATTCTGCTGGATGGCATGGACGAAGTAGCCGACCCGGCCTTGCGGCAGCGCGTGGCGCGGTTGATCGAAAAGTTCGTCTTGCGCTATCCGGAATGTCGTTTTGTCGTCACCAGCCGTGAGGTGGGCTATGAAGGCTCAGCGCGCATCGGGGTCGAGTTTGGCCTGGCCAAGGTGCGCGAATTCAGCCCGGCGGAGGTGCGCCAGTTTGTGTACGACTGGACGCAGGTGGTCTAAACTGCCCTGGCTGGGAGTGAAGCGCCCGAAGTCGTGCGCCTGGCAAGTGAACAGGCCGGTAAACTGATCGACGCGATCGAGGCCAACCCGCGCGTGGCGGAGTTGGCTGTCAACCCGCTCCTGCTCACGGTGATCGCCCTGGTGCATCGCTACCGCGCCCAACTGCCGGAGCGCCGCTCAGAGTTGTACGAAGAGGCCATCGAGGTCTTGCTCGGCCACTGGGATGAGGCCAAGGGTTTGCAAAGCGATGTGGAGATCGCGGGTGTCAGCATGGACAGCGGCGACCGGCGTAGCCTGCTCGAACCGGTGGCCTTCTGGATGCACGAACGCCAGCAGCGCGAGATCGAACGCGATGATTTACGCCCGCTGCTCTGGCCGACTTTCAGAACCATGAAAGGCAGTGATGCGCAAGCAGAGAAAGCGCTGGACGATTTCCTGCGCGTCATCAACGAGCGCAGCGGGTTGCTGATCGAGCGCGGCATCGGCGTCTATGGTTTTGCGCACCTGACCTTTCAGGAGTACCTGGCGGCGCGCGCCCTGGCCGACCGGGCGGATGCGCTCGCGTTCTCCCTGGGAAAACTGCCCGACCCCTGGTGGCGCGAGGTGATCCTGTTACAGGCCGGTTACCTGAGCACGCAGGGCAAGCGCCGTGTCAGCGAACTCATTCAAGCGATTTTGAACGCTGACCCGGTGACTGAACCGGAGCCGCACCACCACCTGCTGTTGGCCGCCGAATGCCTCTTCGACGTGGGCGCCGCGCGCGTGGAGGGCGACCTGCTGGGCCAGGCCCGCCAGCGCTTGCAAGAACAGGCCGATGCGCCCATCCAGAGAGGCGAACGAAAATCGGTCTTACAGAAAGTGACCGCCATGAACACCCTGGCGCGCATCGAAAGCGGACAGATTGTTGCCTCCTATTGGAAGCCTCCCTGGGGTGAGCCGGAGTGGGTGACCATCCCGGCGGGCGAGTTCTGGCTGGGAGATGACAATAGCCGATATGAGGATGAAAGGCCATCCCACCGGGTTTCCTTACCTGAATGTCAGATCGCGCGCGTGCCGGTGACCAACGCCCAGTATGCCCTGTATGTAATTGATGCAAAGGCCAAACCGCCCGAACACTGGCGCGGCGGGCAGACGCCGAAGGGGTTGGAAAACCATCCGGTTGTGAATGTGAGCTGGCACGACGCGCTGGCCTATTGCAACTGGCTGGGTGAAAAGATTGGCAAACCGGTGAAGTTGCCCAGCGAAGCGGAGTGGGAAAAGGCCGCCAGGGGTGCGGCAGACCAACGAGCTTATCCCTGGGGAGCGTGGCAGGAGCTGCGCTGTAACAGCAGTGAACTTGGCTTGGGCGAGACCACGCCGGTGGGCTTGTTCCTGAACGGCGCCAGCCCATATGGCCTGCTGGACATGAGCGGCAACGTCTGGGAGTGGACGCGCAGCATCGCCCAGCAATGGGAGGAAGGACGGAAAAAGGTTGTACAAGAGTTCAAGTATCCCTATAAAGCTGACGATGGGAGGGAAGATCTGGAAGCTGGAGATCTGTTTTCCCGTGTCCTGCGCGGCGGCTCGTGGAACGTCAATCAAGACCTCGCCCGTTGCGCGTATCGCAACTGGAACCGCCCGGACGACGGGTTCAGCCGCCTCGGGTTTCGCGTGGTAGTCTCCCCGGTTCTTCCATCGTAACTCTGGCCTCTGGGGTCTCTGGCCCCCTGGGGCTCTGAATCTCTTTACTCTGATCGTGCAAGGCGAGTTGCCCTAATGCAAGTGCAGGGTTTTCCCCGCGCCCCAAAATCCGGCCCCCTTTCACGGGAAATCCTGGAGAACCAAATTTTCAGGTAACTACTCAGACTTAAGCCTTCGCGGAAGAAAAGCCCGAAAAAATGGTGTGCGGGGGGGGCGTACGCCCCCCACTCACACCATTTTTTTCGGTTCCCTCTGGTACCGGCTGCGTAGTAACATTTTCAGGAGGTGGTATGGAAGTAAAAGGAGAAATGCCCATCTTCACCCGCACGTTCGATTTTCTCACCTGGCTGCTGCCCGCGACGGACAATTTTCCGCGCGCGCAGCGGCATACGGTCACAAAACGGCTCCTGGATGCCGCCTTCGACCTGCGCGAGCACCTGGAGGCCGCCAACCATCGCATGGGCGCGGAGCGCTTGCGATATCTGCGCCTGGCCGACGAAGACCTGGACAACGTACGCCTGTACCTGCGCCTGGCCGTCCGTTGGGAGTGGCTGACCGCCGGGCAATATAAACATGTGGCCGCCATGGTGACCGAGATCGGCAGGTTGCTGGGTGGCTGGACCAAAGTTACGCATTCGTAGGTTTGCTGGTTGAGTAGCCCTGAGCGAAGTCAAAGGACGTATCGAAACCAGCATACCTGCTTGCGGGGGATGCGCCCAGGGACTACCTGCGCGGCGGCTCGTGGAACAACAATCAAGACAACGCCCGTTGCGCGTATCGCAACAGGAACAACCCGGACAACAGGAACAACAACATCGGGTTTCGCGTGGTAGTCTCCACGCTTTTCTTTTGCATGCCAGGATAGTAGTGCGGGTTGCGGCCTTCACTGCCGAGGCACCCAATACGATGGAAGAACGGACGGGAGCATTCCTGGCTGGGTTCACCTGATCTCCCTCTCCCTTAGGGAGAGGACAGGGGTGAGGGTGGAACCAGCCAAATACCAACCGCCCCCGCGCCCTCGGAGTCTCCCTCCCTGGCGCGGGGGCACAAAAGACCCTAAGAAAGTGTCTGAAAAGTTTGAATTCACCACAGATAAACGCAGATAAATAGAGATTGCCTGATAAACCCATCCCGAAAAATCAAAAAATCATCTTCATCTGTGTTTATCTGTGGTCCAAAAATCAGTTTTCAGACACTCTCT
>DAOTXM010000056.1:0-5511 GCA_034435215.1 Anaerolineales bacterium
GCCACCCACTGGCGCGCATTGATCGCGGTCAGCATGGCTTCATAGATATCGGCTTGCAATTGCAGATTCACGGTCACGGAGGTTGCGTCCGGGTTCGGCTGGCTGAGTTGTGTCCATCGCAGGCATCCGCCTCGCCCGTCTGAAAGGCAACCGCTGGCAGCGCCACTGGCCGAGGGATATGCCACAGCGATGATGATCGGTTTGCCGATCAGGGAGACCAGCGGCGAGACGTTGGTGTCCATCAGGCGACCGGCCTCGTTCGTCAGATCGACTTTGGACGGGTTTTGCGAATTGCTCAGTTTCAAGCTCCACAACAGGTAAATACCATCGATATCGCTCAGGAATCCAAGCGGTGTGTCCACGTATTCCTGGTCGTATGGCAAAGCCCACAGGATCGTGCCGCGGAAATGGGTGCGCACTTCCGCAATAATGGACCTCCAGCGAGTATCGGCATCGACGGGAACTCCCGAAGGAGTGCTCCCATCCAACAATGTGCCGCCCGGTAAGGCCGGTTCGATCCAGTCGCCACCCAGAATGAAGGTCTGCGCACCGGACTGGGACGCCAGGTCAGCATAATTGATGACGAAGGCGCGATAATGGTCGAACCAGGTTTGCCACCAGTTCGCGTCCCTTGGGGCGGAGGCCCAGAAAGTTTCAGCGCTGGTCTCGAAACGCGGTGTGGGGAAAATGGCAACGCTCATGTTCAGGCCGCGCGCTTGCGTTACCATGCGATAAGTATCGTTCCAGAACGAGTCTTTGCCGGGGACAGGCGCCAGCACGAGAGGGGAGGATTTGCTGAACGTCCAGGTGGGTGTCAGGATTACTGTATTCGAACCGAGAGCCTGGATGTTCTGTAAGGCTTGCGGGATGGAGGTGACCCAGTTCGGGTGCTGGGTGGGTTGTAGTTCTATGCCGGCTGTGAAGGCAGCCTGTCGGGCCGTGACCGGCGTGCCGACCAGGTTGCCAGGCGTGGTATTTTCGAGCCAGGCCCAGGCGTTGACCGTGTCCTTAATGTCTTGCGGCGCCAGGCTGGTGGTCACCTGTCGTCCGCGGGTTGAATCTCCCATGCTGGCGGTATCGTCTGCGCTGCCGCATTGACCGGCGCGGCAGTAGCGATAGCCAAAGGAACCCAGGATGCTGAGCGGACTATATAGCTTGTACACCCAACGATTGTTGCCAATCGGCCACATGGGGACGGGTTCGGTCCAACCGTAAGGGTTGAATTGGAGATAAATGATGTCGCCGACGGGCGTGTTGGCTGGCACGTCCACCTCGAACAGGATGGGAGCGGAACCGCCTGCCTGCCAGGTTTCGACACGGTCGTTGATGACTGTATCTTCTTGCGGGACGATCAATTGGCGGACATTGAATTCATTGTTGGTCTTGTGTTCCGCATTCCAGAATCCATCGCCAAGCGTGTATTTATAGCGCACATCCGCTCCGGCTGGCAGGCGCAAGGCCAGGGTGTATTTACCATCCGGTAAGGCAGTCATAATCGGCATGCGGTCGGCAACAGCGCTCAGCCCGCCGCGCAGGTCGGCGAAGGTATTGCCAAGCTGGAATAGATTACCGCCCAGTCGCACAGGCGCTCCCGGCAGGGTGTTGGACGGCACGGTAATATTGAAGGTCACATTGACAAGCGGCGCAGACTTCAAGTAAAGTTTGACAGGTGTATTCAGGTTTTCGAGCACCGCCGCTCCCTGTTGGAACGGTTGGTACGTGCCATCCAAGGCATATGCAACCAGGTTGTGGGTGCCAGGAGGTAGTCCCTCCAGATCGAAGCGCCCGGCCGAATCGGTAATGGTTTGTACGCCACCTGCCGTGACCATGATGTTAGCCAGTGGACCACCGCCCTCGGCATAGACTTCACCCTCGATGCTGCCTGTCTTGCCTGTAAAGGTGCGGTCGATCCAACTGGCAACGATATCGCGCGTCTCCCCCGGACCGTTGACCTGATACAAGCGATACCGGACAGCGACATCCGTGCCGCTATCCTCCTGAAGCTGCACATTGGTGCGCCGTACGTAGCGATATTTCACAATGGACTTGAGCGGAAAGGGCAAAGACACCGCATAAGTCTGCGGGTCACGAGGCTGCATGGGGTAGAGCGCGCTGTTCAATGCCAGGCCGGTCACCTCGTCGAGGATGGCGATTGCCAGCGTTTCCCCTCCCGCCAGTGGCTCAGGCAACGAAACAATGAAAGTAACCTGTGCCATCGGCATGGGGGTCGCAGTGGGCCCACTGGGAATTTCGGGCGTGGCCGTGCTGCCTTTTCCTCCCAGCCAGGGTGGTAATTTGATCAGGGAGAGCTGGCAGCCGGTACTGGTGAAGGCAAAAACAACCAGCATTAATCCCAGGGCGATGCGCTTAATGCTCATCTTCTTTTGTTTCATTCACCCTCCTTATTCATTGTTGTCGATTTTTCTTGCCTGATTCTTCCGCGGTAAGCAATTTTACTCAAGCCGATGCTGATGAAATATAGCAATGACATGGGCGCCATCACCAGCGTCATATTGACCGGGTCCACAGTGGGTGTGATGGCAGCAGCCAGCACAGCGATTAAAATGATCGCCAGCCGCCACTGCTCGGCCAGGATGCGCGGTTTGATGAAACCCGCGGCAGTCAGTGCGTAGACTACAAGCGGGAATTCGAAAGCCACCCCGATCCAGAACATCACGCCGGTGACGAAACTGAAGTAGGATGCCGGGCGTAGTTCAGCCTGGATGCCCATAAAGTCGAGTAAAAAATCCAACGCAGCGGGCATCATAATGTAGTATGCAAAAGCCATGCCACAGATGAATAAGATGGTTGATAAAGGAATGGCCAGCAGGCCGAACTTGCGCGAACCCGGCCGCAGGCCGGGAGCAGCAAACAACCAGAATTCGAAGGCAATATAGGGGAGTGAAATCGCCAGGCCTGAAAGTAAAGCCACTTTCATGAACACACCGATCGATTCGGTTACTTCGATGGCTTTCAGTTTTTCCAGCCCCCCTACAGGGGTGGCCAGATATTCGATGAGGGATTGGGTGAAAAAAAACGAAATGCCTACCGTCAGGGATAATACCAGCAGGGACCGCAATAAGTGTTTTCTCAGGTCTTCGATATGGTCCCAGAGCGATTGACGTACGTCCTTGTCCGAAATGGCGGTGCTTAGGACATCGACCAAGGCATGTTCTTCTGGCTCTTCGGTCAGGAATTCATGGATCTGGCGATAGGAGCGAAAGGGGAAAGTAACAATCCACCACAACAGGCGGAACGGGGCCGTGATCAGCCGCCACAGGCCGGAAAAGAATTTACGCATCTTGGTTGGCTTCCTTGTCGATCTCCCGTGGGGGCGGTGGCGCTGCTTCCGGGGAGGCAGTCTGCGTTTTGGAGGCCTCGGCAGGTTTCGGTCCGGTTTGAGGCGGTTTGGGTTTGGATGTGGTGGGATTGCCCCAGGCTCCGAATCCCTTGATAGTGGCCGATTCTTCGATCTCTTTCCCGATTTTTTTGATGTCTTTTTCCAGCTCCAGGTCTTCCAGGTTGGCTTCGCGCATCAGGCGGTTGGGCAGGCTGCGAATCTCGCGCGAAGTATCCCGGAAAACGCGCCAGCCTTCGGACCGGGTCAGGTCGCGCAAAAAACGTCCGATGGTGCGACCGGCTTTCTCCATTTCTTTTGGCCCGAGCAGGATCAGGGCGATCAGGATGATGAAAACGAGTTCAGTGGGGCCAATGCCAAAAATATCCATATTTCGTTTATCGGGAATGCTCCTGTTGTAAACTCTGGCGGATCTCGTGCTGGTGGTCGGCCAGGCTGCCCAACACGCCATTGACGAAGCGCGGCGCGCTGTCAGAGCCGAACTGCTTGGCCAGCTCGACCGCTTCATTGATCGCAACCTTGACAGGTGTTTCTGCACCCGGTGAGGCGAACTCCCAGCAAGCCATGCGCAGGATATTGCGGTCGATAGCCGCGATCTGATCGAGCGGCCATTCGGGGGCATATTGGGCAAGGATTTGATCCAAGATTTTGATCAGGGGGAGTACGCCGAAGATGATCTGGCGGGCGAACTCAGCCAGTTCGTCCGATAGGGGAGTCTCCTCCAGCCGCGCTTTGAATACTTCGGCTGGGGGATGATTCGTCATATCTACTTCGTAAAGTGCTTGCAGGGCCAGGCTGCGCGCCCTGGTGCGGGACTTCATACGGGTCTCAGGCCTCGCTGCTTTCTTCGTAATCGATATCTTCGATGTGAATGTCGATATGACCGACATCCATGCCGACCATCTCCTGGATCGCGCGCGCAACCTGTTGCTGTACATTGCGGCTGACCTCGCGGATATTGACGTCTTTTTTCAGGACGAGATAGATGTCCGCATAGACGCTATCCTCCTGGATTTCGATGCGGATCCCCTCGTTCGCGCCTTTGCGGAACAGACGGTTGACACCACCTGCAACGGGCGCCATCCGGCTGACGCCCGGCACTCCCAGGGCGGATAATTTGGCAATACTGATCAACACATCGGGGGAGACGGTAGTTTTTCCAGGGGGACGATCTGAGCCTGTCATGGTTTCTCCTTTTGCATCCTGAGCGGAAACGGTGCGTAGCGGAATTGCAGTCGAAGGGACTCTATGCGGGCGCTTCGACTACGCTCCTTCCAATCGCTCCGCTCAGCGCGCAAGTATTCACATCATCGCCATACCGCCGTCTATGCCCAACACCTGACCGGTGATATAGGCGGCCTGGTCGGAAGCAAGGAAGGCAACCGCGTAGCCGATTTCTTCGGGTTGCGCGGTGCGCGCCAGCGGCACCAACTTGAGCGCGGCCTCCAGTGCCCCTTCTGGCATGGCATCTAAAATTTCGGTTTCCACGAACCCGGGCGCCACCGCGTTGACAGTAATATTGCGCGCTGCCACTTCGCGCGCCAGCGCCTTGGTGAAGCCGATCTGGCCAGCTTTGGAGGCCGAGTAATTGGTCTGGCCAGGGTTGCCCATCTGCCCGGCCACCGAGGCGATGTTGATGATGCGTCCGTAGCGCTTGCGCAGCATGTGCTTCACGGCGGCTTTCGAGCAATTGAAGGTGCTTTTCAAATTGGTGTTGATCACGGCATCCCAATCTGCTTCGGGCATCAGCATGATGACCATGTCGCGGGTGATGCCGGCGTTATTGACCAGGATATGCAGGTCGCCAAAGGTCTCGACGGCGAATTTCACCAGAGTCTGTGCGGCCTCGAAAGTCGATACATCCGCTTGAAAGGAAACCGCTTTGCCGCCTGCGGTCTCGATCTCTTTTACCACTTCTTGGGCTTTATCCGGTGAACGATTGTAGTTGACGACTACCGCCGCGCCGCGCGCAGCCAGTTCCAACGCCACTGCACGCCCGATGCCGCGTGAGGCGCCAGTCACGATGGCGACGCGATTTTCCAACGATAAAGTCTCTGGCATCCTGTGCTCCTTAGGGTTGAATTATACAACAAGTGAAACCCGTTAATCCCTTTTCGGTTTCAGCCCCAATGCCAGGACCAGCGCGCCGCCGA
>DAOTXM010000057.1:0-1641 GCA_034435215.1 Anaerolineales bacterium
TCCATCCGGACCAATAGTCTGCCACCGTTCAATAGACCGCTCTTTCCACAATGAAGTTGGAACTCATCTCCAGAAGACCATCTGGCAAGCCAAAGCACACAGCGTTGCTTTTTGTGCACGGCAAATGGCACGGCGCCTGGTGCTGGGACGAGCATTTCCTGCCCTATTTTGCCAGTCACGGATACGAGTCCGCGGCTCTCAGTCTGCGCGGACACGCCGGCAGCGAAGGTCTCGAAGGTCTGCGCTGGTACTCGATTGCAGACTATGTCGTAGACCTGGAGCAGGTCGCGGGTCAGTTCGATGCGCCGCTGGTCCTGGTTGGCCACTCCATGGGCGGTTTCATCGTCCAGAAATACCTGGAGAAACATCCAGAAACGCCCGCTGCTGTCCTGCTGACCTCCATCCCGCCGTATGGATTGTGGCCTACGACGTTCAAGCTTCTTAGCCAGAAACCACTGGTCGTTTTGAAAGTTCTGGCCACCTTACGGCTATATCCGGTCATCGAGAGCACCGAACTGGCGCGTTGGGCCTTGTTCTCGGATAATATGCCAGAAGATATGGTAAAAACCTATCACCGCCAGATGGGAGACGAATCCTTCCGCGCTTATCTCGATGAGTTGGGATTGAACCTGGTTCACACAAAAAAGGTCAAAACGCCGCTGCTGGTCATCGGTGCAGGGAAGGACAGGGTCATCTTTCCGAAGCTGGTAGAAAATACTGCTCGAGCGTATGGAATAACCGCTAAAATCTTCCCCAGCCTGGCCCACGACGTCATGTTGGAATCGGATTGGGAACAGGTAGCCGAGACCATTCTTAAATGGCTCGATGAACAAGGTTTGTAAGAATGGAAATCACTCGAACATTATACGTAACGGATCCAGAGGAATGGCGGGCATGGTTGGAAACACATTACAAGACCGAGCAAGAGACCTGGCTGGTCTTTTACAAGAAGGACACTGGCAAACCTCGCATCGAATACAACGACGCGGTCGAGCAGGCGCTATGTTTCGGATGGATCGACAGCATCGTCAAAAGACTGGACGAAGAACGCGTGGCGCAACGTTTTTCCCCCAGGAAACCTAAAAGCGGATACTCGCAAGCTAACATCGAACGATTGCGGTATCTGGTTGCGCAGGGAAAAGTAGCGGGTGATGTGCTGGAACCCCTGGGAGACATTTTGGAGCGGGAATTCGTATTTCCGCCCGATATTCTCGAGGCAATCAAGGCAGACAAACAAGCCTGGGAAAATTATCATACCTTGCCGGAACCATATAAACGCATCCGGATAGCGTTCATTGGGGCGGCCCGGACGCGTCCGGATGAGTTCCATAAACGCCTGCACTACTTTATCAAAATGACGCGCAAGAACAAGCTGTTCGGCTTTGGCGGCATCGAGAAATATTTTTAGGGTTGGCTGAGTCCATCCTGATAAGCAATCGGGTAAAAGTTTTCCTCGATTCCAAATTTTAAAATAGTAAAGGTCGATTCGAAGCCAGGAATATCCGAAAAAATGGTTGTGCGCCTCAGGCACAACCATTTTTTCGGGATTTTCTTGGAACTTTGCGTTGTAATACTAATTCGTTAGGATTTGCCGTGAAGGGGGGCGGATTTAGGGGTGCAAGCGTGCGTACGCACGCTTGC
>DAOTXM010000058.1:0-27279 GCA_034435215.1 Anaerolineales bacterium
CGACCCCTTACACACTGGTTATGAAAAACCGTAACCAGTCCTTTGACCGGTTACGGTTTTGAAGATTGCCCCGCCAATTACTCACGCACCAATTACGTTTTTCGTAATCAGTAAATGCTCGTGTCTAACCCTCAACTTGGCAATGCAAGCACTGTAATAATGATCCGATTGAACTTCTTGGTTGGAATCATCCTGAATTATTGAATCGCACAAAACACATTTTGGTGATGCGTTGTTGTTTTTAGACATCTTTTCCCTGACCTGGCATTTTGCATCACATCTTTGCCAACAATTCCTTTTTCTTTGCCTGGAACTCTTCCTCAGAAACAATACCGCGCTTTCTCAGGTCATCTAACCTGGCGATCAACGTGGGGATGTCGTCCGCCTGTTGCAGGTGGACTTGGTTCTCGTCGAAACCGAGTTTTTCTTTGGCATTCAACATGGCTGTTTTGAATTTGACCGGGTCGCCGATACGCTGGAACAGATTGACGCCCAACTCGCTGGCGGTCAGGATCTCGATGTCTCCGTAATCGAACAGCCTGCCGAAAAAGGACTGGCTCATCTTGACATCGTTCACTTTTTCCAGCGAGGAGTCGACCACGTTCTTATTGATCACACCAGAGACTTGCATCACCCGCCGGTTGGTGACGATATACTGGCGGTTGAACCAGATGAGAATATCCCTCGCCATGCCGGCCAGGGGGACCAGGACGAGAACAAAGCCGAATGCAGCGGCAGGATAAAAAATCGTCGCAGCGATGACTGCCGCGACCAAGATCAATGTCAGTATTATTTCCAACACAATTGCGCTGAAAAGAACAAACCAGTGCTGGCGTGTGATCAGCAAGATGCGTTCTTTTTGCCCCATCAGGCTCTGGATATATGTATCTGTCATAGGTACTCTCCTGCAGGTGTAGAGAAGGCAACGACGCCGGACATTGTATCACGCCCGCCTCTCACCCATTAACGTCCTTTGAAGAAAAGGTGCATTTTTTTGAGCACCCCCTGCCATTCGGATTCAGCGTCCACTTTGCGTTGGATTTCTGCAGCGCGCGCGGCCATGATTCCCATCACACGTACATCCTCGCCTGCATCCAACCAGAAACCATGTTCGTTTTCACAGTAATCGAGTTTCAAACTATAAAGGCGATATTGAAATTCATGCAACCGCGCCTCGCAATGCGGACAGGGGTAGCTCGTCTCGGCTTCGCGGTGTAGTAGCGAGCCTTTGTATTCATCCTGGTCGAAGGCCACATCTTCGAGCCGGTCGAGCTCATCGAAGTCCAACCACATGCCGCGGCAATTTGGACAGCAATCGATTTCCATCATGCCTTTGTATGATTTTTTGACCAGTGTTGTCCCGCACTTAGGGCACTTCATTTTCTTCATCCTTTGGTACATTCCCTCCAGCCAATCATTCATTCATGACCGTCAGGAGGAGCAATTGATGTATTTGGCTCTGCCGTTTTTGGCGGGAAAAATGCCGAAACCCCCGTCCCGTCATAAACGGTAGCCCCATTTATTTTAGCATCGATTGGAAGAACCTTGGCTGAAGGTAGGTGGCATGTCAACAGATACGGAAGCGTCATTTGATATAGTGTATGATTACTTCTATGTTCAAATGGCATCCGGGAAAGAACAGCAAGCTCAACCCCAAAGTTATAGATTCTTTCAACTGGTATGCCTCCATTGCCTTACTGGCTCTGATTGCTGGGGTATCCACTTCTCTTTTTTGGCGTCTGGCCGCATCACGCATGGATTTTTTCAATAATTTGTGGGCGCCGGCTTATTTGCTTGTCCATGGCCAAAACCCATACGATACATCCAGCCTTCACCCAAGCTTGCCCGCCCTGTGGTTCCCAATGGCGGTTGGTTTTTTCTCTCCATTTGGGCTGTTGAGTGAAGTAATTGCGACAAAGGCCTGGTTTGTAATCACAATGGTGGAATTGTTTGCCATCGTATTACTCACCGTTCATGACCGATTGAAGGTTCATGTGGCCGCTATGGTTGGATTTCTGGTTTTCCTATTCCCACCACTTTTGAACCATATTGCCCTGGGACAATACGCTATAACAGGCATGCTGTGTTTGCTGTTTTCTGCTTATTTTGCCAGCACACGAAGGGATTGGTTGGCGGCCTTCACTCTAGCGCTCGGACTTGCAAAACCGCAATTGGGAATCCTGGCCTTGCCCGGTTTGAGCCTGTATTATTTCCAACGCGGGGGAGTCAAAATGTTATCCTGCTTTGGGGTAAAAACCTTTTGGATGGCGATACTGATGAGCTTGCCGCTTTTCATTGCTTATCCTGCGTGGATCCCAGCCTGGATGGAGAGTCTGCAATCCAATTATTCGTGGTTACACCCATCGCTTTTTTCCACTCTGAAATACGCTCTTGGCGCATGGGGTTATTTCCTCTGGGGCATCATTGTGCTGGCCGGGTTGGTAATTTGTTATCAATTATGGAAAAAGCTTCCTCCGTTGGCAGCTATGGTGTGGAGCCTCGGTCTGACGACCATCATCACGCCGTATTTATGGAGCTGGGATTTTGTTTTACTTATCCCTGGCTGGGTGTTTATGTTTTCACGCCTCGATTGGAAAGGAAAAATTTTATTAATTGGGGCCTATGGGGCCGGCTGGTTGGGTTTTGCTTTTATACAACGCCTGCCTGATAGCAGCAACGATATGTTCTGGTGGTTTCCCTTATGGTTTATGTTTACGATTACCCTGGCTAGTTTATGGAGAATACGGCATCGAAATTTTGCCACTCCGGACGATGCGCCAAACACCCACTCATAAAGCGGATGTAACAAATCGTTCCAGGTCCAGGTTATTGGTGTTGATTGTCCCCAGCCAGGCTAAAAACTCGACGTTGCCTTTTGGCCCCAGTACCGGTGAGCGCATCAGCCCTTTCAGGCTAAAACTTTCCCGTTGCGCAAAAGCTAACACATCCAGCAACACCTGGCGATGAATCTGCGGGTCGCGGATGACGCCATCGCCGCGCGAAACGTCCTTGCGCCCGGCTTCGAATTGGGGTTTGATAAGGGCAACTAGACCCGCGCCCCCCTCTTTCTCTCCCCCCATTTTCGTAGAGAATGGAGGGAGACGGAGGGGGGTGGAGGTCAGCCACTTTCTCACCACCGGCAAAAGAATCTTGAGCGAAATGAACGACGCATCGATGGTCACAAGATCGACCGGCTCCGGCAGGTTTTCCAAGTATCGTGCGTTGGTCTCTTCCATGACCACCACGCGGGGGTCGTTGCGCAGTTTCCAATGCAAGATGCCTTTGCCCACGTCGATGGCATAGACCTTCTCCGCACCATGCTGGAGCAGGCAATCGGTGAAGCCGCCCGTGGACGCGCCCACATCAGCGCAGGTCAAACCGGCGATATCGATGCCGAAGGCCTCCAGCGCTGCCTCCAGTTTTTCGCCGCCGCGCGAAACGAAGCGCGGACTAGAATCCACCGTCAGCACGGAATCGGGCGCAACCCCGGTGGCAGGCTTGAGCGTGACCTGATCGTTCACACGCACCTGCCCGGCCATGATCATAGCCTGGGCTTTGGCGCGGCTTTCGACCAGTCCGCGTTCGACAAGTAACAGGTCAAGACGAGTCTTGGGCACCGTCGTATTGTAATCCCTGAAACGAGATTCGAAAATCGGGAGCTGGTATGCGTAACAACTCCCGATTCGTAAGGTGCAATTTGCCTACACCTGGCACTGAGGACAGTGATAGCAGGCCCCACCCAGGTACGAGATTTTTTGGATCTTCGCGCCGCAATTGGGACAGGGTGTGTTGACGGTTTTGCTGTCCATCAGGCGCATGTAACCGCCCGGTTTCCCATAAAGGTCAAATTCATCGTAACGGCCGCCTTGCTCGACAGCTTTCGCAACCGTCGATTGGACGGCATCGTAAAGGCGATGTCGCTCCTCGGAGGTGATATCGGGTGTCTTGCGTTTCGGGCTGAGCCGTGCGCGGAAGAGGATATCTTGTACGATGGCGTTGCCCAAACCATTGACGTGATTGGCCATAACATAACTCGTAGCAACCAGGAAGCCTTTGATGCCCTTGGAAGCCTTCTCGGGATATTCGTCGAGCATGGTACTGAAGCGCTCGAAAGTGAAATCAGGGTGGAGCGGCGGCACGCCTGTCTCTTTGCGTGGGCGTTCATTGAATTCGTCAGCATCGAGCAGTTTAACCGCCCCCCACATTTGCAGGGCGTAGGTCAGATGGGAGCCATCATCAAATTCCCAGAGTAGGTGACACTTGGCGGGTAATTCCTCGCCAGGGGCATGATAAAGGATCTTGCCGCCCGCATCCGTAAACCAGAGCATATTCTGCCTGCCCAGTTGGATGTAAATCGAGCGCCCATAGCTGCTGGCGCTGGTGATGGTTTTGCCAGGCAAGATGATTTCGTATTCCTCCTCCGGGCGGTTGAGCCACAGGAATTTATGAACCTGCGTGCCACGCGCAAAGCGACGGATTGTTTTCCCAGTCAGCTCGATATTCATCTGGCGCGCCAGCGTGACAGCTTCAGGCATTTCGATCATGATATTCCTCCTTGCGGTTTAATATCCGGCAACGTGGTCAAATTCCCTCTGTAGCTGGTGGCGTTCCTCCTTGGGAATGGTATACCAGCGTATACCCCGGATGGCGCCCTCTATCGCGTAGAGCATGTTATAACAGGCGCCCGGATCCACACCCCCACGAATTTTCATGGTGACTGCCACGCTGCCGAGAGAAATCAGGTCGTCATAACTGGTGATTCCGGCCGAGGTCAGTTTGTCGGCCAGGATGTCACTGATGTTGGGGAGGTCGGTCAAGACTGCCATCGTTTGATCTCCTTTCAATAAGTTCCTCCCAAAATAAAAAGAACATAAGTTCTATTTTTATTATACCATAAAGATGGATAGTTGCTCCCTCAGAATCAGGTAAAATTGCCGCATGCTGAAAGCCTTGCTAAAAACCATGCGCCCCAAGCAATGGGCCAAGAACATTTTCCTGTTGGCTGCCATCGTGTTTGACCGCAAGCTGACCAATATGGATGCCATGCTGAACACCGTCATTGGCGTGATCGTTTTCAGCCTGGTCGCCAGCGTTGTTTACATTGTTAACGATATTGCTGACGTAGAAGCCGACCGCCAACATCCGGTCAAACGCAACCGGCCCATTGCGGCTGGCAAATTGCCAATTCCAGTCGCCTGGGCATTTGCGGCTGTCCTGTTGCTCGTCTCTTTCCCGGTTGGGTACTGGCTTTCCCCCCTCTTTGCTTTCATTGCCCTGATGTACCTTGTTCTGAACCTACTCTATTCCAAATGGCTCAAACATGTTGTCCTGCTCGATATCATCCTTTTAGCTTCTCTCTATGTGATCCGCGTGGCAGCTGGTGTGGCGCTGGTCGACGTGGTCCGTTTCTCACCCTGGATTTACATCTTCACCTCTTTCCTATCTCTGCTGATGGGTACCGGCAAACGGCGCGCCGAACTCTCCGAAATTGCAGACGGCCCCAACGCCCAGCGGCGCGTGCTGGATGGTTACACCTTGAATTTCCTGGACCAACTGATTACCCTGGCCTCGGGCATGACCATCATCACATACAGCCTGTA
This sequence comes from Anaerolineales bacterium, assembly GCA_034435215.1. Lineage (GTDB taxonomy): Bacteria > Chloroflexota > Anaerolineae > Anaerolineales > Villigracilaceae > JAABUE01. Next base: position 5,601 of record DAOTXM010000058.1, read on the forward strand.
CACCTTTTCAGCTCCCAACCTGCCCGAAAACCATGCCATGATGTTGACCATCCCTTTCATTATGTATGGCATCTTTCGCTACCAATATCTGCTGCAAGTGCAGGACACCGGTAGCGCGCCCGAAGAGGTGGTTCTCTCGGACCGGCCGCTGCAAATTGCAATCGCGCTGTGGGGGATTGCGGTGCTAGTGGTATTTTATATCTCATGAGCAAGGCTTCTGCACCCGGCAAGATCATCCTGTTTGGGGAACACGCCGTGGTGTACGGCCAACCGGCCCTGGCCGTGCCTGTCACACAGGTACAGGCCGAGGTGCGAATCGACGGGATTTTCAGCCCCGGGATCCGCATCAACGCTCCCAACATTCAGCTGAACGAAAAGCTGGACGCACTCGCTCCTTCCCACCCGCTGGCTGCCACCGTTAGAAATACCCTTGCCGCCCTTGAAGTAGACTCACTCTCCAACGTGACCATCCTGGTGCGTTCGACCATCCCTGTCGCCTCGGGACTTGGCTCCGGCGCCGCCGTCTCGGTCGCCATCATCCGTGCGCTAGCCGCGCATCTGAAAAAAGAGTTGACGGACGAGCAGGTCAGCGCGCTGGCGTTCGAAACGGAGAAGCTATATCATGGCACGCCTTCGGGCATCGACAACACCGTCGTCACTTATGCCAAACCTGTCTATTTCGTCAAAGGACAGCCGATCGAAATCCTGCGGGTCAAGAAACCGTTCACGATCGTGATCGGAGATACGGGTATCCCGGCTTCCACCAGGGAATCCGTCCGCGATGTGCGCGTGCAACGCCATAAACACCCTGAACGCTACGAAACGATTTTTGCGGCGATTGGCAGCATCGCCAGGACGGCGCGTCAATTGATCGAAAGCGGCATGCCGGAGAGTTTCGGTCCGCTGATGGACGAGAATCACGCTTTTTTGCGAAATATGCAGGTTTCATCCCCAGAGCTTGACCATCTCGTGGAAACTGCACGCAAGGCAGGCGCGCTGGGAGCCAAAATGTCCGGCGGGGGGCGTGGGGGAAATATGATCGCGCTGGTCCCGGCTGGAAAAGCGGGAACAGTGGCAAAGTCCCTGAACGAGGCGGGGGCAACGAACACCATCATCACCAAAGTGGAGTAACGTATGTCCAACACAGCAGATGTCATCATCATCGGTGCGGGAGTCCATGGAGCCAGCCTGGCCTTCCACCTGGCGCAGCGTGGCGTGAAAGCGCTGGTTCTGGAGAAGAGTTTTATCGGTGCAGGCGCAACCGGTCGTTCCAGCGGCCTGGTGCGCATGCACTATGATGTGCGCCAGGATTCGGAGTTGGCCTGGGTTTCGTTCGGATACTTCATTAACTGGGCAGAGAAAGTCGGCGGAGAATCCGGGTTTACGCGCACGGGTTTCCTGCAAATCGTGGCGCGCGAGAACGAAGCGGCGCTGCGGAAAAATACCGCCATGCACCAGGAGATTGGCATCCCGGCCTTCCTGATCTCCGCAGAAGACGTAAAGCGGCTGGCCCCGTCTTTTGCGACGGACGATTTCGATGTCGCCGCCTATGAGCCCGAATCCGGTTACGCCGATCCGAGCGCGACAACCAACTCCCTGGTGAATGCCGCCAAAGAGAAAGGCGCGCGCATCGTACAAGATTGCGCCATGACAGGCCTTATGGTCGAAGGCGACAAGGTGAAAGGGGTGGGGACTACACAGGGCGATTTCTTCGCGCCGGTAGTGGTCAACGCAGCCGGACCGTGGGCGGACAAAATCAACCAGATGGCCGGGCTCGACCTGCCCTGCACCACCTGGCGGCACGATACCATGTTCGTGGGCCGGCCCAAAGAAATGGGACCCGGCCATCCCACGGTGATCGACTTCCCTAACGAGATGTACTTCCGACCCGAGACTGGCGGGCTGACCCTGGTCGGGCTCGAAGACGGCAATCCGCTGGGCGACTCGCCCGATGGCGATACCGACCATGCCCTCAAGGGATTTGTAGAACGCGCCATCGAGCGCATCTGCCGGCGCGTACCCGTCATGGAGAAGGGTTACCTGCACACCGCGCACGGCGGTTACGATGGTCTCACACCCGACCAGCATCCCCTGCTCGGCCAGGCCGGTCCGGAGGGTCTCTACCTGCAATGCGGACTGAGCGGTACGGGTTTCAAGATCGCGCCCGCGGTGGGATTGTGTATGTCTGAGTTGATATTGGATGGAGTGGCCAGGACGGTGGATATTTCGATCTATCGCCCGCAAAGGTTTACAGAAGGAAAAGAGATCAAAGGGAATTACGAGAGCATCTGGCATTGAAAATCATCCCCCTCATATTGCTCACCTATCTCTTAGCTGCCTGCTCCTCCCCTGTCTCTCCCACATCCATAACTGCGCCGATTCCCAGCAGCACTTCCTCGCTGGTCCCTACCCACGCGCCCACTGACCCGCCTCCCACACCTGTTCCCATTCCATTACGCCCTGTCTATAACCTCACCGCCACCCTCGACTACGACCGCCACTTTGTCTCTGTAGATGAGAACATTCTCTACCCGAACCATGCCGGTGAGCGTCTCGAGTCCCTGACATTGGCAATTGCCGCCAATCTCTGGCCGAACTGTTTCCGACTGGAGAGCATTCTTGTTGATGGCACCCCTGTAACCAACTTCACGCTGGACGGGCATCGTCTGGATGTCCCGCTTCCTGCCCCGCTCGAGGCTGATTCCGTTATTGAACTCGACCTACGCTACAACCTGTCTTTGCCTTACATGGATCAAGTCCACAGCCTGCGTGCGCGTATCTTCGGTTACGGCGATTTGCAAACCAACCTGACCAACTGGTACCCTTTCGTTGTCCCGTTCATCGATGGCGAGTGGGTCATCCATGAGCCCTGGTCGCATGGGGAGTATCTTGTTTACCCATTGGCCGATTTCGTTGTGGATTTAAAATTTTCAAATCCTGAGAACGCCCTAGTGGTTGCCGCCAGCGGCGTGCCGCAACCCAACGGTGAATTCACCCGTTACGCATTGACAGGGGGCCGCGCCTTCGCCATTTCTGCCAGCCGCAATTTCGAAGTCACCAGCTTGAAGGTTGGGGATATCAAGGTCTCCAGCTACTACTTCCCCATCTACAAACGCGCAGGGGAAGGCGCACTGATTGCCAGCAAGCAGGCTATCGAGGTCTTCTCGCAGCGCTTCGGGCCGTATCCGCATAAAACCCTGTCCATCGTCGTTGCTGATTTCATGGACAGCATGGAATATTCCGCACTGTACTTCAACAGTCGTTATTTCTACGACCAGTTCGATGGCAGCGCGCAGAACTATCTCACCTTCGTCTCAGTCCATGAGACGGCGCATCAGTGGTGGTTCGAGCAGGTCGCCAATGACCAGGCTTTGGAACCCTGGCTGGATGAATCGCTGGCCACCTATTCAGAAGCAATCTTCTACGAAACCCGCTATCCCGATCTTGTGCCGTGGTGGTGGTCCTATCGCATTGACTTCTTCAAGCCCGGCGGTTATATCGATATCCCCGTCTACCAGGGTCAAAACGACGACACCTACAAACACATCGTCTATTTCAACGGGGCACACTTTTTACAAGATTTACGCAAGCGGATCGGTGATGAGGCTTTCTTCGTTTTCTTACAAGATTATCTCATACAAGGCAAAGGTAAGATCGTAAATCGGGAGGATTTCTTTCGCATTTTGGATGCACAAACCCATACGGATTATTCAGATCTTTTGCGGGGATACTTTCAGCGCCGATAGACTTTTACAGGCTCTACCGGTTAGGGCGGGAAACCACAATCCCGTTAAAATCGAAATCCTTTATTTGTGGCGAAAGATAAACAGGAGCAATGTTGTCTGATTTTTGCGGGCTATCATGCTCGCCAGATTTGCTTCTTACAGGAACAGGTATGCCTCAAACACATGCTGAAACCAGAACTGAGTTTTCGATCCACCCTAAAACGCTGATAGGAACCATCTCCCTTGCCGTCTCCAACCTCGACAATCAGCTCGCGTTCTATCAAAAGGTGCTGGGATTCAAACTCCACTGGCGCGAAAGGAACAAGGCCGGACTTGGCGCAGGTGGGAATGATTTTCTCCTGCTCACCGAAGAACCCGACCTGAAGAAATACCGCGGGGTGACAGGCCTGTACCATGTTGCGTATCTCCTCCCCAATCGCCATGAACTCGCTATCTCAATAGCGCGGTTGTTTGCGTTGAACTATCCCAACGCGCCGACCGATCACATCATGACCAAGACCACCTATCTCGACGACCCCGAAGGCAATGGCATCGAACTCTATTGTGAATCGCCTGAAGATGGGATATGGTTCATGGAAAATGGGGCCTTTGGCGCACGCCGTGCTGATGGCACGCCCAGCAATGGTCGTGAGGCGCTGGATGTAGAAGCGCTGTTCAAGCATCTCAGGGACGATGACCGTCTCGAGCAACCAGTCCCTCCCGAAACCCGCATTGGTCACGTTCATTTGCACATGCGCGATGTGGACGAAGCCGTGGACTTCTATCACGGCATCATCGGCTTCGATGTGATGGGCGTGGCTTATTCCTTCCAGGCGGCGTTCGTCTCGGCGGGCGGATACCACCACCATCTCGGATTGAACACTTGGCAAGGATTCGGCGCTCCGCCGCCCCCGGCCAATGCAACAGGATTGCGGTTTTACACGATTGATTTGCCGAATCAAAAAGCCTATGATGAGGTCGTGGCCCGGGTCGACGCGGCAGGCATCCCGTCGAACATGACCGAGGCGGGGCTGCTCCTGCATGATCCGTCACAGAACAGCGTCATCCTGCGTGTGGCAAAGTAGAATTCCCACAAGCACAAAACATCCGAAGTCCACACGACTGCGGATGTTTTTGTTTACTTCAACACTTTCACCACATTCCTACCCGCCGCGCCGCTGACGCCCCCTCCGCCGTGGACGCCGCTTCCACAGAGATAGAGATTATCGATTGGAGTATTGTGATTTGACCAGCCAGGCATCGGACGCATGAACAGGAATTGGTCGAGCATGAGCTGACCGTGGTTGAGGTCACCTTCGGTGAGACCGTAGGTGGTTTCGAGGTCGAGAGGTGTGATCAATTTTTGATTTACGATTGACGATTTTAGATTGGGAAAGTATTCTGCCAGTGTGTCGATCGCTAACTTTTCAACCGTGTCACGTGCCACGCTCCAAGCTTGCCCTGAGCCTTGTCGAAGGGATCCATGTTTCAAGTGGTACGGCGCAAACTGGAAGTGGATGGAAACTGTATCGCCCGAAGTTGTCACTTCCAAATACGGTTTTTCGGAAATCTCACCATATTTCGCCGCATCGTAGGCTTTTTCGAGATATTCGATGGACGGGGCGACCACCAATGTTCCTTCGGGCAGTAGCGGACGGCCGTCCGCCCTTACTTGCAGGTGAACCTTCGCCACCGACCCGTGCATTTTGATGGATTGCGTGTGCCAGACGAATTCAGGCGGCAACTCACGCGGACCGACGAGTTTGAGCAGGGTATGTTTCGGGTCGGCAGAGGAAAGGATTTGATTGGCGGTGATCTCTTCACCATTTGCCAACACGACACCTTTGGCAGCTTGATTTTCAACTTTGATGCTTGCTACTTCCGCCTCGGTTCTGATCTCGCCGCCGAAAGATTTCACTGCATTCGCCAGTGCTTGGGTGATCTCGCCCGCTTTTCCGACATTCACGTGAGAAAGTCCGCCTCGATTCATCCAGTTGTGAATGAGGGTGTATCCCGTGCCCGCGGACATGGGTCCAAGCGTGGAGCCGTGAATCGCAACAGAGGCAATTGCCGCTTTGACAACTTTAGACTCAAAATACTCCTCCCCGAGTTCCTGCGCGGTCATCGGCAGGGCGCGGATGAAGTTGAGCATGTCCCTGCGGCCTGCGAGGCGGAGTTCGAGCCCCAATTCGAGCAAGCCATAGCCTTCGTTAAAACTGAAATTTCTCGGCAATCGCGGCAAAGTGCCCAACCTGGGCATGATGGTAGCGTAGGCAGCATCGAGAATATATGCGGCCTTGTTCAAAAAGCGGACGAATTCAGGCCAGTGCGCTGCGTCCTTTTCGGAGAAACGTTTGATGGACTCGGCAGCCTGTAAGGGATTGGGGTCAAGGGTTAGAGATTCTGAATCAGATTGCAGAGAAATAAACGCAGGCTTCTCTTTGACAACGGGAAGCGGCAACTTTAAATCCTTGATAATGTCGGGACGAAGGGTTCCACCTGTTTGCACTGAGTCAACGGTAAAACCTTCGGCAAAAGATTCGGTAACCACCGTCCCGCCGACGATGGCGCGGCGCTCAAGAACCAAAACCTTCTTGCCCCGTTTGGCAAGATACGCGGCAGCGACCAGTCCATTATGCCCCGCGCCGATTATGATGGTGTCGTAGTGTTTCACAACGCACCGTCCTTCAACATCTCTTTCGCCGCCAGCATGCCTGCCGCCCCCATCACTCCGCCGCCGGGGTGTGCGCCGCTTGCGCCGAAGTAGTAGCCTTTGAGCGGGGTGCGGAAGTCTGCCCACTGCGGCACGGGGCGCAGGAAGAAGATTTGATGCAGCAACAGTTCGCCGTGAAAGATGTTGCCGCCCGTGATGCCCGCAATGGCTTCAATGTCTTTCGGCGAAATGACCTGCATGCCCACAATGCACTCGCGGATATCGGGCGCGTATTGCTCGATGGTTGAAATCACCGCTTCGCCGAGTTCGTTTCGCTTTTCATCCGTCCAGCCGCCTTCCACGTCATACGGCGCATACTGCACGAAGCACGAAAGCACATGCTGGCCGGGCGGCGCCATATCGGGGTCAATCATCGAGGGGAAGATCATATCGAGATACGGTCGCTTCGAAGCCTGCCCATACTTGGCGTCGTCGTAGGCGCGCTCGATGTAGTCAATGCTCGGGCTGATCGAAACCGCGCCGCGATACAACGCCGGTTCATCGGGCAGCGCGGTGAAGCGCGGCAGCCTGCTCAACGCGATGTTGACCTTGCCCGATGAGCCGCGCACGCGGAAGTTTTGAATGGACGTGACGAACTCATCGGGAAAATGTTTCGCCTCGACGAACTGGAGGAACGTGCGCTTCGGGTCCGCGGCGGATAAGACCACTTTCGCATTGATCTCATCGCCGTTCTCGAGGACGACTCCCACGGCACGTCCGCCCTTGACCTTGACCTGCTGCACCGGACTATTGACTCTGATCTCCGCCCCAAGTGACTGCGCCGCGTTGGCGATCGCGCCGCTCACCCCGCCGGAGCCGCCTTTGGCGAATCCCCAGGCGCGGAAGGCGCCGTCAATTTCGCCCATGTAGTGATGGAGCAGCACGTATGCCGTCCCCGGCGAGCGCGGACCGAGAAACGTACCGATGATTCCGCTGGCGGCTTTGGTGCCTTTGAGCGCGTCGGTCTCGAACCACTCATCGAGCATATCCGCCGAGGACTGTGTGACGAGTTTGGCAATCATGTACAGTTCTTTTTCGGAGAGCGATGCCGCGTACTGCCCCAGTTTGAGCAGGTTCAGCAAATTGCGCGGGTGCAGCGAAGACGGGTCGGGCGGAATCAGGTTGATGATGGGTTTGATGGCTTTCGCGGCGCGCGCCATGACGCGGGCGTATTCGTCGTAGGCTTCGGCGTCTTTGGGCGAGTGGCGGTACAACTCGCGGCGGGTCAGGTCGTGGTCATCCCACGCGGCGAGGTAGTCGCCATTTTCCATCGGGGTAAAGGTGGAAGGCAGGGGCAGAATCTTCAATCCGTGTTTGGGCAGTTCCAACTCGCGGATGATCTCCGGGCGCAGCAGGCTCACCACGTACGAAAACTCGGTGAACTTGTAGCCGGGGAAGATTTCCTCCGTCACTGCCGCCCCGCCGACGATATGTCTGCGTTCCAGCACGACTACTTTTTTGCCCGCGCGGGCCAGATACGCGGCTGCGACTAGGCCGTTGTGCCCACCACCAATCACAATTGCATCATAAGTATTTGACATTGAGTAACTCCGGATGACGGTGGACGACAAACCACCGATCGCGGTCTGTTGTCCACTATCTGATTTTGCCCGCCGCCGATGATGATTGCATCGTAAGTGTTGGAGGATGTCATAGATAATTCCTTATCAAATGTCATTGCGAGAAGGGCGCAGCCCGACGAAGCAATCTCCTGTTTGGTGGTCGGTTAAGATTGCTTCGCCACTTCGCGGCTCGCAATGACATTGGTTATTTCTTCTTCCACTCCGGCTCATAGAACGGCAGCCGGACTACCGTTGCCGGCGTGTGTTGACGATGGTGCTCCACCGTAATTTCCATTCTTACGTTTGTGCCGTCTTCGTAATATGGCTTTTGCAAATGAGCCAAAGCGATATATTTTTTCAACAGCGGCGACCAACTTGACGTGGAAGCATAACCAACCTGCACATTGCCGACCATGATGGGCAGACTCCCACGCACCGCCATACCAGGGATTTGCGGCGGCAGACCGACTTTGCCGAACAACCTTTCCATTCCATCCCAATCCACTTCCAAACCGACCATCTTCCATGCAGAACCTTCGCGCTTTTCTCGCTCCAGCGCACGGCGGCCCACGAAGTAACCCGGCTTATCCAGCGCAACCGTCCAATCCAGCCCTAGTTCGAAAGGCGAAGACTTCTGCGGTTCGATCCAGGCGTGTGTGGTGGAGGTGTAGTCCACATCGAGCATGAACAACCCCGCTTCGACGCGCGCCATGTCCATCGCCAGGATGCCGACCGGGGTAATGCCGTACCCTTCGCCGGCTTTCATCAGCGTATCCCACACCTTGAGCGCATCTTTATTTTCCATCCAGATTTCGTAGCCGAGGTCGCCGGTGTAGCCGGTGCGTGAGATGGTCACCTCTGCGCCATTGATTTTGTTATTCATCAGGCGGAAGTACTTCAAATCATCCACCGCTGTTTCGCAAACGAGGTTCAATACCTTGCGTGTGTTCGGTCCCTGGAAACTGAGCGCGGCGACCTCATCGGTCACGTCGCGAATTTCCACCTCCATGCCAACGGCGTTCATCGTCAGCCAGCGCAAGTTCGGTTCTGCAGCAGTCAGGCGAAAGGTCGAATCAGCGAGGCGCGAGACGGTGCCGTCGTCAATCATCTTGCCGTCGTCATCGCACCAGCCGGTGTAATAGACCTGTCCCACTTTCATCTTGTAAATGTCGCGGGTGGTGACACGGTGCAGCAGCGCAGCCGCATCTTTTCCTTTGATGAGGTACTTGATGAGCGGTGTAACGTCTATCAATGCCGCCGCGTTGCGAATTGCCCAATACTCGCGGTCGAGCGTCAGGTCGTAGGAGCCAGCGACCAGATAACCAGCCCACCGCCGCCAGTTTTGAGACAAACAAAGCCTAGATATCCTTTCATAGAAGGGGGTGATTTTGAGTTTAAACATAAAAAACCCTTTCACGAAGGAATAAACAGTGCGGCTCACTCGGCTTTCCCCAAGATGGCCGCCCGTTTACGTTTGATGTGGCAATGCGAATGTTTCAATTTGACGAGAGGGACTAACGCCAGTCACTCAATTCTTCTTCAAGGGTGACGATCAACCCGGTGTATTTCTCAGGGTCCGCCTTCCATTCCCCCTGGAGAACGAGCGCATCCACCTTTTCGGAAAGCTTGTGCTCCTCTTCGATGGGAATATTCTGTTCCAGGAGAGGAAAAATCAAGGTTTTAAGCCGTTGCAGATGCTGGCGAATCGTGGACGTATATTCACTAGCCGCCCAACCCACCTCCACACGTGCACTTTCATCCCCTGTTTTCCACTGTTCCGCAGATTTGACCATGTGTACGGCAGCTTCATGGCTTTTGGCTTGTTCGCTGCGCATAAAGCCGATTGGTCCATCGTCAGGAGGAAAACCAACAACTTCCAGGGTCTGGATTAATAATTCTTCCTTCTTGAAAAGTCCCCCCTCGATATATTCTTTGATGAAGGTATGCGCCAGGATAAAAAATTCGGGGCTAGCAAGTTTATTGCTGCTGAGTTCGACCATGGCGCCACCCAGCACATTAAGAAAACGATAGATTGTCTCTTGGTCAGCACTTAATTTTCTGGCAATGCGCATACGCCACCTTACTTAAAGATTAGCTCGCAATTTGAGTATATCACGCTAACAGGAACAAAAAGGCCTATTCTTCCTAAAATTCTAGGTCTCACAATTACACCCTGACCGGATTACTCAGTTTTCCCAGGCCTTCGATCTCCACATCCACCACATCGCCGGGCTCGAGCACCCCCACACCAGCCGGCGTGCCTGTAAAGAGCAGATCGCCCGGTTCCAACGTCATGATCGATGAGACGTAAGCGATCAACGCACCGACGTTGAAGACCATATCGCGGGTGGAGGCCATCTGGCGCATCTGCCCATTGACGCGACAGGTGACGACCGCATCGGAGGGATCGAACTCGGTGTCGATCCAGGGGCCGAAGGAACAGAAGGTGTCGAAACCTTTGGCACGGGTCCATTGGTCGTCGATCTTTTGCAGGTCACGGGCGGTAATGTCATTGCCAACGGTGTAACCAAAGATATATTCGCTGGCCTGTTCGGCCATGATGTTCTTACCGCGTTTGCCGATGACGGCTACCAGTTCCGCCTCGTGTTCGACTTGCTTCGATTGGGGAGGCAGAAGGATACTGTCGCCATTGCCGATGATCGCGGAGGGCGGTTTCAGGAAGATCAGTGGAATCTTTGGGACTTCGTTCCCCAGTTCCTTGGCGTGGTCGATATAATTGCGGCCTACACATACGATTTTGGTCGGCTGAGATGGCGGGAGCAACTTGACGTCCGAAAGAGGTGTTTGGGCTTCCTTCCGCTTGTAGGATCCAAACAGGTCTCCTTCGATCTCCCCGATTTTGTCTTCCAGCATCCACCCATATTTGGGCGTTCCATTCTTGATCTGGTAGCGTACAATGCGCATTGTTTTCTCCGGTTTGAAAAATTTAATATGAAGTTTAACCTGCAACTTGTCAACATGCAATCTTAACCGTATAATATCGTATGCGGGCGCATAGCTCAGTTGGTCAGAGCGCTTCGTTTACACCGAAGAGGTCAGGGGTTCGAGTCCCTTTGCGCCCACTAAGTCTTACGACAGGCAAGGTTTTTCATTCCACCGAAGTCCCCATTCAGGGGATGATAAGGTCAGGGGTTCGAGTCCCTTTGAACGCCTCAAGAGGCGTTTTTTTACTGCTGGCGACCTTGTGACAAATGTTACCAACGGGTTGTTGCAAGTTGTTTTATACGCAGTTTTAATTAATTTCGTAACATGATTTGTGCTAATATTAATGAAAATTTTTTGCAGGTAACAAGCTAAGGTTGAGTCCGTCGTGAGTATCCGTTTCAAAGTCATTCTCCCTTATCTCCTGCTAACGCTCATTGTAGCGATTACGGGAGCCTACGTTGTCACTAAGCTGGTGACGGACTCTCTTTCTGAACGCCTGAACAACCAACTCCTGGAAGCCGGCCGTCTTGTTTCTGATGGTTTTGTTAGCCGGGAATTTCAGCACATCGACAATGCTCGTATCATCATCTTTACCCGAGGGGTGGCGGAGGCCCTCCGTGAGGCGGACCGAATCACTCTCAATAAGCTGGTCCTTCCAACAGCAAGCGGTGTAGGGATCGAAAACCTCTTCATCGTCAATTTGCAAGGTCAGGAAATGTTCCATTTGCTTGAGGCAGATGGAACATTACTCAACGTCACGAAACCAGCGCGAGAGTATCCTCTGGAATTCATCCAACCCCTATTGGAAAACAAAAATCCAGACGCCCTTCCCACGCGTACAATCGAGAAAGACCCGGATAACAGCCGCTGGTACTACTTCACCGCCATCCCATTTACAGCAAGTGACGAGCTGGCCGGTGAAGAAATGATCGGGGCGGTCGTCATCGGAACTTCGATAGACACGCTCATGCCGATTCTCAAGAATACTTCCCTGGCCGATGTAATCATCTATGCTGAAGACGGGCAGGCAGTTGCTTCCTCATTGCAAGCGCAAGGCGAGGACGCAGCTATCTTTCTACGAACGCTATCCATACCGGTGGCAACTTATCAGGAGTTGGCTGCGGCTGATAAACTCGTCTCAGGGGAGAATATTACCCTTGGGGAACGTTCATATAGCCTGGCACGCGGAAAGTTGCAAATAGGTGATAACCTGCTGGGGGTCTTTGCCGTCGTGTTGTCATCAGATTATGTTGTTCAAGCAGGCGCGACCAACCGCAACTTATATGTAGTGATATTCTCCTTTGCCATGGTCGTGGTAGTTTTACTTGGTTTCATCATTGCGCGCCGCATCATTGATCCACTCTCCTCACTGGTACAAACTTCGCAAGCCATTGCCGGAGGGGATCTGACCAGACGGACCGGCATCCAAAGCAGAGACGAGATTGGCAGATTGGCATCCTCCTTCGACGAAATGACGGTCAACCTACAGCAACGCACGGAGGAACTCGAGCGGGCAAATAAAATCCTGGAGCAGATGGACCGTACAAAGGTTAGTTTCATCCATATTTCTGCTCATGAACTGCGCACACCACTAACCTTAATACAGGGGTATACGTATATTCTGCAACAAATGGCCAAAAAGGATTCTGAGTTAGAAACGATTTCCAAGGGACTTATGGACGGTTTCTATCGCATGGAAGAAGTCGTCAACAGCATGTTGGATGTCTCGAAAATCGACAGCAAAACCCTGGAAATATCCCCAGCTGACACGAAGCTCAGTTTCATCATCACAAAAGCGAAGAAACCTTTTGAATCAGCTCTCAAAGAACGGCATCTCAAACTTACCATTGATGGGCTGGACAAGTTACCTACCATCAAGGCGGATGCCGAGCTTTTACACAAAGTTTTCTACCACGTGATCATGAACGCCATCAAATACACGCCTGATGGGGGTAAGATCGCCGTTCAAGGAAAAACCATCGAGACAGACTCCGGGCCTGCCGAGGTCGAAATCAGCGTACATGACACGGGCATCGGAATTGCCAAAGAGAACCAAGATATCGTCTTTGAAAAGTTCTACCAGACCGGCGAAGTGCTCATGCACTCCTCAGGCAAAACCAAGTTCAAAGGCGGTGGGCCGGGCCTGGGGCTGGCAATTGCGCGTGGGATCGTCGAGGCGCATGGAGGACGAATCTGGCTGGAAAGTCCCGGTTACGATGAGAAAACGAATCCCGGCACCACTGTCTACGTCAGGTTGCCGGTCAATGGGCATACGTCATGAAAACGCAGGATGAAGATACCCGGCGAAAAGGGCGGAGAGACCTCCTGCTGGTTCTGCTCATCCTCCCATTTGGTATTCTTTGCATGTTAATAACGGGACAAGCCGCGATCAGGCTTGCCCCAACCTGGATGCTCCCTGCTGATATGGGCTCCTACCTAAATCCCAACGCCGATCTTGCAGCCCAGGATAATCAAGTGATAATAGAGCCTCTCAATCCAGGCATCCTGACTCCGCCTGTTTGGGGAGGGGGGCTATTTCTAACACCGAATGTACCCATTCCAACTCGCGTTGTGGTGGTGGTCCCCACTTTGCCTCCAGTCAAAACGCTACCCCCTCCCCCTGTCATTCCCACTGTTGACGATAATCCAGGGCCCACAGCGACCGCGGCCGGCCCTATTGTAGTACCCACCAACCCGGGGCCGGGGCGTTTATTGGCGGATTTGACGATCACAAAGAGTGACGGCAGCAACACGTATACACCTGGCACATCAATCAGTTACACCATTATCGTGACCAATAGGGGTCCGGATAACGCTCCAACTTTTAGTGTGGTTGACAATCTCCCTTCGGTAATAACAGGGCTTACCGTGAATTGTGCGCCTGCCGATCGTTGCGGCACGAATACCAGCAGCGGAAACAATATTTCCTTTACTGGAGCGTCTTTATTCTCAGAACAACAAGGAGTGAATCAACTCACCATCACAGTAAGTGGTACAGTAGTTTCTGGAGCCACAGGGAATCTGTCAAACACAGCAATCGTTTCCATCCCAGCTGGTGCGAGATATAGCGATCCGGATCCTTCCAACAATTCCGCAACTGATACGGATACGCAGCTATCTATTTATGATCTTGCAATCACAAAGAATGATGGGGTGGATACCTATACTGCAACAAGTCCCATCAATTACACGATTGTCGTGACCAATAGCGGACCGAGCGATGGCCTCGGCATCAGCATCATCGATAACAGACCCCCACAGATCGCATCTTGGACCTGGACCTGCACAACCGTGATCAATGCCAGCGGGTGTAATGGAGTCACTAACAGTACAGCCAACTTCACTGACACGGTAAACATACAAAGCGGTGGCAGGATCGAATATTCTGTTGCTGCCAATCCAGCAGGCAGTCCGCAGAATGTCTCTAACACCGCAAGTATCGTCATCCCAGCTAGCCCCGGATTTATTGACCCAAACCTCGCAAATAACTCAGCAACGGATAATAACATCCCGTATATAGACCTGCAAATCACTAAAACCGATGGGGCTACAACCTATATAGCAGGTGGCACTGTGACGTATACAATCACGGCGACCAACGCCAGCACGTTTAATCTAAATGGGATATCCATATCAGACCCCAAACCGCCTCAAGTCGTAGCATGGTCTTGGAGCTGTAACGGTACCTGTACACCAGTCAATAATAGTACCGACAACTTTACCGATACGATCAACCTAACCGCTGGAAGCAGTCTGATCTACACTGTAACCGCAAGTATTTCCGGAGGCTTGGCAACGACGAATATAACCAACACTGTCACGGTGGGTGTTCCGGCAGGACTTGTTGATGCAATTCCTGGGAACAACGAAGCCACGGACATTGACATCCCGAATATCGACTTGCAAATCACGAAAGACAATGGGATGGCAACATACACACCCGGCGGAGCTTTAACGTACACAGTTATTGTGACAAACAATAGTGCTTTTAACGTGACTGGCGCTACCGTGACCGACAACATGCCGCTACTGATCAGTTCCTGGACCTGGAGCTGCGTACCTGATCCGGGTGCATCCTGCACATTGGGTCCAAGTACTACAAATATAAGCGATACGATTAATTTACCCGCCGGCAGAGCCGTCATTTATACGATCACTGCTACCGTCAACACCTTTGCAGTTGGCGCTCTCGAAAACACAGCTACGGTTGGCCTGCCCCCTGGCCTGGTAGATTCCATCCCTGGGAACAACTCAGCCACTGATATAGATGTCCGCGTTGTTGGTGAACCTGATATTGGCCCGCCTGATGGCAATTGGATTAATCCTCCAGAGGGTGGTTTCCTCACATTTGTCTTCAGCCCGGGGATCATTGCTGATGGGGATGTCGGCATACCTGACTTTGTCTTCTATGAAAGACTGGCAGATGCGACCTCTGTAGCGATGGATTGGGTGCAGATCGAAATCAGCTCTGACGGCGTCAATTGGTACCAGGTTTTCTACTGGGGGGATGGAACGCCTCCTGGGAATCCGGGCATACCAGACACGAACACCAACCTGAACATCAATGTCATTGGTGGCATAGAACAGGACAATCGCGTATTCCTGTTGGCTGATGGGATTTTGTACAACGGTACGGGGGTTACCATCGATGTCGATACGATCGTGCCCCCTGGAAGCTACTCCTGGATGCGCATTACTGCTCCAGCAAGCCCTGGCGGTGACCCATCTGATATCGACGCCATCCAACCCTATTACCCGTAAGAGAGCATTTCGAACGTCTTTTTCAGGGCAGGTGAGTGACCTGCCCTGGACTTTTTAAGAACAAATTTTTCCCTTGCCAGACCGTTTTGACTCAAGGTTTCTTCTTATCTCCAAAATATGATAAATATCAGCGGATTTATAATCATTTGTCAATTGCCCGGGCCTGTACAATCTGTCATAATTGTGAAAATATTCATTTACAGGAGGAATTATGATGACAACACGCTGGTTTTTCATGGTTGTGTTTGCGTTTCTGGCAGGTTTTTTCCTGGTTCAGTATTTGGTCAGACCGCCTGCACAAATGGGATTGTACGCTGTCTTACTGGTGGCTGCCTTGGTTGGTACGGCTTTCGTCTTGCTCAAATGGTACCAGGGTCGTGAATGGATCCTGGGCGGGTTAGTCCTGGTCTTGGCGCTTATCAGCGGTTATCTGGTCTCGAATGCTGCTTTCCTGGCGCAGGAGGAGGAACGCGATTTGCCCGAACTGGTCCGGACCGATGGTGGTGACGGTCATACCGCGATCCTTTATTTTACACATGGGGAACCACCGGGATACAGCGCCCAGCCCTGGATCGAGACCATCCGCGAACTTGACCATGACAAGGTTCCCTTTGTTCCATGGCTGTTCCGACCGATGTTCTTCAACCAGGTCAGAACAGAGTATTTCGAGGCGGGGGGCAGCGCGCACAATAAGCTCCACAAGGCTTTCTTTGATACGCTTCGGCGCTCCTTGCCGGAAGAGGAAGCAAAGGGCACCCGGTTTTACCTGGCCTTTTTGGATAGCAATCCCCGCCCGGATGAGATGGCACTGCATGCCATCAACGACGGCGCCAGCAAGATCGTCCTACTGCCGGTCTTCATTACCGAGTCGACCCATACCCTGGCAGGTGAGGAGATGGTCGCCAGCGTCGAACCGGAACGCTACGGGATAGAGGTTTGTTACACAGGAGCCCTCTGGGACTCGGAAGCGTTGCAGAATGTGTTCGTCGAGCGCGCCCGCGAAATGACCGGCGGAACGGACAAGTCCAAAGTGGGCATCTTGCTGGTCGGTCACGGACAGCCAACCGAGTGGGAAGAGATCTACCCGGCCCAGAACCGGCAGGAAACCCAATACCGGGAAGCCATCCGCGAGAAACTGATCCAGGCCGGGTATGCCCCTGAGCATGTTGTCCTGGGTTGGATGGAATTCCAGAAGCCGACTATCACCGAGTCGGTCAGTGAACTGGCCGGGAGCGGCGTGGAGAAAATCCTGGTCTTTGCCGTCAGCCTGAGCGCGGATTCGATCCACAGCGACATCGAGGTGCCTGCTGCAGTGGAAGAAGCGCACCTGCCAGAGACGATTCGGGTGGAATATGTCGGCCAGTACGGCGATCATCCACTGTCCATCCAGGCCATGCGCGAGAAAATCGCTGCTTGCCAGTGAACATGTTCGCGTGGTTTGCTTATTTCCAATAGACAAATACAATACCTGCTCACAGGCTTTAGCCAATCAGTCATTTGCATGCCCCAAGAACCGGCTTTACGCCGGTTTTTGGATCCTCCAGATTTAGCGGGACAGGTATTTTTCCCGTTACAGCCTCTTGACTCTATGGTTACCATAGGGTGTATAGTACAGGCATGGAGACTGCATGAAACTGAAAATCGGTAATTTTGCGCGCATCGGGCAGGTGACCGTCCAGACCCTGCGCCACTATGATGAGTTAGGTTTGCTCAAGCCTAGTGAAGTGGACGCCCTGAGTGGTTACCGATACTACATTCTCGATCAGTTACCACGCCTGCACCGCATCCTGGCGCTCAAGGACCTGGGCTTCTCCCTGGAGCAAATCGCGCGTCTGCTGGAGGATGACCTGCCGCCAGCCGAACTGCGCGGGATGTTGCGCCTCAAGCACAGCGAACTGCGCCAGCAAGTGGACGAAGGACTCGACCGGCTCGAACGCCTGGAAGCCCGCCTGCGCCTGATCGAGCACGAGGACCAGCTACCAAACTATGAAGTGGTCATCAAACCCGTCGATGCGCTACAGGTAGCCTCAGTGCGAGGTATTATCCCCAGCTACTGGGACGAGGGGCCATTGTGGGGCGAGCTTTTCCAGCAATTACAGCGAGCGGGCGTCAGCGCCGACGGTCCATACCTGTCGCTGTATCACAGCGGGGAACCGGAGATTGACGTGGAAGCCTGCGCAACGCTTCCCCCAGCTACAAAGAGTCCTCAGGGCTTATCGGTACGTACCCTATCAGCCGTCCAGAGTATGGCCAGCACCATCCACCGGGGATCATTTATAGGGCTGGCGGGCGCATACGCTGCGCTGTTGAGATGGATCGACCTCAACGGGTACCACGTCAACGGGTCGGACCGTGCGATCTACCTGCGATTACCAGAAGCAGGCCAATCCCGCCAGGACCCAAATGCCATCACCGAAATGCAAGTTCCTGTCAACAAGGAGTAAGGAAAAGTATTTTCTCTTTTGATAAGATCAATCAGTGGCTGCTGTATTGAAGATAAAACAACCATATATTTTCAGGAGTCAGGAACATGTTTGAGAAAGAATACAAAGTATCGCCCATCGGGCAAGTAGAGACCGGGCCAGAGGGGTTCGCGCTGAGGATCGCGCCGGAGTATCGCGCCGCTTTGCAAGGATTGGAGGGATTCGGCCACATTCATGTACTGTGGTGGAGCCACTATCTGGATACACCCGAGTATCGCAGCGTGTTGGAAGCTGAACAACCCTACAAGAACGGACCCGCCAGAATAGGCATCTTTGCCACCCGCTCCCCGTTGCGCCCCAACCCGATCTGCGTCTCGACAGTGGCCCTTTTGAGCGTGGACGTCGAGAACGGCCTGATCATCGTCCCGTGGATCGACGCTGAACATGGCACTCCAGTCCTGGACCTCAAGCCTTACGAACCTTCCAGCGACCGTGTCCGCGAACTACGCATGCCGGAGTGGTGTCGGCACTGGCCGCAGTGGTACGAAGAATCGGGTGAATTCGATTGGGAGGCCGAGTTCGTCAACGCGCGTTGAGGGAACCAGCGTTCGAATATATCCCGCAGATTCAAATATTGTCAGTAGATCACGAAAAAATAAAGGCAGGGGTGCGGGCGTACGCCCACCCCCCTGTTTTCGGGAATTCTCTCAGCTTTCGTGAAGTACTGATTGTGCGGACAGTTGGACTGTCCGCACAGCCTTTATGGGATCAACGCCCTCAACAGTTCATCCCTCCAAATTTTTGTCTCCGGATCGTACGCCCCGAAGCCTGATCCAAACTCCCAATAGGCCCAGGCCAATCCTTGGCGTTCCGCTTCAGCCCGCACGAATTCAGTCCAGCGGACGCGTGAGTCCATATCCGCTTTGGAATATGCGCCGAACTCTCCCAGCAGGATGCGCACGTTCTTTCGTTCCGCCCATTCAGCAACCGATTCAAAATGCCCTGAGATTTCGGCTTTTTCCGCTTCGGTCGCATCCCAGGTCCTGCCCAGCCATTGGTTGCTCTCCTCCCCAACCCACTCCGCGCCTTGATGCGTGAACTCGAACGGCAAGTAGTAATGGAACGTCACGATTAGATGATCATCATCAGGTACATCCAGCGTGGAGACCCAATTGTACGCGTTCCAGCTCGCAGGACCGATTACCACTTCGCGTGTGGGGTTGGTTGCGCGCACAATTGCCAGCGCCTCAGCTATGTATTGATTCCACAGAGCCGCGTCGAGTTGATCGTTCGGCTCGTTGAGCAGCTCGAACAGAACAGTGGGTGGGTAATCCTGGTAGTGCTCCGCAATTTGTTTCCATATTTCCAGGAACCTGTCCTTATGGCTCCATGGATCCCAGGCCATTTCTTCATAGTGATGGAAGTCGACGATAATGGACAAGTCGCGTTCCAATGCCCAGGTGATGACCTCGTCTACGCGCGCAAAGAAGGTGGGATCGATGGCGTAAGGCCATGCTTCACCCGCATGTGTATTCCAGCGCACCGGCAAGCGGACGAAATCGAAGCCTGCCTCTTCGATCAGGTCGAAATATTCTTCTTCGACGAACAATCCCCACTCGCCTTCATTAGGCGCTTCAAGCATGTTGCCCATGTTGATGCCGCGATGCAACATAAATAGCTCCTCCGTTGGTACAGGGTTGGCTGCCATAGAAACCGAAATACCGGTTGGCCCGAAAGATGGAACAGGCGTTTCCAGAGGGACTTGAACATACGATCGACTACAGGCCAGTGGAGTGACCAGCAATAAAATAAAAGAGAAAAGCAGGAATCGTTTCATCTCGTTAGAAATTTATCCCAGCTTTCCCACCACCTTCTCCACTTCTTCCAAAATCTCGCCGGATTTGACCAGCGCTTTCATCGTGTTATGGTCGGGATACAGCGGACGGTCCACATCCAGATGCTTCACATGCCTGCGGATCACATCGCGCGCCACGCCTGTCCCCTTGCCCGGCGTGAACTCGCGGAAGTCCAGCGCCTGGGCGGCGGCCATGAACTCGATACCCAGCACGCCGTAAGCGTTGTCGATGATCTGGCCGTTCTTGATGGCGGTGTTCATGCCCATCGAGACGAAGTCCTCCTGGTCCGCTGCGGCAGGGATGGACTGGATCGAAGCGGGCACGGATAAAATCCTTTGCTCGACGATCAAATGGTCGGCTGTGTACTGGCTGAGCATGAATCCGGAGTAGAAACCGGGATCGTGCGCCAGAAAATCGGGCAGTCCCACCGACAGGGCGGGATTGGTCAGGCGGTTGAGCCGCCGTTCGGACAGCACGCAGACCATGGTCACGGCAGCCCCGGCCATGTCCATCGGCAGCGAGACCGGGCTGCCCTGGAAATTCGCGCCGGTCAGCGTCAGCCGGTCTTCGGGGACAAAGATCGGGTTGTCGCCCACACCGTTCAGCTCGATCTCCACCTGTGAGCGTGCATAAGCAATCGCATCCCGCGCCGCGCCAATCACCTGCGGGGTGGAACGCATCGAGTAGGCATCCTGCACCTTGGTCTTCATTTTGCCGGTGGTCAGGTCGGAGCCCGCAATGCACTTCATGATGTTCTGGGCCGAGGTCACCGCGCCAGAAAAGCCACGCAATTGGTGTAGTTTGACGTTATAGGGTTTGAGATTACCCAGCAGCGCCTCGATGGACATAGCTGCCGCAATTTCGGCCTGCTTGAGGATGCGCTCCATGTCGTAGATGTGCAGGGCGGACATGGCAGTCAGCAGGTTGGAGCCATTGATGGCGGCCAGTCCGTCACGCGCCATTAATCCAGGGATGGGGATGGAAGCCCGCCGCATCGCTTCATGACCGGGAAGCCGCTCGCCGCCTGCCCCGGTTCTGTCGGGGTTATAGAAGGCTTCCCCTTCCCCCATCAACAGCAGCGCCGCCTGTGCCATTGGCGCCAGGTCACCACTTGCACCCACCGACCCCTTCTGACAAACAACTGGTGTGACGCCCTTGTTGAGCATCTCCACCAGTGTCTGGGTGATCTCCGGCCGGCAGCCTGAATTCCCATGCGCGTGGACGTTGATGCGCCCCGCTAGCGCGCCGCGCACGTATTCGACCGGCGCCGGTTCGCCGATCCCGGCGGCGTGGTTGTAGATCAGGTATTTCTGGAACTCTTTTACCTGCTCGTCATTGAGCAGCACTTCCGAGAACTCGCCGATGCCGGTGTTGGTGCCGTACATGATTTCTTTATGAGCAAGTTTCTCCTCCAGCATCGCCCGGCAGATCTCGATGCGTTCCGAGGCGGCAGGATCGAGTTCTACCTTTTCACCGTAACGGGCAATTTGAACGAGCTTTTCGACAGTCAGGGATGAGCCATCGAGGACAATGGTCATGGATATGCTCCTTGTGAGTGTTAGACCTGGTCTGACATTTGGAGTACTCTCTGTTATTATTGTAGCACTATCAGGTAAAATCATACCATTCACCAGGGTGTGCGCGCAAAACATGTCAGGGACAACCCGCGAAAATGGGTGGGCATGCGAAACAC
>DAOTXM010000059.1:0-4710 GCA_034435215.1 Anaerolineales bacterium
GGCGCTTTCTCCTCGTCGGCGATGAAGTCGCGCAATTCCTCGGTGGGGATGTTGGCGCGCTTGTCCGCGTGCCTGAGCGAGTCCACGGGCGTGGGGAGTTTTGGGGCGGTGAGTTTCTTTTTACGAGGCATAGAATTTCCTTGTCAACGTAGTAGCGACTTTAGTCGCTTTGAGCGAACGAATGAATTCGTTACTGCGATGCATTTTCATACTTAGGGACGATTGAATTCGTCACTACGCAATTCAATCAAAGTCATCCCAACCTTTGCCAAAATCTGCTTCGGGTTGATACTTGCGCCATCTCTCGCGTAACCAATCGCGTCCATGATCTTCATAATACAACGACAAACTCGACCATTGCCAATCGAACGCATGATCCACGTATCCATGCTTGACAGGATTATAGTGGATGTAATTCAACGCCCGATAATAATGCGCATCATCGCGGATCATGCGGTCGGCGAACTTGTACCAGACCTTGCGTTTTCCCTGCAACCCGTCTGCCTTGTTCCATTTGAATGAAGTAGAGCCATGCAGTTGTTTGAGAGTTGCGGAAACATCGTCCAGCGATCCCACGCCCGCAAGAATGTGATAATGATTCGCCAGCACGACCCACGCGACAACATCCGCCTTGATTTCCTGAAATGCAAGCAAAAGTTTCCTTTGGAACTCTGTTCGCCTTTCGTCTGTATTCATTACATGCATATGTTCATAATTTGCGGCGGTCAGCAAATAATAACCAGCCTCCCGAAATGGGTGCGGCGGCGCATGCAGCGGATAGCCCATCGCTTTTCTTCGGGCGACGACCTCTTCGCGTTGTTCGGGAGTGAGTTTGCGATATTCGTAAGGCATAATGGTTTCATGTTGTAGTGGCGACTTCAGTCGCTTGATGACTAAAGTCATCACTACGTAGTATTACTACGTAGTAACACTACGTAGTAATACTATGTAGTAACGACTTCAGTCGTTCCTCAACATCGGCGCGACGCCGTCCACGTTCTCCCCCTTCAAGAACGCCCGAATCGTATTCTTCGCGTCCCAGGGGTCCACAATCTCCAAAAACGCCCAGCGCCCGAACCCGCCGTGATTGTTGATGGCGGGAACCCAAAGATTCCTCGCCGCCGCAACTTTCGCCGCTTTATCTTTCCTCGCCTCGCCGCTCACCTCTAAAATCAGATTCAGCAAGTCTTCTTGCCCATGCCCATCGTTGATGCGAATGATGTAATCGGGCAGGTAGGCTCTCTCTTCGCCGTTGAACGTGTACGGAATGGTAAATCCCAACTGGAAATTCTTGATGTAATGAACGACCTCATCCATGTCTTCCAGCACTTCTGCCAGTTTCGCCTCCCAATTGCTGTCCAACACCACGTGCGAGACGTGCGACTTGTCCGCCCGCGTGCGGTACACGTCCCGCGCCGTGTCGAAATCCACGTAACGGGTGGAACCAAGCGGGTCATACGGACGCAGGATGGGAAGCAGGGTCTTCTCGCCCGATGTAGCAGAAACAACCGCTTGATAAATCTTCTCAGCAGCAACATGGGCAAACGCCACCAGCAAGAGCATTTGTGGGAAAGCGTTATCCTTGCATGTCAGGCAGGTTTCACGCCATTCGCGCACAATGGATAGAAGCTGCGGGAAGAGCCAGGGCCTGGGATTGCCATCCGCATCTTTGAAGTAGGTTTCCAGGATAAGGGCAGCCAGTTTGAAATCCACCTTGTGGAGGCGTTCTTCTCTCAAGCCATATAGATCATGAAAGCTCGATTCACCAATGATGGATTGCATCTCGGTCTTGGTGGGGAGGTCGGCGGTGGAAAGCGCCAACTTTGAATCCTGCGTGAACGCCCAGGTCAACTGCTCGCCCTTGAACTCATAGCGATAGCCAACGATGCGCGGGTAGGTAATTTCGCACAGGATGCGTTCTTCCAGTGCGCGCACCCGGGTGGGGGTTGGCCCCGGCTGCGGGTTCTTTTCGGACCCGGCGCTGGGGATGAACGAAAACGGCACACCGTACACTTCGGCATATTCGGGGTCGAACAACCCTTCGGCGTTGGTGGCATAGCTGCGCCGCCTCAAGCCTCGACCGACAACCTGCTCGCACAACAATTGCGTCCCAAACGCCCGCACGCCCAGGATGTGGGTGACCGTGTTGGCATCCCAGCCCTCGGTCAGCATGGATACAGAGACCACGCAGCGGATATCCTCTCCCAGTTTGCCGGGCTTACCGACGGTGTTCATCACTTCGCGCAGAATATCCTCATCGGTCAACGCGTCTGCGTCACGACCGGGAAAGCGCTGCCGGTATTCGTTCTTGAACTCCTCGATCTCGACAGCCGCAATTTTCTTGAACTCAGCGGACATTCCTTCGCCCGATTCCAATTGCTGGCTATCGATCAGGATCGTATTCGGGCGGGCGCTCCACCGCCCGTCTTTCACATTGCTGAACAATTCCAATTTGCCGGGTATAGGGACGATTTCCCCAGTCGGCAGGGTTTTGTTCCAGCCTGCAATGTAATCGAAAACCATCTTGGATACATTGGTATTGTTGCACACCACGATGAAAACAGGGGGCGTCGAGCCACGTTCGCGCGCTTCCTGGTCCTCTTCCCATTGCTGGAATTTCTTCTGGTAATTGCTGTACAGGCTGTGCAGCGCCCCTTCCAGCTCGACAGGCAGAATTGGGTCGGTCCCTTTGTCATCCGCTTTGCGGCCTTTCTTCGGTAGCTGCTCACGGATCAGATGCCAGATATCACGATAGGCGGGCAGTTCCCCTTTCATGCTGTCATCTGCAACGGGCACACGCGGCACTTTGACGATGCCCGATTCGATTGCATCGATCAAGGAGAAATCCGAGACCACCCACGGAAATAGAGTGCCTTCCGAAAAGCCCGAACCGCGCAGGAAAAAGGGTGTGGCAGACAAATCGTAAACAACCTTTACGCCGATCTTGGCTTTGACCGCTTCGAGGCCGGAAATCCAGATGCGGGCCTCTTCTTCTCGCTGCTCTGCTTCACGGCGTTCGTCGCCGGTCAATGACTCTTCCTCGCCATCGGGTTTGCGGCGGTAGCAGTGATGGGCTTCATCGTTCAAGACGATGATGTTTTTCTTGTTGCCCAGTTCGCGGCAGACGCGGCGCACCATCTGGTCCGGCGTTTCAGTAAATGGAGAGTAGTAACGACTCTGCGAAGCGCCCCCATGGGGTGAGTCGTTTCTCTGACGACTGAAGTCGTCACTACGGTCATTACGGAGTATTTGCTTGGTTAACTTGTTCGCGGTTTGCCGTTCGCGCAGCTTGAAGGCGTGGAAATTCGTGATGACAAATTTTGCTTTGTCCAATTCGGGTAGCAAATCAGGCGGCACAACGTCATGCAAGCGATAATAGTTATGGGGGTCGTTGGGGAGCAGCACGCGCAGGCGGTCTTTGATCGTGATGCCTGGTGTAACGATCAGGAAAGCATCCGAGAAACGTGCATCTTGGGGATTTGCGATTTTATTCAACGCCTGCCAGGCGATCAACATCGCCATCACAACGGTCTTTCCGCTGCCAGTTGCCATCTTGAAGGCAATGCGATAGAGCAGAGGGTTGGAGCGTTCGTTTTCCTGGCGCAGACGGTTTTCGATCCATGCCTCCCCATACTTTCCCGCCACTTCCGTGATCCAGATCGCTGTTTCCAGGGCTTCGATCTGGCAGAAGAATAAACGCCGCTCGCGGTCTTCCCGTTTCCAGTATTCGAGTAACTTTGAAGTGATCCTGGTTACACCAATATAACCACCCCTGCGCCATTTTGCCACCGCCCCTCGAATTTGATTGATGAGTTTATTTTCTTCTATTCGGTCGGAGGTCCATTGTGTGTCAAAGGAGAGTTGTTTCTCTTTACCACTTCTTTTCTTGGGTCGGGGAATGGGTACGAAGTATTGGCTGATCCGGCGTTCTGCGATGACTTCGTCCGTGATGCCATCTTCCGTAAACTTGAAGTGGCGTTTCGGCTCCTCGAAGGGTGAATTCAGTATGGGATTTTCAATAACAACTTGTTTCATGTGGTTTTTTGCCCACATTTCTCTTGTTGGCAACCCGGATAAAGTCTCAAATTAAGTATACAGTAAAAATATGTTTGGGCAATACGGAAACTATTGCGATTTCTAAAAACGTCCCGAAGGTTGGTTGCTGATAACCAAAATCGCCGGGGGCCAACCTTCAGGACGTTTCGAAGAGATGAACTGTATCCATTCCTCGGCGAGGAAATTCAATTTCCCGGTTGACTTTTAAAATTCCCCAGTTGGTTTTTTGAATTTCCCGGTTGACTTTTTAATTTCCTCGGTTGACTTTTTGAATTCCCCGGTTGGCTTTTCGAAGCGCCGCGCGGGCTTCTCATCATCGTATCCGTCTTTCTAAGATTCGGTTTCCCGCGGAGAAAGCCTCGCGGGAGAAATAAAAAAGGGAGTCCACCGTTTATAACGGGACGGAGGTCCGAAATTGGGGGTGTGAACGCGCGTACGCGTACTCACACCCCCAATTTCGGCTTTTTTCCCGCCAAAAACGGCAGAGCCAAAAAATGTAAAGAATATGGCAATACCTATAAAAGTTTTTTCATTCTTCGGCCCCAGGATCGATCTGGGAATCAGTGCGTTGCATCCTGTTTATCGGGGAACCTTTCCGGTGCAGTCTACACCATTTTCAGTACTTCACGAAAGCCAAAAGAGGTCCCGAAAAAA
>DAOTXM010000060.1:0-16603 GCA_034435215.1 Anaerolineales bacterium
CTCGCACCCCCAAATCCGGCCCCTTTCACGGCAAATCCTAGAGAACTGTATTTTTTCCAAGAAGCGGGGCATTGCCTCCCCTGCTTGTTGAGAAGATACCTGCATCACAGGGAATCTACCGGGAAGCTGACACGGCGAGGATAAAAAAGGAATATTCCATGACAACAGGGACCACAGGGATGATCGGGAGAGAAATCGGACGATACCGGATCCTCGAACTGCTCGGATCGGGCGGCATGGCGACGGTCTATAAGGCCTACGATACCCGCCTCGAACGCGAAGTGGCGATCAAAGTCATCCGGCGCGAGGTGTTTTCGTCCGAGGAAATGGACATGCTGCTCAAGCGCTTCGAACGCGAAGCCAAGTCAGTGGCCCGGCTTTCGCACCCAAACATCGTGGGCGTGATCGACTACGGCGAATTCGAAGGCGCGCCCTACCTGGTGATGGAGTACCTGCCCGGCGGCACACTCAAGGACCGGCTGGGCAAACCGATTCCCTGGCGGGACGCGATCCAGATGCTCCTGCCCATCGCGCGCGCCCTGGAATATGTGCACGCCCGCAGCATCATCAACCGCGATGTCAAGCCGTCCAATGTCCTGCTGACCGAAAACGGGGAGCCCATGCTGACCGATTTCGGGCTGGTCAAGATCTTCGGGGAAAAGGAAAAGGGCGCCACTGCCACCAGCATCACCGGCTCCGGCATGGGACTGGGCACGCCCGATTACATGGCCCCCGAGCAATGGACCGGGGAAGCCACCGCGCAATCCGACCTGTACTCGCTGGGGGTCGTGCTATACGAAATGATCACCGGGCACCGGCCTTATATTGCGGATACGCCGGCAGGCGTCCTCATGAAACAGGCCAGCGAACCGCTGCCGCTCCCGACCAGCTATATTCCGAACCTGCCAAAAGACATCGAATCGGTCCTGCTCAAGGCGCTTGCCAAAGACCCGGCCCATCGCTACCCGGATATGCAGGTCTTCGTGCGCGAACTGGAGAACTTGCAGGCTGGCAGGGAAGTATCCGCCTCGACGATCAAGACGGAAAAACTGCGCGAACAAATGACCGGTGTGGTGAAAAAGCAACCGGCGCCAACGGCTGCTCCTTCTGCACCCACCATTCCACCTTCCAGGCCAGTTGCTGTACCTGCGCCTGCGCGCCGGAAATGGGCGCTGCCGGCCTTCCTGGCTGCCGGGGGCGGCGCTCTGTTGCTGCTGGTCGTGGCGGTGGGCTGCTGGGTGTTGTACAGCAATCCCGGCCTCTTTTCTGGCGTGATGCCCGCCGCGACGTTCACACAACCACCCTTGCCCTCCGCAACGGCCATGCTCCCCTCGCCGACAGCCCTTCCGCCCACCGACACGGAGACGGCGCAACCGACCAGCGCGCCAGCCGAAACGTCCCTGCCGACCGAGACGCCCTTCCCGCAGGAGATCAAGGACAGCAAAAACGTCCCCATGGTGCTCATCCCCGCCGGGGATTTCATCATGGGCAGCGATGATACCGGCGATGCCGGTTCGCGGCCTGCCCATACGGTTTTCCTGGAGGCCTTCTACATCGACAAATACGAAGTCACGAATGAGATGTACGATGCCTGTGTCTATGCGGTGGAATGCCGGAAGCCGCGCAATCCGGGCTCGGTCACGCGCTCCACGTACTACAGCAACCCGGTCTTTGCCGATTACCCCGTGCTCTATGTGGACTGGAGCATGGCGGTCGCCTATTGTGAGTGGCGCGGCGCGCGCCTGCCCACCGAGGCCGAATGGGAGAAAGCGGCGCGCGGCACGGAGGGACTCGTCTATCCCTGGGGCAACACGAACCTGGATTGCTCTTACGCCAACATCGCCGGTTGCGTGGGGGATACGACCGCAGTGGACCAATACGACAAGAGCCAGAGCCCGTACGGCGTCTATGGCATGGCCGGCAACGTCTGGGAATGGACCAGTTCCTTGTTCAAGTTCTATCCGTACAGCGCCACGGATGGCCGCGAAAATATGACCGCGACGGGCAAACGCGTCGCGCGCGGCGGTTCGTGGCACACCTTCGGCGGCAACGCCGGGAACGCCCGCACCGATACCCGCTTCGAGCTGGAACCGGGGTATTACGGCGCGTACGTCGGTTTCCGTTGCGCGCGTTCGGTCGAGCCGGGTCAGGGTACCCCATGAAAGACTTCGCACACAAACTCGCCCTTGTTTCCGCGTCCCTGCTTGTCTTTTGGATGCTGGCCTGTAACCTGACAGGCATCCTCCTCCCCGGGCAGCAAGCCCAACCGACCGGCCTGCCTGCCACGGAAACGCCGCTGCCCGCCGCTCCCACGCAGACCGACCTCCCGGCACCGACCGGGACCGCGCCTGCCACCCCCACCCCGGAGCCGACCGAAGCGCCTCCCACCGAGACTCCCACGGTGTCGCATGTGCTGGTGCCTCCGGCCTCCGTCAAAGCCGGTGATTTGATCTACGACGTCGTCTGCGTGGACACTGCCGCCGAGCAGCGCGCGCCGTACGGCGACTCGTACGACATCAATCTCTTCGAGCGCCCTTTTTTGCAGGACATGAGCTATGTCGCCGACCTGGACATCATCACCTACAACCTGAGCAAGGATGACAAGTTCTATTATGTTTCGATTGCCCTGGTCGGCACGAACCCGAACAACCAGATCGGCATCGATTACGCGGTCGAACTGGACCTGGACGCCGACGGTTTCGGCGATTACATCATCGTCGCCCGCCCGCCCCACAGCGTCAGCTGGAGCACGGACAATGTCCAGGTGGTGTGGGATACCGACCATGATACCGGCGGCCTCTCCGCCGAAAAGTCGGACGCGCCGCTGCCCGGCGACGGGTACGATACCGTCATCTTCGATGGCGGCCGCGGCCCGGGCGACGACCCCGACCTGGCCTGGGTGCGCGTGAACGCCGGCAAGAACGCCACCGTCCAATTCGCCTTCAAACGATCGCTGGCGGAGAACCGCTTCATGTTCGGCGTGTTGGCGGACGCGGGTCCAAGGAGCATCGCCGACCTGGATTATGTGGACCGCTTCACCGAGGCCGAGGCCGGGTCGCCGGTCAGGGGGGATAAGAATTACCCGCTCAAAGCGCTGTACGGCGTGGACAACACCTGCTGGCAGGCGCAGGGCTTCGAGGGCACGGGCGAGGAACCCAAGCGCTGTCCGTTGAAGTGACCAGTTGAAAAAGCAGTCTGAAAATCAGGGTGTTGGACGGCATACGCTGCCCAACACCCTGATTTTCGGTTATTTTTCCGAACCGAACCGTTCTATTCATCCGGCGCGATCCGCAGGCGGTGTAGCCGTCTCTGCGTGGAATGGTGGTACGTCAGCAGCTGGCGGGCAGGATCATGTTCGTACGTTCCGTCCGAGAGCGTGACCCGGATGCCATGCGGATATTGGAAATTGGGGACGAAGATTTCGGTCGGCGCATGCACGGCGGGGTCATGCCGGAACACGAAATCGAAACGCCTGCGGCGCAGGTCAAATGACATCTTGAGCGGCTCCCCCGCGGTCTTCCCCGCATACGGGCGCACGACCGCCTCCAGCGCGCGCCCGCCGGAGTGGATATCGTCCGGGTCGGTCTGCTGGTCGCGGCTGAAAATGGACAGGTCCTCGTCGTTCCACAGGTCGCCGCGCGCGTTGGTGTTGTCGGATGTGTAGTTCCAGAGCGTGTAGCTCGCCAGGGCGTCGTCCATGACGCGCAGGGTGCGGTCCATGGCGCGGACGACGGTGCGATACTCTCCCGTTTTATAAGCGCGTTTATTTTGCAGGTCGAAGGCGATCCCGGTCTCGCCGATCAGGGTCGGCACGCCGCCCATCTGCTCCCGCGCCCGGCGCTGGTAGCGTTCGATCTGCTCCGCGTAACTCTTGCGGATGCCCCAGGGCGTGAGCACGAGTTTGGCTTTGTGGGAATCCACGCCCAGCCAGGGATGGAAGTCCTTGCGCATCAGGACGTAGGCGTCGTACCAGTGCGGCGCGAAGACGACCTGCCGCGCATCGGACTCGCCCCAGGCCGGCCCCTCCTTCTCGGGCTCCGCCTCGACAAAGAGGATCGCGTCCGGGTCGGCCCGGCGGATGGCCTCCGCAAAGCGATTCGCAAACGGGCGGAAATAATCCTGGTCGAAATGCACCGCGCGCCCGTTCACGCGGGCAAAGTAATCCGGGCGCAGCAGGCGCGGCTGGCCATCGACCACATCCCAGACGCCGTGTTGGCGCCAGATGCAATCATGTCCCTCACGCCAGGCGGAGAGGCCGTCAGGATTGAGGACTTTGGCGGCCACCTTCTGCGGGCCGGTGGCCTTCAGCTCGTACACGTCCACTTCCTGCGGGATGCCCGCCCCCAGGGACATGGATTGGAACGGCGTGGGGGTCGGTCCGATCTTCAGCCGCCAGGGAGCAGCCTCGAGGGTGGAAAGACCGATATAGCCCGCCGCGGGTTCGTTGAGCGTATCGTAGCCGAGCACGTGGTCGCAGTCCGCCAGGCGCTCCGCCACCTGCCGGATGGCTGCGATGTAATGGCGCTGCAAATATTCCTGGGCGGGTTCGCCGTCGATCTTCGTCTCGGGGGCGAAATCGTTCCCGCCGAAGAACAGCGTCCACATCGTGGCGGCGGCCAGCTTGTGATTGTTCGTCGGCCAGATCATGCGCGGGAAGGGGTCGCCGTGCGTCTGGTGCGCGATTGCCGCGCCGGTTTCCGCGAAACGGGTCATCTCGAAGCCGGCCGCTTCCAGCGTCCAGCCGGGCGCGCCGTCGCCGCCCGTGAAGCGGCTCCAGACGTCCTGGTGCGGGTCGATGAAGAGCGCCAGGCCGTGCCCGCCCGCCTTACGGATCACTGCCCGCAGGTAGTCGAGATAGGCTTCATCATACTGGCCGGGACCGGCGTGCTCGAGCGCCTCCCAGGTCACCAGGAAGCGCAGGGTTGTCAGCCCCCAGGCTTTCAGCCGCCGGAAGTGCTCGTCGGCTTCCTCCAGCGGGAAGGGACGCCCGACAAACGAAACAGCGCGGTGCTGGAAGAAGCCCTCGCGGATATAGGTCGCGCCGTTCGGATAGGGCACCTTGCTGCTCCCGCCCAGGTTGACCCCGCGCAGCAGGAGCGTGCGGTGATGCTCGTCTTTGAACCAGGGACCGTCGATTTTGAGCATGCTTGAATTTCTTTAGGAATCGTTATCTTCACCTGCGGCGCGATAATGCCGTTCAGCATAATCCATCAATCCAATTTCTTCAAAAAGTTTTGCAGCTCGTAGCAGGTATGGTTTTGCACGTTTACGTTCGCCTAATCTTCTTAACGCCCAGCCAAAATTTCCGATTTGCGCAGGGATGCTGTAACGACTGCCTATTTTTTGGTAGATGCTGATCGCTTGATTTAATAACGCATCCGCTGCCTCAGGATCATCGATCAAAGATAATTGGCCTAAGGCTGAGAATACGTTGGCTTCGCCCAGGCGGTCTCCCACGGCGCGGAAGAGTTGCAAGGCTTCGTTGTAACTGGTCAGCGCGGCGTCATTCTCTTTGCGGAACTGCTGCACATCGCCAATCGCTTGAAGCACGTTGGCTTTAAGTTGGTCATCACCGATGCCAAAGTCAAGAGCGGTTTCGAGCCAAACTTGCCACGCCTCCCATTTTCGGAAATAATTGAACAACCAATTACGAGGCTTTGTCGCTAACAAAGCCAAGATGTTACCGTCTTTATTAAAAATCGCTTGCTCGATTGCTTTTTGCAAATTATCGAATTCCAAAGCAACCTCAGGGGCGTTGCTCGGATCATCAGTATAGTGTTCATCAAACATCTGAATAAGCCACTCTGCCAGATTTTGAACTGCAACCTCAAAGTCGCCTGCTTGTTTTAATTTTTCGGATGCGTAGTCGTCCAACAAATCATGTAAGCGATAGCGGTCAAAGTCGCCCGGCACGGGTTTTAGCAAAGAGAGATTTTGCAAGCGAGAGAGAGCATTGGACGCATCCTCTTCGGTATCGCCCCAAACGGACATGGCAGCCTGCGGGTCGAAACCCGTTGGGTGAAAGACCGCCAGGAAGCGAAAACGCTTTCTATCCAGTTCAGTCAGGTCTTCATAGCTGATATCGAACACTGCCTGCATGTTCAGGCGTGGGTCTTCCCCCACCTTGAGTTCACTCAGTCCTTTCTCCAATTTTTTCAGGTATCTTTCAATCGGTTTTTTCACACCCTGCACTTGCCGAATACGCCGGGCAGCGATTTCGAGCGCTAGAGGGTTCCACAGCACACGCTTTGCAAGGTCTTCGGCCGCCTGCGCTTCAGCTTTTACCAGATCTGCGCCAAGTGCAGCTTCCAATAATTCCCGCGCTTGATCGGGTGTCATGCGGTTTAGTTCGAATGTATTTTTTAGAGGCACAAGGTGTGAGGGCTGCTCGATGCGGCTTGTGATCAGTACAGCGCAAGGTGGGGCAGGTGGCAGAAAATCTGCCAATTTGTCTTTACTCGCCGAACGCAAATCATCCAGGACAACAAGAAGACAGCGCTTTGCAAGAAGGGCTTGTAAATTTTGTTTTTGCTCTGTGTAAGTGTCTGGCGGTTTTTGTCCGCAGGCAAGCAACATAGCCACTACCACTTGCTCCGGGGTTTTCTCGCCAATATCAACCCAGAGTACATCTTCAAACTGCCCTTTCATTTCCTGCATAACCTGTTTCGCCAGTTCGGTCTTACCTACTCCACCCGGGGCATGCAATCCGACAATTGCCGCTACACCGTTGCCTTTCAATGCAGAGCGCACATCGCTTTCTATTTTGCCGCGGTGAACATAGGCCTCTGTGCTTGCAGGTGGAATCAGGCCTAAAAGGGATTGAGGCTGCGTCTCATCGCGGGGAGCTTCAAAATATTGTTCTGCGTAGATATCTGTTCTGATATTTTTACTTCCTCTACCATTCACGATAACCTGCGACTCATCCTTTGCCTCTACTGAAGTTTTGCCGTTACTCTTTTTGAGTAAATCCATCCATGCCTTGATACCACCAGCCAATGAACCCAATCCACCCACAATACCCGCAGCAGTTTTGAAAACATCTGTATCTTCTGGTTGAACGATTGTCATATAGATGGTTGCCAATACCAAAGACACCCCAAAGAGTATGAGAATGATTGCTACGACTTTTTTGCCCATGTTTCCCCCACTGCTCCTCTCCATCTGAGAGAGGAAAAAAGGCACGGATAAACTAATTGTAGAAGCAAATGCTGCTAAAAACAAGTACTTTGAAGGTCCCCACAAGGGTACAGGGACAGAGGAGGTTATTCCTGGAATCCAGTTTTGTATAGTTCGTAGTACATTCCTTGTGTTTCTAATAACTCCTCATGCCTGCCCTGCTCCACCATCCGCCCGTCGTGGATGACCACGATGCGGTCGGCGTTGGTGATGGTGCTCAGGCGGTGGGCGATCACGAAGGAGGTGCGTCCCTCGAACAGCCGCGCCAGCGCGCGCTGGATGATTTGCTCGGTCTGCGTGTCCACGCTGGAGGTGGCTTCGTCCAGGATGAGAATGCGCGGGTCAGCCAGCAGGGCGCGCGCGAACGAGATCAACTGTCGCTGCCCTACGCTCAGCAGCGCGCCGCCCTCTTCCACGGGCGAGTCGTAGCCGTTTTTCAAACCTGTGATGAACTCATGCGCGCCCACGGCTTTGGCGGCGGCGATCACCTCCGCGTCGGTCGCATCCAGCCGCCCGAACAGGATGTTCTCCCTGACCGTGCCGTTGAACAGGAACGGATCCTGCAGCACGATGCCCATCTGGCGGCGCAGGCTCGCCTGAGTCACCGTGCGCAGGTCGTGGCCGTCCACGCGCACGCAGCCCGCAGTCGGGTCATGGAAGCGCGCCAGCAGCTTGACGATGGTCGTCTTCCCAGCCCCGGTCTCGCCCACGAAGGCGACCGTCTCGCCGGGTTGAATGTCCAGATTGATATTTTCCAAAACCAAATCGAATCCCCCCTGAGCGGAGCCCCGCAGGGGTGTAGTCGAAGGGTCCGCAGTCGAAGGGGCATCGGAGTAATGGAAGAAGACATTTTCGAACCGCACCGCGCCCCGGATGACTTCCAGTTCACGCGCATTCTCCGCGTCCCTGACTTCGACCTCGGTATCCAGCAGGCCGAGCAGCCGTTCCCCGCCCGCCATGGTCGACTGCAGGGTGTCGAAGCGGCGCGAGAGGTCGCGGATGGGATCGAAGAAGCGCTCGATGTACAGCACGAAAGCCACCAGCACCCCGGCCGTGATGGTTTGACCGAGCACGGCTGGGGTGCCTGTAGTGAGCGCAGCCGAACTACCCAGGTATATTACAGCGGCGGTCGCCAGCGCGCCCAGCACGTCCACGATTGGCAGGAAGGTCGCCGCCACCCGGGCTGCGCGCAGCAGGGTCTGCAAGTGATAGCGGTTGGTGTAATCGCGGTATCGAGCGTAATTGTGCGCCTGTCGGCTGAAGGCATGCACCACGCGGATGCCGTTGATGTTCTCCGCCAGCACCGAGTTGACCCACGAAATGGCCGCGCGCACCCGCCGGTAAGCCACCCGCGCCCTGCGGCGGTAGAGAGTCGTCGCGCCGATCATCAACGGGATGGTCAGGAAGGTCAGCAGCGACAACGGCACGTTCAATGACAGCATGGCGACTACGATCGCGACCAGGGCGAACAGGTCGCGCGCGATGGCCAACACCGCCCAGGTGATGAACTCACGCAGCGTCTCCACGTCGTTGATCACGCGCGTGATGACGCGTCCCACCGAGTAGCGTACATAGAAGCTGAGCGACAATTTCTGCAGGTGCTCGAACAATACCCGGCGCAGGTCGTAGATGACCGACTGCCCGACCCTGGCCATGATGTTGACGCGCCAGTAGATGAATCCCCAGCGCGTGAGCGCCAACAGCAGATACAGTAAGACCGTGTTGCGCAAGACCGCCGGATTGTTCACTGTCAGGCCGTCGTCGATGGCCACTTTGACCAGGTACGGCCCGGCCACGCTGGAGACGACCGCCACCAGCATCAGCAAGGCGGAAAAGAGCATCTGCCATTTGTAGGGCGCTACGAAGCCGATCAACCGGCGCGCGACTTTCGGATCGAGGGCCTTGTCGTACAGCTCCTCGGACTGGGTCACATAAGCGGGGGGGACGATGGTGGTTTGGGTCATAAGAGTATTCCGTCCTGAGCGGAGCCGCGTATCCTGAGCGAAGTGAAACGAAGTCGAAGGATGCGCGGCGCAGTCGAAGGACGTATTTTACAGTAGCATTATGCTTCTTGAAAAGCTCTCTTCGACTGCAGTCGTCGCTGGCGCTCCTCCTTCCGCTCAGGGAGGAGGGTGCCCGTCCTGAGCGGAGTGCCGAGCGCACGCTGCGAGGCGCGCAGTCGAAGGACGTGTTTTACAGTAGCATTAAGCCTCTTGAAAAGCTCCCTTCGACTTCAGTCGTCGCTGCCGCTCCTCCTTCCGCTCAGGGAGGAGGGTGCCCGTCCTGAGCGGAGAGCCGAGCGCACGCTGCGAGGCGCGCAGTCGAAGGACGATTTTTCAAACAAACATCTTGCTCTTTGAAATGCTCTCTTCGACTGCAGTCGTCGCTGGCGCTCCTCCTTCCGCTCAGGGAGGATTGCCCGTCCTGAGCGAAGTGCCGAGCGCACGCTGCGAGGCGCGCAGTCGAAGGACGTGTTTTGCAGTGGCATTAAGTTTCTTGAAATGCTCCCTTCGACTGCGTTCGTCTCTACCGTTCCTCACTCCGCTCAGGGAGGAGATTTCTTTTTTCTTTTTGCTTCACGTCGTTTTCTTTCCGCTTTTACGATTTCATGGATTTCATCGAAGTCACCGCGAATCAAAGCCTCTTTCTTGGCGCGTGACCAGCCTTTGATCTGGCGCTCGTGAGTCAATGCTTCGAAGTAAGTTGCTACTTCTTCACTCCATACCAATTCCACTGGTCGGCGAGTAAACGTATACGCGGACGGATTTACACCTTCCTGGTGCTGCCAGAGTCGTTTGGATAAATCATTTGTGCTGCCGGTGTAATAAGAGTCATCCGCACATTTCAGAATGTAGACGTAGTATGGCATAGATATTTCCTCGCCAAGCGGAGCGCAGCATAGTCGAGGCGCTCCCTTCGACTACGCCCCTGCGGGGCTCCGCTCAGGGAGGATTACCCGTCCTGAGCGGAGTGCCGAGCACACGCTGCGAGGCGCGCAGTCGAAGGACGATTTTTCAAACAAACATCTTGCTCTTTGAAATGCTCCCTTCGACTTCAGTCGTCGCTGTCGCTCCTCCTTCCGCTCAGGGAGGATTGCCCGTCCTGAGCGGAGTGCCGAGCGCACGTTGCGAGGCGCGCAGTCGAAGGACGATTTTTCAAACAAACATCTTGCTCTTTGAAATGCTCCCTTCGACTTCAGTCGTCGCTGCCGCTCCTCCTTCCGCTCAGGGAGGAGTTAACCTAAATCTTCCACGCTGGAGCGCGGTTTCTCCACCGGAACCGGCTGCAACTCTTCCGTCTCATCCGCAAAGCGGGCGTGCTGGCTGAGCTGCAACGCATAGATTTCGCGGTACAGACCGCCTCGCTTGAGCAGCTCTGTATGCGTGCCCATCTGCACGATGCGACCCCGGTCCATCACCACGATGCGGTCGGCACGGCGGACGGTGCTCAGGCGGTGCGCGATCACGAAAGTGGTGCGGCCTTCCATCAACTTGTCCAGCGCTTCCTGAATGAGCTTCTCGGTTTGCGTGTCCACGCTGGAGAGCGAGTCGTCCAGGATCAGGATGCGCGGGTTCATCAAAAGGGCGCGGGCGATGGCCACGCGCTGGCGTTGTCCGCCGGAAAGGGTGATGCCGCGTTCGCCCACCACGGTCTCGTAGCCTTCCGGCAGCCCGGTGATGAACTCGTGCGCCTGGGCGGCTTTGGCGGCGGCGATGATCTCATCTTCGCTGGCGTCTGGGCGGCCGTAGGCGATGTTCTCGCGGATGCTCTCGGAGAACAGCAGCGAGGTTTGCAGCACGATCCCGATCTGGCGGCGCAGGCTCACCAGGTCCAGCGCGCGCACGTCGTGCCCGTCCACCAGCACCGCGCCCGCGGTCACATCGTAGAAACGCGGGATCAGGTTGATGAGACTAGATTTGCCTGAGCCGGTCGGTCCGATCAGGGCGATGAGCTGGTTGGGGTGGACGTGCAGGTTCAGGTCCGCGAGCGAAGCGCGTTTCTCGTCCTGGTAGGTCAGCGCCACGTTCCGGAATTCCACCTCGCCCCGCATCTCGGACAGGTGAACTGCCTCCGCTGGTGAAGCGATCTCCGGCTCTGTATCCAGCACTTCCAGCACGCGCCGCGCCCCGGCGGCTGCTTCCCCGGCGCCGTTGACCAGCCAGGTCAGTTGTTGGGCGGGACCAGCCAGCATCAGGACGTAAGCGTTGAAAGCAACCAGTTCCCCGATGGTGAGCGTACCCTTGAAAACCATCTGGCCGCCAAACCACAGAATCAGAATGGTACAGGCCGTGACCAGGAAGTCGGTGGTCGGCATGACCCGCGCCCAGGAACGGATCACCCGCACGCGCGCGTTGTAGTATTCGCGGTTGGTCTGGTCGAAGCGCTCGATCTCGTAGGGCTCGCGCGCGAAGGCGCGGATGACCTGCACCCCCGTGACATTCTCCTGCAAACGGGCGGAAAGGTCGCCCAGGGCAGTATCGACCTTGAAAAACAACTCGGTGACGCGCTTGCCAAAATCGAGCGTAAAGACCGTCAACGGGATGATAGGCAGGATGGCGATCAGGGTCAGGTTCCAGTTCGCGGCGAGCATGATGCCCAGTGCGCCGACCAACAGGAAGAGCATCTGCGCCAGCTCGACGATCGAACTGCCGATGAAGTTCTGCACGGAACGTACGTCCTCGATGCAGCGCGAGATCAGCTGACCGGTCTGAGAGTGGTCATGGTAGGAGAAAGACAGGTGCTGGATGTGGTCGTACAGGCGGTTGCGGATATCGTACCCCAGATGCCCGCCGATCCACTCGGAGATGTAGCGCTGGAATCCGTTCAAGAGGGCGGTCAACAAGCCGAGACCGAGCAGCAGCAGGGCGGATTGAACCAGCACCCCGGACTGGCCGTTGGCAAGGCCCTCGTCGATCACGCGCTGGATGATGCGCGGCACGAGCAGGGACAACCCCGTCAACGTTGCCAGGGACAGCAGGCTGAGCAGGATCTGCGGGAGGTAGGGTCTGACGAAGGAGCGCAGTCGCAGGATGGGGTTCATATTTCGTGAAGTGCTGAGGATCGAAATCTGCATAGGGCTGAGGATACCACAAGCAGCGAAAGCCATGCTCAGGATATGCAATATGTCACAATTGCCAGAATGAAGAAGGTCTGTTTTAATTCTGCCTAAGTTGATTACTCTTACAATCTTCCGGGGAAAACCATGAACCAATATATGATTTTTATCATTGTTGCACCGATCAGCGCGCTGCTGACGTTTACGGTCCTTCTGTACGCACAACTAACATATCCATCGCGCGAAACCCGCTTGCTCGCCTGGCTCATGGTGAGCATCATGGGCTGGTTGGTCTTTAATTCCCTGGAAGTGATTGCACCATCAGAAAGCGGTACGCTTTTATGGGCAAAAATCACGTATATATTCATCGCCACGACGCCCCTGGCTTGGCTGGCCTTTGCACTCCGCTATGCCGGTTTGGAAAGCTGGCTGGTTTGGAGGCGATTTGCGCTGCTAATGATCGTTCCAATATTAACAGCAATATTAGCCCTGACCAATGACTGGCATATGTTTCTTTGGAGGGGGTACCACTACCTACCCGCTGGCAGTTTACTGGCTTTCAAAATTGACCGCGGTCCCTGGTTCTATGTGCACCTGTTGTATTCCTATGGGCTGACGCTTACAGGTGCCGTCCTGATTTTGAACAAATACGTTCGTTCGGTATCTTTGTATCAAAAACAATCCATCTGGCTGGCAGTCGGCGCCCTTACGCCGATCCTTGCCAACGTAATCTACGTATCCAATATCATTCCCGGCATGCAAAAAGACTATACGCCGATCAGCTTTGCCCTGGCTAGTATTGCGTTCATATTTGGCATGTTGCGCTATCGTCTGTTCGATCTACATCCGATTGCCCGGGATATGGTTGTCAGTGGGTTGAGCGATGCCGTCTTCGTATTGGATGCGCAGAATCGAGTCGTAGATGTAAATCCTTCAGCATTAAAAGTGCTTGATCAAAGGCAAGACAAAATCATCGGGCAGGCTGCTCGCGTGGTCTTTGCACCGTGGAAGGACCTGATGGAACGTTTTGCCGAGGAAACAGAGCTTCGTACAGAGATTTCGGTCGGTAGTGGCGAATCAACCACATACTATGATCTGCGCTTGTCCACATTAAGGGACCAGGCAAACAACTCTATCGGACGATTGATCGTCTTGCGGGAGATTACCCAACTCAAGAAAACACAACAGGCGCTTGTGGAAAGCAATCGTATGTTGGAGGCCTATGCAAGCGCCGTTGCAACAGATTTTAGGGAGCCTACACAGATCATTCTGGGGAGTGGTAAGTTGCTGTTAGAAAAAAAGCATGACATTTCCGAGGAATCGGCAGGTTACTTAATCGAGCGTGTTATTTCGAACGCTGAGCATCTGAACACGATTACCAATGAGTTGCTTTTGCTAGCCCAAAGCGATGATGATAAATTCCGCCAGGTCACTCTCTCGATCATCGATCTTACCAAAGTGGTCAAGGCCATACTTGATGAGGATAAATACAATATCCAAATAGAGCCGGCACTATTAGACAACGTTGAAACCGTGATTGGAAACCAAGCTTTCCTCGAAGAAATCCTGCGTACTTTTCTGAGGATTGCAGAGCAACACGTATTTGATTCAAATCCAATAACCTTGGAGATTGAAGCCAAGCAAAATACCCAAATTTGGTTGGAATACCAGGGCGAGGGGATTACAAGCGCTACGTCAAAAGTGCAGCTTCTTGTCGTGCAACGCATGGCTGCCCGCATGAATGGCCAGGCCAATCTCGATCAAGTGGGGGTAAATCGCTGGAAACTGTGGGTCAATTTACAGCCAGCACGCCCAAGCCGGTATGTCTCTTCGTAAATTGTGATTTTCGTCAATTGTATCGAGGCCGTTTTCCCCCTATACTGAAAGTGTAAATACTTTGACAATGTCACATCGCCATAAAAGCTCCGAAAATGGGGGTGCGGCGGGGCATTCGCCCCGACCTCACCCCCATTTTCGGGACATTCCTGAAATATGATATTGCCAAAAACCATCTTTGTCAAATGGAGGACAAATGTCTGAACCTCGCAAGAAAATCACGCTTCCCTATCTCTTCAAGAAAGTAGCCGATGGCGAACCGATCACCTGGCTGACCTGCTACGACTATCCCACCGCCTACTTGCAGGAACAGGCCGGCATCGAAATGATCCTGGTCGGCGACAGTCTCGGCATGACCATGCTCGGTTACGACTCGACCCTGCCCGTGACCATGGACGACATGATCCGCCACACCCAGGCTGTCCGCCGCGGCGCGCCGACTGCCTTCGTGATCGGCGATATGCCCTATATGACCTACCAGCCCAGCAACGAGATCGCCGTCAAGAACGCCGGGCGCTTCATGGCCGAAGCCGGCACGGATGCCATCAAACTGGAGGGCGGGGAGGCCATGGCCCCACGCATCAAAGCCATCGTCGAAGCGGGCATCCCAGCCATCGGGCATCTTGGGTTGACACCGCAATCGGTCAGCGCACTGGGCGGGTTCAAGGTCCAGGGCAAGGACGCCCTGCTGGCCAAGAAGATCATCGACGACGCCAAGACACTCGAAAAAGCCGGGGCGTTCATGATCCTGCTCGAAATGGTGCCAGATCGAATCTGCAAGCTGATTACCGAACGCGCTGAGAACTGCATCATCATGTCCCTGGGATCGGGACCGCACGCACATGGCCAGTTGCTGATCTACCACGATATGTTCGGCCTGTACCCCAAGTTCAAGCCGAAGATGGCGAAGGTGTTCGGCAACGCAGGGGAGGTGATCCTGAACGGCCTGAAAACCTATCACGATGAAGTCATCAGCAAAGCCTTCCCCGCTCCCGAGAACTGGTTCGGGATGAAGGACGAAGAATACGACGAACTGGTGAAGATGCTAGATTAATCCGCCCAGAGCGGTGAGGAGCGACAGCGACGAACGCAGTCGAAGGGCGCTTTGCCAGTGGGTGAAAGCGCTTCGACTGCGGTGCCAAAACCGCACCTCCGCTCAGCGAGGACAAGGAGAACTATGGACAACAACGATCGTGAGCTATTGAAAATTCCCGCCGAAAGATTGGACGCCATCAATGCCGTGCTGCTCGACCCAAACAGTAAAGTCATGCAGGCCTTCATGGATGTGGTGGCAAAATACGGCACGCCTGAGGAAATCAATCGCAAGGCGCAGGAGGCCCGTAAATTGGAGAATCTGTTCAAAAAGGTCGAACAGGTCAAACCGGAATACATCCAAGATTTGCGCTGGTTGATGGAACAACGCGAAAAGGGGGCGTTCATTCCTGTCGCGGAATACAGGCAGAAGGTCCTGGGCGATGCAGCCAAGACGATGAAATTCAAAGATGAATATGCCGTTACGTTGGAAGTCAGCGCGGCGCAATACTTTCCCTATGTGCGCGCTGCGGCCGAATGGGCACTGGCAGAACGCAAGCTGATGCCTGCACGCTGGATTCGCGTGCGCAAGATGAAGGAGCAGGAAGCCGATGGCGACCTGCCAGCCTTCAGTGCAGCCATGCAGATCATCGGCGCTTCCTTTGTAGAGACCCTCGACACCAAGGGCACCGATGGCTCCAACCCGCACCTGGGCGGTCCGGCGACCATCACCGGGTACTTCGGCGGCATCGGCCAGCCCAACGAGCACGCTCTGCAATGGGTAGACGAGTTCCTGTATTACTATACCAACTATGGTATCAAGTCCGTGCTGAACTTCAATGCCGGTACCATCTTGCTGGGCTTCCTACTTTACAAGATGGGCATCGACAACGAGTTCAAGATCTCGGTCTATTTTGGCAGTGACAATCCTTACCATGCGCTGTGGATCATGATGGCTGCCAAGCTGTTCAGCCGCGACGACGGCACCAGCCCACTGATCGGCTTCAACTGGTCGAATTCGATCAACAACCAGACCATGGAACTGACCGCCCAATTCCGCAAAGCGCTTGGCTTCGAGGATGTGGTGCGCTTCGAGCATCACATCGTTGAGACGTACAAGTCTATCGTGGTGCAACCCTACAATCGCCGCGCCGAACTGGTGGAGATCGCCGACCACGTGGCCAACATCTCGGCCAAGCACGAAGGCGGCGACCCGGAAATCGACGCCACGCTCGAGCATCCATCGGATATCCTGGACTACTTCCGCGACAAACAGGAAGTGATCGACTCGGGAGACTGGGATCACCTGCAGCGCAACTTCCTGGAAAAAGTGGCTGCCGCCAATAAAACGGCTTGGGCGCTGACCGAAAAGGGCCTCTCCTTCATCGCCGCGCCGAATTTGCATAAATAATAAGAGAGCGTTCGGTAATTGGTTTTAAGCCAAAAATGACGATTTTTACTCGAATTCAATGCCTAAAATGCCATTCTGAGCAGCCAAAGGGA
>DAOTXM010000061.1:0-2084 GCA_034435215.1 Anaerolineales bacterium
ACACCCCACACCCCGAATGATTGAGAAGATACTGCTAAATCCATTATAGGCGAAAAAAGACTTTTGTGGAATAATTGAGCCAAGCCGCGCGTATCCGCGAGGAACGCGACGGCAGGCAGCCGAGGGTGCGTCGCGCCAGACAGACTGGATCATTCCGTTAATACGGAAGAGTCCACCCAAAGGCTAGATTCGACAAAAAAGGCGCGGCGCACATCACCAACGCAAGCGGCCCAACGCGGGGGGCAGGGCCAAAGCGGACTCTACCTTACTGGAGGGTACCATGTCTACGATTGCTCCAACTGCTTTTACCGTGTCACAACGCAAGAAAGTGACCACGCGCGCGTTCCGCGAAAAGAAGGAACGCGGCGAACCGATCACCATGCTGACCGCCTACGACTATCCCACCGCGCTGGCGATGGACCAGGCCGGGGTCGATGCGATCCTGGTCGGCGACTCGCTCGGTATGGTCGTGCTGGGCTACGAAAACACGCTGCCCGTTACCATGGAAGAGATGCTGCACCATTGCCGCGCCGTGGCGCGTGGCGCGAAACTGGCTTTACTGGTCGGCGATATGCCTTTTATGTCCTACCAGGTTTCGGTGGAAGAAGCCGTGCGCAACGCCGGGCGCTTCCTGCAGCAGGGCAACATGGACGCGGTCAAGCTGGAAGGCGGGCGAGAACGCGTCGATGCCATCCGCGCGATCACCGGGGCAGGCATCCCCGTCATGGGACATCTCGGCCTGACGCCGCAGTCTGTGCACCAGTTGGGCGGCTTCCGCGCGCAGGGCAAGACTGCCGCGGCAGCCAAACGCCTTTTGGAAGACGCGTTCCTGCTCGAGGAAGCGGGCTGCTTCAGCCTGGTGCTCGAATCCGTCCCGGCGCGGCTGGCGGAACTGGTCTCGCAACGGCTGCACA
This sequence comes from Anaerolineales bacterium, assembly GCA_034435215.1. Classification (GTDB taxonomy): domain Bacteria; phylum Chloroflexota; class Anaerolineae; order Anaerolineales; family Villigracilaceae; genus JAABUE01. Next base: position 915 of record DAOTXM010000061.1, read on the forward strand.
TCCCTACTATTGGCATCGGTGCGGGCCTCGGCTGTGATGGTCAGGTACTGGTCACGCATGACCTTTTGGGACTGTTCGACCGCTTCACGCCCAAATTCGTCAAGAAATATGCCAATTTCCACGCAGAAATGCAACGTGCCTTCGGTGAATTCATCGAGGATGTGCAGACAAAATCCTTCCCGGCGGCGGAACACAGTGTCGAAATGGCGGAGGACGAATGGCAAGCCCTGCTCAAAGACATCTAAAACAACCCATCCTCATCGCTGGCACGGGCGCGCTGGCCACTCTCTTTGCAGCCCGCTTGAGCGCGGCCGGGCATCCGGTCACCATGCTGGGCACCTGGGAAAATGGCCTGCGGGCATTGCGGGAGAATGGCGCGCGGCTGGTGGATGCAAACGGGGTCGAACATGCCTATCCCGTCGAGACAACCAACAACCCGGCGGACTGTCGCGGGGCGCGGTATGCGCTGGTGCTGGTCAAATCCTGGCAGACGGAACGCGTCGCCGGGCAACTGGCAGACTGTCTTACCGAAGACGGGCTGGCGTTGACGCTGCAAAACGGGATGGGCAACCGCGAGCACCTGGCCGGGACCCTGGGCCTGCCCCGCGTTGCCCTGGGCGTGACCACCACCGGGGCGACCCTGCTCGGTCCCGGGCTGGCGCGCGCCGGCGGCGAGGGGGTGGTTTCTGTGGAGGCGCATCCACGCCTGGGACCGCTGGAAACTGCTTTAAGGGGAGCAGGCTTCAACGTCCAGATAGTGAACGATGCGGAGGCGCTGGTTTGGGGCAAGCTGGTCATCAACGCGGCCATCAATCCACTGACAGCCTTGCTGCGCGTCCCCAATGGAGAACTGCTGCATCGCCCGGCGGCCCATCTATTGATGCGCACATTGGCGAAGGAAGCAGCAACAGTTGCCGCAGCACAGGGCATCCACCTGCCGTTTGACGATGCCGTCAAAGCCGCGGAAGAGGTAGCCCGCAAAACAGCGAACAACCACTCCTCGATGTTTCAGGATATCCGTCGCGGCGCGCCGACCGAGATCGATGCCATCTGTGGGGCTATCACCCAGGCAGGAGAAAAATTGGGCGTGTCCACACCCGTCAACCGGGTCTGCTGGCATCTGACTCGCGCCAGCCTGCCAGCTATCATGCAACATGCCTAATATAATAC
>DAOTXM010000062.1:0-4489 GCA_034435215.1 Anaerolineales bacterium
GATGGCCTGATCCATGCAGACCTAGCGATACTTGAAAGGTTCGTTCACCAAATGATACAACGGTTCAGCCTGATCGTCGTAGTTCCTGCGCAGATAAGGGGTCACCAAAGGGACGCGCTTGAAATTACTCAAGGATGTCGGCTGCGGGTTGCTTTTGTCCCAAAGATAGACCGGAATCTCCCAGGGATTGAGCACATTTATGAGGCCACGTTCCTTTGCAATATGAAACAAACCGAAATTGCCCGGTTCATGACCTGCCAGCCAGGTGCCGATGATATCCACCCGGAAGGGGTCTTTCCCAAAGATCAGGATATTGGTCATGAAATCTTCGGCCTCGCCATGTGGGCCGGGACCTTTCATGAAGCCATTGCCGTTCCGGCCGTAGATGCCCTCGATCACGTTCAATCCGACTTTCGTCACGGAAAGCGAATCGCAGGTGCGCTGCGCCCAAGCTTCCATACCGTAGCCGCTATTGTACCCCTTGCCCGGGCGATCCCAACGGGGTATGCCCGCCCGGCGATGCTTCGTATGTAACTTATTAATCCGACTGGCAAGATTGGGTTGGAAATCTTTCGAAATAGAACCCGAATACTGCATTGTTTGTTTCACGTTTTCGCAAAAGTGTACGTGAGGACAGACGCACATCCCCTGCAAATTCTTGACGCAGAGGGTCATGCCCATGCTATGCGCCTTGAATTTCGCGATATTGAGAATCCAGGCATCCGCTCGATTATAAGGTGAAACATAGCCTATCCGTTTGAACACGACACCGTTTGGGACAACCTTCCAGACGACTTCCGTTCCTTCCTCGAGGGATTTGAGCGTCAAGTCCGTAATGCGACGCCCGGTTGGAAAATATAAAGAATGGATGCCGGTCCGTTCCGCCATCTCGACATAACCCGTATACATCACATCGGTCACGGCGGAGCCATCTTTGAGCCAGTTCCCTTCGCGGAGATATAGCTGATCCGCTCGGAATCCCAGTCCCTGCATACCTTCGATGAGGCCTTCGGTAAAGTGTACATCGGTGATGATACCCATGCCTGCTTCGGTGTTGCCCTTGCCCTCCGTATGGGTCACATTCGCTTTGATAGCAATCCCGTGCGAGAGCGGGATGCCCTGCACGGTTCCGTAGACGAAAATTTCCCGCGCAAATTCGAATCCCACCCCCCGTTTGGCCTGTGCATCCGTTTTGACTGGGACGTTGGTGGGCTTGATAAAAACAGCTTCTGGATGGGCTTCGATGAAGGGATGCAGGCTGAAGAATTCACCGATGGCAGGACTGGGGGTTTGGGCGGGGGACTCCACAGAGGGAATACTCGTTGCTGTTTGCGAAGGCGTAATCGTGGGATAACTAATCGAAGTTGGAGGGGTACCAGCCGCAGTACCAAAGATTGCATCACATGCTTTCAGCAGGGGGCTGACAACGATCAACCCCAACATTTTCAGGAATTGACGCCGGTCCATTTTCATTTTTCTCCTGTACCAAAAACCCGGGCAAAATATCCGTCCAGGATCTCTCCCGGGTCATTGGTTACGAAAGCAGGCAGGTCAATGCCGGCCAACTGCCTGGCAAGACCTTGCTTGAAGGAAAGTTGCATCTGGCGATAGATTTGGATGCGCTGGGCCTGTGGTGAGCCGGCTCCGTGCAGGGACTCGGTCAGGTAGCCAACGGCATTGCGACCCAAGGTCATGTTTTCGATCAGTCGCAGGATGCGCAGGCGGTGCTCGGTCGGCACGTCCGCGCGCCCTTTGAGGTATTTGTCGAGCAACGGACCAAGTTCCTCGTGCCGATAGTCGGCTTCGGAAGGTAACGTAACCACCAGGCCGCCTGCCAGGTCTTGCGCCAGGCGCCCCATTTCGTAGGGAATTTTCGTTACGTGATGCTTGCATACATTTGCCAGCATATCATCGCAGAGATACGCGCCCGATTTCGTGGCAGTGCTTTGATACGAAGAGGCAATCCCAGTCGCGTAGATCGTCTCGTTGAGATGGGTCATCTCAACCAACTTGTCCCGGATATGCGATGCGCGTTCCACGCCGTTATATTCCGCCACCGTCGCAGCCGCCCCGATGAGCACATCGCCCACGCCGCTCTTGCAGACATAGCTGCGGCGATGGTAACTGGTAAAGCGCTCGACCAACATGGCCGCGAAATCAGTCTCCCCGTCCATGAAGATCATTTCGTTGGGGATGAAGGCATCCTCGAAAATGACCAGCGCTTCCTGCCCGCTGTAATACTGGTTGCCTACATCGATCTCTCCCCCCTCCAGGCTGCGCGTGTCACAGGACTGGCGTCCGTACACATAGGTGATCCCCTGCGCATCGACAGGCAATGCCCCAACGATGGCGTAATCGTGATCGTCCGGCTCCAGGCGCAAGGTGGGCATGACGATCAGCCAGTGCGAATTGACACAGCCCGTCTGGTGTGCTTTGGCGCCACGGATGTAGACGCCCTCCGACGTGCGACGGCTGATATGCACATACAGGTCGGGGTCAGCCTGTTGGGAGGGCGTCCTGCTCCGGTCGCCTTTGACATCCGTCATCGCCCCGCCGAGAACGTAGTTGTGCTGCTGCATTTCTGTGATGAAGGCTTTTAGCCGTGCATGGTATGGCGTTCCATACTTCTCATCGATTTCGTAGGTTACAGAGTAAAGTGCATTGAGCGCGTCCATGCCGACACAACGCTGGAAGCAGGTGCCCGTCAATTGTCCCAGCCGGCGCTGCATTTTGTTTTGGCGCACCACATCTTCGACGCGCATGGCGATGTGCAGAAAGCGGTTGACGCGTTCACCTGTGAAGGGCGACATCGCCGTCCCCAAATCCGGTCGTTGCAGCGCCAGGTCATAGGTCCTGGCCATGGCGTTGATCGAGGGACGGATCAGCGGGTGGTCGACCGGTTCCGCCACTCGTTCGCCAAAGAGATAGATTTTCAAACCACGCCCGCGCAAGCTCTCGATGTAATCCTCACCCGTAAGGATCTTACGCTGTGTCGCATCGGTCGCTTTCTCTTTGCTCATATCTGCCTCCATCAGCAAGTGCGCTTTCCTGATCGCTACGGAGCCAATCCAAAATGATCTCCACCAAAGTTGAAGGTCAGAACATTGGCTCCCCCTCGCGCCAACCGTTCGCAAATCAGTTCATCCCCTTCCGTCCCGGGGAATCCCTGCAGAAATAGGACGGTGGCAAAGGTGAAATCACCGGAGGCTGGGAAAAAATAACCTCTGAGAACACTCTCCGAACTCTCAAACTCAACTGGAAGGATCATAAAGCTTTTTAGATTTGTGATAAGAGTTTCCAGCGACATTGTTATTATGGCACAAAATATCTCAAACGGAACATTGGATTATCAGAGAACAACCCATCATTGGTATAATTCGCCCACTACAAAATAAATTCGTATCCTTCGTGTAATTCATGGATACAGGTTTGGAGATCGAATGACCCCCAAAAAACTGACTGGTGCGGAAATCCGCCAGACTTTCATTGACTTTTTCGTCGAGCACGGACATACGATTGTACCTTCGGCTTCGCTCGTCCCGGGCGGCGATTCCACGCTGCTGTTTACCAACTCGGGTATGGTGCAGTTCAAGGACGTTTTCCTTGGCACCGAAGTGCGTCCCTACACGCGCGCGGTCGATTCGCAAAAGTGCATGCGCGTGGCCGGCAAGCACAACGACCTGGAAGACGTAGGCCGCGATGGCACCCATCATACGTTCTTCGAGATGCTGGGTAACTGGTCCTTCGGCGATTACTACAAAAAAGAGGCCATCCAGTGGGCCTGGCAGTTACTCACCGAGGTCTGGGGTCTCGACAAGGAGCGCCTGTATACCACAGTGTTCAAAGACGATCAGGGCGACATCCCCACCGATGAAGAGGCCGCCGGCTACTGGCGCGAACAGCCCGGTTACGACCCTACTCATCTGTTCTACATGGGACGCAAGGACAATTTCTGGGAGATGGCTGAGACCGGTCCCTGCGGTCCGTGCTCCGAGATCCATTACGACCTGCGTCCTGGCGAGGGTCCGGTCGACGAGGCAGTGCTCGATAGCGACCGTTTCGTCGAACTCTGGAACCTGGTCTTTATCCAATACAACCGTCTCGGCCCGACGCAGCTCGAACCGCTCCCGGCCAAACATGTGGACACCGGCATGGGTTTCGAAAGGATCGTTTCCGTCTTGCAGGAAGTCGACTCCAACTACAAGACCGATCTGTTTGCGGCCTCCCTGGATGTGCTGCGCGGTCTGACAGGTCATACTGAAAAAGAGATGTACGCTGATTTCACGCCCTATCGCGTGATTTGCGACCACGCTCGCTCGGCTGCCTTCCTGATCGCCGATGGCGTCGTGCCTGGCAACGTCGGACGCAACTATATCTGCCGCATGATCATCCGCCGCGCTGCCCGTTTCGGCACCAAGATTGGACTGCATGAGCCCTTCCTTGCCAAAGTGGCGCAGGCAGTCATCGATCAATATGGCGGCTTCTACCC
>DAOTXM010000063.1:0-40153 GCA_034435215.1 Anaerolineales bacterium
ACGAACCTGCAAAAAGGGACAGGAGCAACTGACCGGGCGGACCGCAGGCAATATTCTGCCAACCCTGCAGGACCGAATTGTTTTGGACGAGTTCCACGTTCAATGTCCCGCTGCCCGAACAAGTGATGATCACAGAGACATCGGCCTGCTGTCCAAGCTTCCCCTCGATCTGGAACTGCACCCAGTCTTCCGGGTCGCCCTGGGGGAACGATATATCGCTGCTGTAATTGAACGAACGCACGGAAGCCTTCGAAAGCGAGATACTGGCAGCCGGGGACTGGACCGAATCGCCATCCAGGAAGGCGGTTGCCAGGGTGAGGCCAGGCGCCGGGGACGGAGCTGCTGCGCTTCCCGCCTCGACGGTTGGGCCTGCTCCTGCTGCGGAAACAACGGCCGTGCCCGGACCATTCCCTGTTGACTGTGACTGCCCACTGACGACCGGCACGTTTTGTACGTTCGTTGCCTGCACATACTGCGCCGTGACCCAGCCAGTCCCGTTGGGGCTCTGAGGATAAAGGATCAGCCACCAGCCGCCAGTCGGGTCTTTGCCCACAATTTGCACCTTGGCGAAAATCTCGACCGTCCCCAACAGGGTACTATCTGCGGACGGGGCGCTGCGTACGTTGAGCTGCGAGATGGTCTGCCCTTCGGCAGGAGCCACAATGGGGGTGGCGGTAGGCGGCGCCAGCGTCGGAGAGGGAGGCGGGGTTTGCGTCGGCGGCAGCGTGGCGGTGATGATAATCAACGGCGTCGGTGTAGGGGTATCCGGCACGGTCGCTTTTGCGCTGCAGCCTGCGCCCACAAACAACACAAGAACGCACAGGGCAAGGAAAAAGGGGATGGAAGGATTTCGCGTCACATGCTTATTGTACCTAAGAAAAGGGGGGCATTGAGGACAGAGCAGACGGATTAGCATCCAAAACCAGGCAAGTCGGACACAAACCTTAAAATTTGTGACCAATTTCTCAAACCAGTTGATTTTTGTCCATAGATATTGTATACTCACTTTGTAAGTTTATTGAATTTACAAAGTTCAGGTAAACATGACCCCTGCCAAAGCCACCCACCAAAAGACGAAACAACACAACCGCGATCTTGTGCTCAAGACGATCTTCGAGCATCATTCCATCAGCCGGGCTGAGATCGCGCGACTCACCAAGCTGACCCGCGCGACCGTTTCGGATATGGTTGCCAGCCTGATCGAAGAAGGCCTGGTCGAAGAGGTTGGCTACGGAGAATCCCTCGGCGGCAAGGCCCCCATCTTGCTCAGCCTGGTGGCGGATTCCCGCTACCTGATCGGCCTGAACCTGGCGCAGGATAAATTCATCGGCGCGGTGGTCAATCTGCGGGGCGAGATCAAAGAGACTGCCGAAATCCCCGTCAATGACAGTGACGGCGAGCAGGCGTTGCAATTTGTCTATCAGATTTTGGACCAGTTGACCCAAAGAGACTGGCAACCGCTGGTGGGCATCGGCATCGGCACACCCGGCCTGGTCAATACACAGGATGGGATCGTGATCAATGCCGTCAACCTGGACTGGCAGGATCTGCCGCTAGCTCATCTCCTGGAGTCACGCTATAACCTGCCTGTTTGCGTTTTGAACGATAGCCAGGCAACAGCCATCGGGGAATTCGTCTACGGAGCAGATCACCCTTCCGAAAGCAATTTGATTGTCGTAACCGTCAAGTACGGCATTGGCTCCGGCATTTTGATCAACGGACGTCTCTTCCAGGGAGACGGCGGCGGCGCGGGCGAAATCGGTCATGTGGTGGTGCAGGAGAATGGCAGGCTGTGTCGCTGCGGAAAATATGGCTGTCTGGAAACCGTGGCCAGCACCAGGGCGATCCTGGAACGTGCCATAGCCTTGGCTCCAGAATATCCCGATTCGGATCTGGCGAAGCATCCAGGGAACATCACGCTCAGCGCGATCCAGGCGGCCTGCCAGGCGGACGATCCCCTGGCGCGGCAGGTTGTATCGGAAGCGGCGCGTTACCTGGGAACCTCCCTGGCCAATCTGATCAGCGTCTTGAACATCCAAACGATCGTTCTGACGGGCGATATGGCTTGTTTCGGAGACCTGTGGCTTCAATCCATCCAAAACGCAATGACACAAGCTGCATTAACCAGGATGGCGCAAGATACGAAGCTCGAAGTGGGCACATTGGACTTCAAAGCCTGCATCCTTGGCGCATCCGCCTTTATGCTGCTCGAAAACTACTCCTTGCTGTTCACACAGACCACCGATTAGGACAGGCAGAATGTTGGACAAGATGGAGCTCGTTTGCCCCAAAATCATCCCGCCCCTGGACGAGGGTTTTCGTCCGGCAATTTTAGCGAACCGAAATTTTCAGGCACAAGCAGGGCCGGTTGGAGTCCAGCTGGTCATCGGTCTGGAACGCAGCGGGGGCGAATTTTCCCGCTTCGAGACCAGTGTTCTCCCAGAAGAGCATCCCAAAGCCGAGGCCAATTTCCAGTACGTCGAACGGCTGGTCAAGTTTCTGCTCTGGCAGCGCGGCGGGTTCCGGGTTTACATCGGCGGGCCGCAGAGCATTGGCGCGCATATCCGCAGTTGCTATGCACCCGAAGGGCGGCAAAAGTTCGACTACCACTTCATGGGCGAGCAGGTCTACGAGCGAATGTTCGAGGTTATGTCTTGTGACGCAATTGAGGTGCCCGCTGCGCGCGAGACCGGGAAGCTGCTCGGCCGCCATTTGAACGGATCGCGCATCGGGTTCGATCTGGGCGCCTCGGATCGTAAAGTAAGCGCCGTCCTCGATGGAAAGGTGATCTACAGCGAGGAAGTGGTTTGGGAGCCGCGGATACAGACTGACCCGGATTACCACTACCGGGAGATCATGTCGGCATTGAAAACGGCGGCAGGCAAATTGTCCAGGGTAGACGTGATAGGCGGCAGTTCAGCCGGGATTTACATCGAAAACCGTCCGATGGTGGCATCACTGTTCCGCGGCATCCCGCAGGAGCGCTTTGGCGAGGTCAAGAACCTGTTCCTGCGCATCCGCAAAGAAATGGGCGTGCCGTTGGAAATCATCAACGACGGCGATGTGACCGCCCTGGCCGGCTCGATGTCGCTCGAAGACAACGGCATTCTGGGCATTGCCATGGGATCGAGCGAGGCCGCGGGTTACGTGGACATGCACGGGCACATTACTGGCTGGTTGAACGAATTGGCTTTTGCCCCGATCGATTACAGTCCCGGCGCGCCCGTGGAAGAATGGTCCGGCGACATTGGCTGCGGAGCTTCGTATTTTTCGCAGCAATGCGTCTTCCGGCTGGCTCCCAAGGCCGGGATCGAAATCCCCACTGACTTGACGGACGCAGACCGGTTGAAATTCGTGCAGGAGAAACTGGAGGCCGGTCATGCCGGCGCGGAGCAGATCTGGCAGAGCATGGGCGTGTATCTGGGTTACGGCCTGGCGCACTATGCCGATTTTTACGACATCAAGCACGTGCTGATTCTGGGCCGCTGCACATCCGGCCGCGGCGGGGACCTCATCCTGGAAAATGCTAAACGCGTCTTACAGGCCGAATTTCCTGAACTGTCCGAGCGCGTTCACATCCAACTGCCGGATGAAAAGAGCCGGCGGGTCGGGCAGTCCATTGCGGCGGCGAGTTTGCCGGTAATTTAGTACTTCGGTGGTCGAGTAGCCCTGAGCCGCCGCACTGAGCCTGTCGAAGTGGTTCGTTGTGAAGGGCGTATCGAGACCACCACGTTTTCAAGGAATTTTCTGTTTGCAAGTTACTTGTTGGTTTCGATACAGCGGACGAACACCGCCTACTCGACCAACGGAGTATTTTGAAAAGAAGAGAACATTATGAACTTTCATCTCGATACAGCCGAAGTTTTTGTACCTGATGGCCTGCCCGGGGAAGCTGCGCTGGCCCGCACCACGCATTTATGCGTCGCTGCCCATCAAGACGACATTGAAATCATGGCTGCCGGACCGATCCTGGAATGTTTCCAGCGCGAGGACAAATGGTTTACGGGCGTAGTCGTGACGGATGGCCGCGGCTCGCCGCGAAATGGGATCTACGCGCAATACAGCGACGAAGAAATGCGCCTGGTGCGCTTCAAGGAACAGCGCAAGGCGGCTATCGTCGGTGAGTATGCCGCTCAGGTCATGTTGGATTATCCCAGCAAGGTAGTAAAGAATGGTGGGGATACGCAACCCGTCGAAGACATTATTTCGATTTTGAAAGCCGCTCACCCACAGATTGTCTTTACCCACAACCTGGCGGATAAACACGAAACGCACGTAGCGGTTGCGATGAGGGTTATCGCAGCGATCCGGGTTTTGCCGGAAAATGAACGCCCGCAAAAGCTCTATGGCTGCGAGGTCTGGCGCGGGTTGGACTGGATGGTGGACAGCGACAAAACGATCTTCGACCTGTCGCAACAGGAAAACTTGCAGGCAGCTTTGTTAGGCGTGTACGACTCGCAGATCAGCGGCGGCAAACGCTATGACTTGGCCTCGCTGGCGCGCCGCCGGGCGAATGCGACCTATTTTGCTTCCCATGATGTTGATACAGCCAGCGGGTTGGCCTATGCCATGGATCTTACACCGTTGATCACCAACCCCAACCTGGATGTACAGACTTGCGTCCAAGGCTATATCGATCGCTTCGCTCAAGGCATAAAGGATTTGATAACTCGTGTGTCGTAGAAAAAATTGGAAAGGAGGTGTCGCCAATCACACATAAATGCACGCAGGCCATCTGACTCAAAAAGGACCGAAAGACGACCTGCGCGACATTCCAGGATGAGCTGTCCTCATCCCGGAACAATTGTACGTTCTAAAATCAAGAAATTCAAGGAGTGAGAACATGCGTACCAAATTGTTCGTTTTCCTGATGCTCCTCAGCATCTTGTTGAGCGCCTGCGGTGGTCAGGCTGCCGCTCCGGCGCCCGCCGAACCGCAAGCGCCTGCCGCTACCAAGGCGCCTGCTGCAACAGAGGCACCAGCCGCAGAACCCGCTGCGGAGGCGGTAACTCTGAAAATCTACCTGTTGGACTACACCCCCGATACCATCGCCTGGCTCAAAAGTGATATCAATCCCGCTTTCGAGGCAGAGCATCCTGGCGTCAAGGTCGAGATTACCGAGGGTTCCTGGTCCGGCTGGGACACCACCTTCAGTGGTTTCTTTGCGGCCGGTGAGGGTCCCGATATCATCAACCTGGGTTCCGAAATGAACACCCTGTATGGGGAAAGCCTGGCGGATATGGATCCCTACCTGGGCGAATCTGCCTGGCCTGACATCGCCAACTTCGGTCCCGCGCTCGAAAACGCCAAATACCAGGGCAAGCTGCGCGGCCTGCCCATCTTCACCGCCCCGCGCTACGTCTTCTGCCGCACCGACTTGATGGAAGCCGCTGGCTGGACCACCGGCACCCCGCAGAACTTTGCCGAATGGGTCGATTTCGCTGGCAAAGCCTCCATCATCGACCCGGCGACCAACTCACTTACCCAGCAGGCGCTCGTCCCGGTGGACGCCGCATCGATGGCCGACTGGCAGTGGTGGTTGCTGGTCTTCTATTCCCTGGGCGGTGAGTTGTACAAAGCCGACGGCTCGCCGAACTTCGATTCTCCCGAAGCGCTGGCCACTACCCAGTTCATGCTCGACATGCGCCAGGCCACCTACGGTCCGGCAGTGAACGCCGTGGGCGGGCTACCGACTGGCCAGGGTTCCGTAATCGACGTCAACGATGAAACCCAGAAAGACAACGGCGCCGTCTGCCTGGCCCACTCCGGCTGGGCTGCGCCTGCGTTCGACCGTCCAATCTGGGATAAAGTCAGCATCGACCCGTTCTTCGGCGATCCCGAGAACTTCCCGAACAGCAAACCGGTCGTCCTGGCTTTCAATGACTGGCTGGCCGTTGCTGACTACAGTCCCAACAAGGAACTGGCTGCCGAGTGGCTCAAACTGGCCTTCAGCAAGGAAGCCAATCACAAGTGGAACGAGACCATGAGCCTGATCCCAGCCCGCAACGATGCCCAGTACGGTTATGTGACCGATTCCCCGCAGTTGAAGCGGGAAGCCGAACTGGCTGCCAAGTACGGTGTGGGATTTGCCGGCATCGAAGAGGCTGCCAAGCTTTCGACCATCATGCAGGATGCCCTGGGCAAGCTCATCACGGAAGAACTAACCCCTGAGGAAGTAGTGGCCAGGATCCAGGAAGAATACACCACGGCATTGGGCAAATAACCTTCGAGCAAGTTTATGATAGAGTTGGATGGGGAAATCCCCCCATCCAACTTGTTTTGACAGGTTCAATTCGGAGAAAAGCATGGTCGATAATCCTTATCTGGACGCGATTCTCACAGCCATTGCAGCTATCGTCTTTATTATCGTTTCCAGCTACAGCGTTGGACTTCTGGCACGGTTCATTGCCAGACTGGCAGGCGCTTCGCGCAAAAAACAGGAGAACACCTTCGCGGGTTATTTATTTGCCTCTCCCTGGATCGTCGGTTTTTTGATTTTCGTGATCGTCCCGATGGGCTTCTCGCTCTATTGGAGCTTTACCGATTACCGGGTCACTTCGAATGCGCCTCCAAATTGGATAGGATTCGATAACTATGCTCAACTGATCCTGAAAGATGCCGGTTTTCGGGCATCCATCATCAATACCCTTTATCTGACCGCCATTGGACTGCCTCTGCAAATGGCTTTTGCCTTATTCCTGGCCGTCATGCTCAGCCAGAACATGCGCGGGGAACGTATCTTCCGCATGGCCTTTTATCTCCCGGTGATCCTTGGGTTCAACACCGCCGTCCTGCTCGCCTGGCGGCTGATGCTCAATACGGGGACCGGCATCATCAACCAACTTATCCGCGCGATTACCCAGGCTTTTCCCCCCTTTGGATATCTGAACCGGGCGTTGATCTTCATCCAGGAAATCACCGCTTCATTTTTCCTGGGCCTCAACAACGGTAATTTCAATCTTTTGACAAAAGTGCTGGAAGCCGGCTTCCCGGCTGAAAACCGCGTCCCGTTATGGGTGCAAAGCCCCCTGTGGTCGAAAATGTCGGTCGTCCTGCTGATGATCTGGGGCTGCGGCGCGATGATGCTGATTTTCCTGGCCGGGTTGAAGAACATCCCCCGGGAACTGCATGAAGCCGCTGAAGTGGACGGCGCCAATAGTTGGAAACGCTTTTGGAAGATTTCCTTCCCCCTGCTCACCCCCTATATTTTCTACAACCTGGTCGTGGGTCTGATCAATTCCCTGCAAATATTCGAGCCGATCTTCGTTCTTTATCGCGATAACCAGCCGCTGGTTCCGTCTGCAATTTCGATGGTCTATTATCTCTGGCAGGCCAGTTTCCGTCATTTCGAAATCGGCTACGGCTCGGCCATCTCCTGGATTATCCTTATCATTATCCTGATCGTGACAGTCATCCAATTCAGGATGCAGGACCGCTGGGTCACGTACGAGCTGTATTAGGAGGCTCTCATGCGCGAACTCTGGCCGATCCTAAAACGCATCGTACTTTATATCTTCCTCACGAGCGCAACCATCGTCATGAGCTTTCCCCTGTTCTGGATGATTTCCTCCTCGATGAAAACGCTCGAGGAGACCAATTCCGCAGGCATCATCTGGTTATCGGAAAACCCCACCCTGGCTGCTTACGTGAACATCTTTCAAAACACCGACTTCCTGCGTTCCTATTTCAATACTGTGTTCTACACGGCCCTGGCGCTGACCGGCACGCTGTTGTCCATTGCAGTAGTGGCATACGCCTTCAGCCGGATCGAATGGCCCGGCCGCAACCTGGTCTTCTTCCTGATGCTCTCCACTATGATGATCCCACCCCAGGCGCTCATCGTCCCGCAGTATGTCTTTTTCAACAAACTCGGCTGGGTGGGCACATTCAACCCGATCATCATCCCCGGTTTTTTCGCAGGCGGCGCGGCCATGGTGTTCCTCTTGCGGCAGTCCATGGCGCAGATCCCCAAGGAATTGGACGAATCCGCGTTCGTGGACGGCGCCAATCACATCCAGATCTTCTGGGAAGTGGTCATGCCGCTGGTCAAAGCCCCGCTCGCTACTGTGGCTACTTTCCTGTTCGTAGGTCTGTGGAACAGCCTGCTGGCACCCTTGATGTATTTACAGACCGTTGACCTATATACCCTGCCAGTTTATGTTTCCACGCTTTACAACATCAACCTGACCGTCCAGCAGTGGCCCACCATCATGACTGCCGCTGTCCTTACCACGGTTCCATTGATGGTCGTGTTCTTCTTTGCCCAGCGCTTTATCCTGGACGGCGTGATTGTCTCGGGATTAAAAGGGTGATCTGTGGATATCGAAGATGCTATCGGACAAAAAATCCTGCTGGCTTTTCACGGTAGGGAACCTACACCGGAAATCATTGCGGCGCTGAAGAATTACCGACCTGCTGGCCTGACCCTTTTCCGCAGTTTGAACATTGATAATCCGATTCAGGTCCGCCAATTGACGGATTCACTCCAGCGCCTCGCGCGGGACCTGGGCCTGCCTCCGTTATTGATAGCGACCGACCAGGAGGGCGGACAATTGATGGCAGTGGGCGAAGGGACAACGCCCGTGCCTGGTAACATGGCGTTAGGAGCCACCGGTTCGGCAGAGCTCGCCCGGAAAGCGGGAGCAGTGCTAGGTCGGGAACTGGCGGCGATGGGGATCAATGTCAATTATGCGCCCAGTTGTGACGTCAATGTCAACCCCCAGAATCCGGTCATCGGCACCCGGTCTTTCGGTGAAAATCCCGAAGATGTTGCCCGTCTCGTAGCTGCAATGATCGAGGGCATCCAGTCAGCAGGCGTGGCCGCTACCGCTAAACATTTTCCCGGGCATGGTGACACAAGCGGGGATTCACACCATGGGCTTCCATCTGTACCCCATGACCTTGAAAGATTAGAAAAGGTTGAATTTTTACCCTTTCGAGCCGCCATCGCCGCTGATGTAAAACTGATGATGACTGCCCATCTGGCCCTGCCCGCCCTGGATGGCCCGGAGGCACCGCCTGCCACTCTCTCCCGCCGCATCCTGCACGGGCTTTTGCGGGAGGAACTGGGCTTCGATGGCGTGATCATCACAGACGCGATGGATATGAAAGCCATTCGCCAGGGGGAGGCGTTGGGAGAGGATGCAGTGCGGGCCGTCGCCGCAGGCGCAGACTTGTTACTGCTCACCTCGGACTCAGATGACCAGCAACGTGTGCACGCAAGCCTTTTGCAGGCCCTCCAAAGCGGCCAGTTAGACCGGGAAGCCATGGAAGAGTCTACTGATCGGGTTTTGTCCCTTAAGCATTGGTTGGCAGGACAAACCCAGCCTGATTTAAGCGTTGTGGGCTGCACCGCGCACCAGGCCGTGGCTGCGGAAATCGCGAAGCGTTCCATCACGCTGGTGCGTGACGATACTGGCCTGCTTCCTTTACAATTGAATCCTGAAGCCCGAATCGCCGCCATTGTCCCCAAACCGGTCGATCTGACCCCTGCCGACACGTCATCTTATGTCACGCCTGGACTGGCTGCGGCCTTACGGCGCTATCATCCGTTTGTGGACGAGTACATCATTTCGTTCGCGCCAGATGCTGGAGAGAGCGCCAACCTGTTCGAACGTTTGCATGATTACGATATACTTGTTCTTGGTACCTTGAACGCCTATGCAACCCCCAACCAGGCCGAATTTGTGCGCCAGGCATTGAAACTGGGCATCCCGTCTGTGGTCGTTGCCCTGCGCCTGCCATATGACCTGTCCGCCTTCCCCACAGCAGGGACTTATGTCTGCACTTATAGCATTCTGGAACCGTCCACGCAGGCGTTGGCAAAAGCGCTGTTTGGAGAGATCGCCTTCAAAGGAAAGCTGCCAGTCTCGGTTCCCGGACTGTATACTGTGGGGCGCGGGAAAACTGTTGGAATGGGAGCAGGCAAAATGTAAGGAAAGAAGCGAGAAAAATATGAGTCTTCACTCCGAAATTTTGGAACAACCCACCTGTCTGGAACGTTTGCTTTCGTCACAGAGAAAACATGTCGAAAAAATTGCGGCAGTGATTCAAGTCCAGGATATCCAATTTGCCTTCCTGGCGGCGCGCGGCACATCGGATAATGCTGGACGGTACGCCAACTATTTGTGGGGTGCGATGAACAGCCTCCCAATGGCGCTGGCGACTCCATCATTGTTCACGTACTACCAGCAGCCGCCAAGATTGAAAAATGCGCTGGTGGTGGGTATTTCACAGTCGGGGCAATCGCCTGATATCGTGAGTGTGTTGCAAGAAGGGAAACGCCAGGGCAACCTGACCCTGGCAATCACGAATGAGCCTGATTCCCCGCTGGCACAGGTCGCGGACTTTATACTGGAGATCGAGGCCGGACCAGAACTCGCCGTAGCAGCGACAAAAACCTATACCGCGGAATTGATGGCTATAGCCATGCTGTCCGCTGCACTGGCAAGAGATGCTACGAAATGGGGAGAACTGGAACAGGTTGCAGGCTGGGTGAGAGAGGCGCTAGAACAGGATGAAATGATTCGACAATCAGCCCAGCGTTATCGTTATATGGAGCAATGCGTGGTATTAGGACGCGGCTACAACTATGCCACCGCTTTCGAATGGGCGCTCAAGCTAAAGGAATTGACCTACGTGGAAGCCGAACCATATTCTTCGGCAGATTTCCAGCACGGCCCCGTTGCGATGGTCGCACGCGGCTTCCCCGTGATGGCGGTTTTACCGACAGGGAAGGTGTTCGATTCGATGATGTCCATGTTGAAACACCTTCGAACCGACCTGCTGGCAGAACTGGTGGTCATTTCGAATGCGCCTGAAGCGCTTAGCCAGGCGAAGTCACCGATCGCGATCCCTGCCAGTGTGCCTGAGTGGCTCTCGCCCCTGGTCGGCATCGTGCCGGCCCAGTTGTTTTCCTATCACCTGACCATCGCAAAAGGTTACGACGCAGACCAGCCGCGTACGATCAGCAAAGTGACCGAAACCCGTTGATTTCAAATTTTTTCGAAACGGTTTCTATACCCAGGGCGGTTACAAATTGCGTTTTCTATTGAGTGGGAAAGCGCAATTCCCTGGCACCGCCCGCACACCCCGCACGAACGATCAGTGCGGGGCAGGTGTTAGGTGTGTGACCGTGGGTATTATATAAACATTACGGAAGACAACGCCCCCAGAGTCTTTGACGCGCAAGCTGTTTTCACATCCCTACTGAACATATCTGATTAGCTTGCTGAAATCCTCGCCAGGAACATCCCCATTAATATAAGCAAGCATGTCAGGCCAGTTTACCTCCACAACTTTAGGGACGGTTATAGGATCGAAGATCGTAATCGTCAATACCTGGACGGTTCTCGGAATGTTCTCTAAAATCTTTTTCTTCTTTTCCTTACAGGCGTCCATCACTGCGATAATCACCTGGGTAGTTGGACAAACAACGTTATTATCACCTGCACAGTTCATCTCGATATATAGATTTGTATATTCTTGTGCTCCAATTGGACCAAACTTGACATCTACGACTGTAATTTTTGCTCCAAACGTTGATATCAATTGACTATTAATTGAGTCGCTTATTGTTTTGTTTACTACATCTGGGTCAGGCGTGTTCGTTGGGGTATTTGTTGCAGTGGGCGGGATCGAGTAAGCAGTAGCGGTTTGTGCAATCACCTCGACTGTTTTGGCGATATCTGTCAGCGTGTTCAGCAGTGGCTGCGCACTGGAATTGCCTGTAACAGGAATTATGATCTCATTATCGATGCAGGCTGCGAGAAAGGCAAATAAAATAAAGATTATCGATAAAACCGAGCATTTTTTCATAAAAACTTCCCTCATATCAGACTTTACATATTATACAGAGAATCACTATGACAAAACAATCCCATACTTTCCAAAGTTCACAGCGAGATTGACCGAAAATTTAGAAAAGGCTGTTAACATTCATTAAGACACCCCCTGTCTGCCCGGCTATTTCTCCAGCAATGTCAGCATCTGTGAGATATCAGTCGTGGGCAACTCACAGTAATAATCCAGACAGACGTAGGCAGTCGCCTGCCCATTGCGACTGGTGTTGTACTTTAGATATTCTGCCAGCCGCAAGATTTCCGGGGATTCACCAGGCGGACGGAGTAATACAACTTTGTTGGGGATAAAGACTGGTCTCAACGCCGACAACATCATCTGGGTATCGCCCGCTAATAAATCACCGGCAATAATAACCTCGTGGGACGGTCCTACACCGAAGTCGACCGCACACATCATCAAGCTGTAATCTGCAGGTGCACCGTCGATTTGCAGGGCAAAGGCCTGGGGAATATCCACAGCTTTCTCTTCCAGCCCGGGGTTGGCTGTCATACGACTCAGGCGCAGTAAATTCAGCATGGCCACCGAATTCCCAGAAGGCAAATCGCTATCCTTGCTGACCTTTTGGCGCGCAAGCAAACTTTCCCCATCGTCAGGCGTAAAGTAGAAACCGCCCTCCGTGCTATCCCAAAAATGGACGAGGGCCTCTTCGGTCAGTCGCAGGGCCTGGTCCAAGTACCGGACCTCGAAGGTGGCTTCATACAGTTCGATCAAGCCCCAGGTCAAAAAAGCATAATCATCCATATTTGCTGACAGATCAGCTTCATTCCCCAAATAACGGTGGAACAACCGTTCATTTTCGTCCCTCATCACAGTCAGTAAAAAGTCAGCAGCCCTTTGTGCGGCTTGTGTATAAGTCGGATCATTAAAGACCTGACCTGCCTTAGCAAGCGCCGCGATCATCAGGCCATTCCAACTCGTCAATATTTTGTCATCGCGATGTAACGCGGAACGGTTCCCACGCGCCACAAAAAGTAGTCGTCTGGCCACATCCAATCGTGATACCAGTTCTGCTTCCGGCATCCGCATATCCTTTGCCAGATCTGACAGTGGTTTGCTCATGAAAAGCACATTTTCTCCTGTCGACACACCCTGGATGGGATCCAAGTAATTTCCTTGCTCCGTCACGTTGTAAACAGAGAGAAACAGTTCTGCATCTTCGTCACTGAGGACTGCGCGGATTTCTTCAGCCTTCCAAAGATAGAAACCGCCTTCTCTTCCTTCGCTGTCGGCGTCTTCAGCCGAATAAAACCCGCCGGATGGAGCGGTCATATCGCGAAGCACATAAGCGAAGATTTCATGAGCAGTTTGAGCATATTCAGATTTTCCGGTTACCTGGTAAGCTTCGGTGTAAACCATTGCCAGCATGGCCTGGTCATAAAGCATCTTTTCGAAGTGAGGTTCCTGCCAAGCCGGATCGACAGTGTAGCGGTGAAAACCAAAACCAAGCTGGTCATACACCCCACCCCGGCGCATTGCCTGTAAACTAGTTTCGACCATTTCAAGCGCGTCCTGTTTACCGGTCCGATCCCAGTAGCGTAGCAAGAAAAGCAACCTGTGTGGAGCTGGGAACTTTTGCGCAGTCCCAAAGCCGCCATTCTGTTCATCGAACTGCTCTACCAGTTGTTGATATGTCTCCTCCAAGATAACTTCATCCAGGTTCAGTTGACCGCGCCTACTCGTATTGGCAATCTGATTCACCTTGATCGCAACCTGTTCGGCTATACCCAACAATTCGTCATTTTGGTCCTGCCAGGCGGCTTGTAATTGAGGTATCAACTCGACCATGCCGAGGCGCCCAAAGCGACTCTCTCTGGGAATATAAGTTGTTGCATAGAAAGGCTTTTGATCGTAGGTCATGATCACATTCAATGGCCAGCCGCTGGTGCCGTTCATGGATATTGCAATACTCGTATAAATACCATCAATGTCGGGACGTTCTTCACGGTCCACAATAATATTTACGAATGTTTCATTCAGCAAGCGGGCAACTTCGGGATCGCTGAAAGATTCTTCTTCCATCACGTGGCACCAGTGACAGGTGGAATACCCAATAGACAAAAAGATCGGTTTGTTTTCCTGGCGCGCTTTTTCGAAGGCTTCCGGCTCCCAGGGATACCAGTCGACCGGATCGTAGGCATGTTGTAACAAATATGGGCTTTTCTCTTCGATGAGCCGATTGGGCCCGTTTCCCGCCAGGTCGATCGGATCTGGCCGGAGACTGGTCGAACTAGATGCCGTTGGTTTGGCTGCGGTGGACGTCGCCTGCCTCGCCAGTCCCGGGATTTTCAAGTTCATCTGCGACCAATTGGCTGCGCTTAGGATACCAATAGCGACTACAAATAGAATAATAATGGCCGGTTTTGCCCATTTTATTGTGTCGAATTTCATAAACTTCACTCCTGAATAAGGCCGACCGGTGTAATTCTATTTAGGCTATATTACGCCCGAAAGTCCCATTGCTCGCTGGTGCTGAAGCTACACAGTGGCCAGATTAATTTTTTAGGTTGTTTCGCTAAGTGTGCGTTATCTTGAGTTAAATTACCTGGCTTGACAATTACAATACTAAGGATAAAAATTTTTCCTTGCTCATCTTCCCCAAATGATCAACGATGTAGTCAGCTTTCTCTAAAGCACTGGCAGGATTCGTCGTAGTCACTGCAATGCATTTCATCCCGGCTCTTTTTGCCCCTTCAACGCCTGCAATAGCATCTTCAATGACGATACAATCTTCCGGGCGCATCCGGACAATATTCGCAGCTTTCAGGAATATATCTGGGTTGGGTTTTCCTGGCAGGTCAAACCCTGTGACGATTGCGTCAAAGTATTCCTTGATCTTCAACTCTGCCACCAAAACTTCGATATTCTCAGCAGGGGCAGATGAGGTAATGGCTTGTTTGATTCCCCATGCCTGGAATTGTCTTAGCCACATTTGAACCCCGGGTAATAATTCTGCTTTTCCTCTCACTGATTCCCGGAAAAGGGTTTCTTTTTTGTCACTGATTTGAACAATTTCATCCAAATCTGGCTTTCTTTTGAATATCCATTCCAGGATACCAGCATTGTTCATGCCAAAGGTGTTCCTGAAATCTTCTAATCCGAATGGAATTCCCAAATCGTCAAAAGTTCGTTTCCACGCCGCAAAATGGAAATCACCAGTGTCCACCAGTACCCCGTCCATATCCCAGAGTACCGCATGGTTTTGTAGTTTATATTTCATGGCTCTATCGTTTATGGCCGGATATTCACTAAAATTGTTAGCGCACCAAACCGATGGGATGGCAGTTGAACTGTCGTCCGAACTCGGTGACTATCCCAGCACTTTGGCGCGCCAAGCTAAAATTGGGGGTCGGAAGATCCGAATCTTGTCGCGAAGCGTTACTGCCTACCCCTCACCCTGCCCTCTCCGACCGGGAGAGGGGTTAGGGTGGGCAGGCAATTACCGCGAATCAAGAATAGAATAGTTGTAACAAATCCCAATTCTTGCTCACATCATAGATAGCAACACCGACCAATAGCAGGCCACCCACAATATTGACTACACGACTATGACGGGCAAACAGGGAGGTCAATTGGCGTTGCAATGCACCAGATAGCAACGAAAGGATAAACAGTGGCAATCCAAACCCCAGGCCAAACCATAGAAAGACCCACAGCTTACTCAACGCTTCACCAGCAGTTAGTGACAGAGCGAAAATGCCGACCACCAGTGGTCCTGAGCAGGGCAACGCAATCGGACCATAGAGCAGGCCATACGTATATGCGTTGAGAAACGGGTGGCGCAGAAACGGTACTTGTATTTGCGGCAGGCTTTTGAAAGGGTTGCGGTCAAGCAGGAGCAGAACGCCCAGGAGCAGAATCAGGATATCTGCCAGCGGGATGATGATGGCCAGTACGTTTCCAGTAGGTACAGCCAGCAAGGCGATTAAACCTCCCAGGGCGAGCATCATGGTCAACACCCCGGCCAGAACAAACAGGCCGAGGAAATATCGTCCCCGACCCCTATCCATCCCAGTTTGACCGCTCAAATAGGCCAGGAAACCGGGATAAAGCGGCAGCACACAGGGACTGGTTGTTGCCAGCAAGCCCAGAAAGATAGATGTGATGGCAATATCCATGACCGATTACGGGGTAAGATAAGGTTTGACACTCTCTAATAGCATATCCGCGGTCTTTTTGCCATACTCCAAGTGATGGACATCGCCATTGCGGTCGATCACCAGCATGGGGGAGAGTGGTGGATTCAGGTACTGCGCGCTATACAGGTTACCAAGCGCACAGGCTACTTCAAGGGGGGCAATGGCAAAATGCCATTCGAAACCGTACCCTTCGGAATACTCCTTTAGTGAAGCCGCATCCTCGTTCACATCCACATCCAGGCTGACCGAAACCAGATCGTCAGGGTTACCGAGCATCTCATGCAATTTTCTCACCTCGTTTGCCTGGACGATGCAGTTGGGGCACCATATGGCCATGGTTTCGACTAGCACTACTTTCCCGGCATAGTCATTCACGGTAAAAGTCTCGCCGGTTTGCACGTCGGTCAATTCGACGTCGAACCATTCCGGGGTGACAGCAGGCCCCTGCGGGGATGATCCCGGCTCGGGGGGTGGAGTCGAAGCGGATGGGCTGCAGGCAGTCAACACCAGGCTGGTCAGGAGGAGCGTGAAAACAACGGTTTGGACAAAAATTTTGGCGCGCATTTTTTCTCCGTAAATATGAGAATGGCAGGTTTCTAACCTGCCAAACTTTATTGTAATGACGCATAAAGGGAGAAAATCTTACAAAACGCTACAAACTCCTGTTCAACTGGTAATATAAGTCATTCCAACGCAACTCTTTCTTGAATTCTTCCAGGATAGTGTTTTCATCGATCAACAGGAATTCGATGGCCGCCATATCAGCAAAGTCCCGTAAATGGTCGGCAGTGACCGAAAAGCTGAAACTGGTGTGGTGCGCACCGCCCGCGTAAATCCAGGCCGCTGCGGCGATTTTCAGATTAGGGCGCGGCAACCATAAGGCACGTGCGACTGGCAGCTTCGGGAGTGGTGCATCGGTTGGAACAACATCCACAACGTTCGCAACTAACCGGAAACGCTGACCCATATCCATGATCGAAGCGCCGATGGCCGGACCCGTATTGGCATCGAAGATCAGACGCAGCGGATCGGCTTTGCCGCCGATCGAGAGTGGTAGGATTTCCAGTTTCGGTTTGCTGGCGGCGATCGATTCGCAAATTTCGAGCATATGTGCGCCCAGCACCTTATCGCCTGAGGCGCTGAAATGATAGGTGTAGTCCTCCATGAAGCTGACGCCGCCCTGCACCCCGGTACTCATGACCTTCATGGCCCGTACCAACGCAGAGGTCTTCCAATCGCCCTCCGCGCCAAAGCCATACCCATCGCGCATCAAGCGTTGTACTGCCAGTCCCGGTAACTGCACCAGTCCATGTAAATCTTCGAAGGTGGTGGTGAAGGCTTTGAAAGCTCCCGCTTCCAGAAAGTTACGCATTCCCACCTCAATCCGTGCACCTTCGAGGAGTGAGTCGTATCTTTCGCCTCCCGGTTGGAGAGCGGGAACTACGTCATATTCATCGAGGTAGACTTCCGCCATCTTTTGAACGTCACTCTCGGATGCTTCGTTCACAGCCCGGACCAAATCCCCTACCCCATAGCCATAGACATCGTATCCGAATCGGATTTGCGCCTCGACTTTATCCCCTTCGGTAACAGCCACGTCGCGCATGTTATCGCCAAAACGGGCAATTTTTGCGCCCTGCCAGTCGGCCCAGGCACAGGCGGCGCGCGTCCAAACACCGATGCTGGCCTGTACATCCTCATCCCCCCAGTGACCAACGACCACTTTGCGGTTGAGGCGCAAGCGACTGCCAATGAAGCCAAACTCCCGGTCGCCATGGGCGGCCTGGTTCAGGTTCATGAAATCCATGTCGATATCCGACCAGGGGATTTCACGGTTGTACTGGGTGTGCAGGTGCAGGAAGGGTTTCTTGAGCAGGTTCAACCCCGCAATCCACATTTTGGCAGGGGAGAAGGTGTGCATCCATGTGATAAGTCCCACACAATTCTTTGCGGAGTTCGCATCCAGACACAGGTCACGGATTGCATCAGGCGTTGTCAACACAGGTTTGAATACCACCTGCACTGGCACATGCGCGGACGCACCCAACGCTGCCGCGATCTCTTTTGAATGTTCCGCAACTTGCTCAATGGTCCTGGGACCATACAAATGTTGGCTCCCTGTCACGAACCAGACTTCATATTGCTTTAAATCAATCATGATTGCTCTCCTTTTTACGACTTTTTTGTCTGCCCATAATAGGCAGTTGCGCCGTGTTTTCTCAAATAGTGTTTATCCAACAATTCCTGCTGCATGGGCGGAATTCCCGGCTCAAGCATTATGGCATGGAAGTTCATGAACGCAACCTCCTCCAACACCACGGCATTGTGGACGGCGTCCATGGGATCGGCACCCCATGTAAAGGGACCATGACTGTGGACAAGAACCGCAGGAATGGCATCCGGATCTTTCCCCTGGAAGGTTTCCTTGATTACCAATCCGGTTTCCTTTTCGTATTCGCCTTCGATCTCGGCTTTGGTCATTTTTCGGGTGCAGGGGATCTCACCATAGAAATAATCACCTTGCGTTGTGCCGAGAGCCATGATACCGCGACCTGCCTGGGCAAAGGTTGTTGCCCAACGGCTGTGAGTATGTACAATACCGCCAATGTTGGGAAATGCCTTATAGAGTTCTACGTGTGTTGGCGTATCAGAGGAAGGTTTTAAACTTCCATCCACTGTTTTTCCCGTTTCCACCTCCACGACCACCATGTCCTCCTCTTTCATCTCCTCATAAGAAACGCCCGAGGGCTTTATAATCACAAGCCCTTTCTCCCTGTCGATGCCCGACACATTCCCCCAAGTAAAGGTAACAAGACCATGTTTGGGGAGCAATAGATTCGCTCGAAATACCTGTTCTTTCAATCGTTCCAACACGATACTTACCTCAGTCCATCCACAGCAGCTCGTTCGATGACAAGTCCTTTTTTGTAGCGTTCCATGAACGCAATAAAACCATCGACATCCTCTTGATCGGGAGCGATCGTTGTGCCATTTTCCCCTGCAAAGACCTTGTCCGAGAGATAGGCTTCCAGGGTCTCATTCTCTGCCTTATGGAGCATATAGGAGGCCAGCAATGCAATCCCCCATGCGCCGCCCTCTCCAGCAGTCTCCATTACAGAAACGGGGACATTCATTGCCGCTGCCATGATCTTTTGACCCACTTCCCTGGTTTTGAAGAAGCCACCATGACCGAGCACCTGGTCGATTTTCACCTGCTCCTGTTCAAAAAGAATGTCCAATCCAATCTTCAAAGCACCGAGCGCCGAGAACAGATTCACACGCATGAAGTTCGAAAGCGTGAAGTGGCTTTCGGGTGTGCGTACAAACAGTGGGCGACCTTCCTC
This sequence comes from Anaerolineales bacterium, assembly GCA_034435215.1. Lineage (GTDB taxonomy): Bacteria > Chloroflexota > Anaerolineae > Anaerolineales > Villigracilaceae > JAABUE01. Next base: position 19,343 of record DAOTXM010000063.1, read on the forward strand.
TAAGTGCGTGATGTGCTCACCCGAAAGATAATTGTAGGCCAGCAACCCGCCGCCATCTGCATCGCCCGTGAGTGCCTTTTGATACAGCATTTCATATAGCTGGGATTGGCTGATTTCCACCCCAAGCGCATCGGTGAATTCCTGAAACAGGTCGACCCATGCATTGAGATCGGACGTGCAATTATTACTGTGCACCATCGCCACAGGTTTGCCGGTGGGCGTCGTCACCATGTCGATTTCGGGATACACTTTCGACAGAGCCTTTTCCAGTACGATCATGGCAAAGACGGATGTTCCGGCAGACACATTGCCCGTGCGCTCAGCCACGCTATTAGTCGCAACCATGCCCGTGCCTGCATCACCCTCGGGCGGGCAAAGCGGGATGCCCGCTTGCAATCCTCCCGTGGGATCGAGCAACCTCGCGCCTTCTACGGTCAGAACGCCCGCGGCCTCTCCTGCGAGAAGGACTCTTGGCAGGATGTCCTGCAACTTCCACGGGAGCTTTTCCGCTGCAAGCCGCTCGTTGAACTGTTTCAGCATGCCTTCATCGTAATCGTTGGTCTTACTGTCGATGGGGAACATGCCTGAGGCTTCGCCCACGCCCAGCACCTTTTGTCCGGTCAACTTCCAGTGGACATAGCCTGCCAGCGTGGTCAGATGGTTAATATCCCTGATGTGGGGCTCCCCGTTCAATATCGCCTGGTAGAGGTGCGCAATGCTCCAACGCTGGGGAATGTTGAATTGGAACAGGTCCGTAAGTTGCTCTGCTGCCCGCCCGGTGATAGTGTTGCGCCATGTCCGAAACGGGACAAGATGCTTCCCATCCTTATCGAAGGCCATATAGCCGTGCATCATGGCGCTAAAACCGATAGCGCCAATGGTCTTGAGTGGAGTGTCGTACTGCTCAACAACCTCGCGGCACAACTTTCGATAGCTATCTTGCAAACCCTTCCAAACATCTTCAAGTCTATAGGTCCAGATGCCGTTTTCGTACCGGTTTTCCCACTCATGGCTTCCCGAGGCGATTGGCGTATGGTCCTCGCCAATCAGCACCGCCTTGATACGCGTCGAACCGAACTCGACGCCAAGAGCGGTCTTTCCGCTCTCAATTGCTTTTTGGGTATCATCTCGGTTCATGTTCATCTCCCATGATTTGAAATTGTTATTTCACACCTCAATGATGGTTTTCAAACCTTCGCGCCGCTCCGCCAAACGAAACGCCTCACGTGCCTCGGCTAATGGAAAACGATGTGTAACAATCGAACACACATCCACCAAACCTCTGGAAACCAGCTTGATGGCACGCGGGTAGGTGTGCTTCATGCGCCGCACCAGCTTGATGGTCAACCCTTTGCGACGAGCAATTGACGCCCGGAATGAGGTATGGTCTTCGGAAGGGATGCCTACCAGGATCACATTCCCACCGGGGGCAACGGCGGCGATGGCCATATCGACCGCATCCTGCTCCCCGGCCGCTTCGAACGCAACATCCACGCCTCGCCCATTTGTCGCCGCCCGGATCATACCAGACTCATGGCTTGCTTCCGTTAATACGGCCTGATGCGCCCCAAAATGTTTGGCTGCCTCCACCCGGTGGGGGATAACGTCCGTTGCGATGATCTCGCTAGCCCCCGAGAGCCGGGACAATTGTACGATCAGCAGGCCGATCGGTCCACACCCGAACACACCGACAGACATCCCGGCCTGCAGTTTACTCAAATCGACCGCATGGATGGCCACGCCCAGCGGTTCCAACATGGCTCCGTCCGCATCGCTCAGTGTTTCGGGGAGAGGGTACAGGCAATTTTGCGGCCATGCCATCCATTCGCGCAGAGCGCCGTCCTGTGAACCATGTCCCGCAAAAATCACGTGGGGGCAAAGATTGGGATTCCCCAATAGACAGAACTCACATTTACCACATGGGATGGCAGGATCGACCGCGACCCGCTCGCCCCTGTCGGTGACCGCTGCAAACTCATGCCCCAAAACAAGCGAATGATCTAGTTGGGCATCACCAATTCCCCCTTCGGCGAACCAATGCAAATCCGATCCGCATACGCCTACCGTTTTGACCCGCAATAAAGTTTCACCTGCAATGGGCACCGGCTCGGGCTCATCGTGCAAGCGGAGTTCCCCTTGAGCGTGCAGGCGTACGACTTTCATTTTTCCAATAATCTATTTATCGGAGATATCGACCGCGTGGCTTACGTAATTGCGCATATTTTTAGATTCCACGCTCAATAGAATATATAAACCTTTAACACTTTGGGGGACATTTACCTCAGTCGTCCAGCTCACGTTTGACTTGGCGGGGGTCAACGGTACCGAGGCAAGGTCCATGATCTCGAAGACACCATAGATGATTCCATCATCGCCAATCACGGGTGGATTGCCAATATGGGTTTTGAGTGGAAAATCTGTGGGGTTGTAATTCTGCCAGGTAAATTCGAGGCCGGTATCCGTACGCTTCGTCTCCAAGAGCGAAATGACATTGTCACTGATTGCCGTAATTTCGGTATCCGCTGGCTCGATTAAACCTTCGATTTTTTCTCCAATAGGATAAGTCAAATCCGTTACGATCTTATCGAGATCTAATTCCATCGTTCCAGTAACTTTATTATCCTCCTGGTGGTAATAATCAAGGTCACCGTTGAAGTAAATGTACTCGATAGTTAATTTGGATCCCGCAGCTGCTTCCACCCCACTGCATTCCACATAGATCAATTGGGTCTTGGGATCGGATTTTGGGCCTGCAATGTAGCCGCGCATTTGGAATCCGGGTGCCAGGCGATGCCCCCCTGTACCGAAAAACACTGTACTGCAGTTTGTGGATTTGCCACCAGAAGTGAGCACAGCCGGTTTACCATCGGTGGCTCTCATCGCGCTCCAATCGCCAGTGTCGTTTCGGATGGTGATGTCGATGTGCAGGTCCCCGGATTCAGACTTACTCACATTTGTCACAAAACCGCTCCAGCCCAATTTTTTTGCATCGGCCGACTCAAACTCGATTCCTTCCGGTAATACGATATAAGCACAGGCGTAGATAAATAATGTATAGGCCAGGAGGGTTGGAATGAGCACCTTTCTAAAATTCATGTTCCTTCTCCTTCTATCGTCAACTCCGCAATATGAAACGCTTCGGTTTAAGTCTTGAGATCTCCGAAAATACTTATGGAGCAGACGCGGTAAATTTTGGAAGTATGGGTCGAATGATCGAGAGGGTATACCCGTATCCGGGTGGCATATCTGTGCCGCCATCCACAGCGGTCACACTCTTTTCCTGACCGTTATGGGAAATACTAAGATAATGTGCATAACACTGCCGGCAAGGATTGTGATAGGTGCTGAAAATGTAGTCGGTAAACCATCCATACTCATCGCTGGCGGTAATGAGAATCCGTTCCAATTCCGCCGGATCTACCTGCGACTCGATCGGAGTGTTTCCCTTTCCATTGTCAGCAACAATCCGTCCATCTGAAAAGACTGCATACAATTCATCGACACAGGCAGTCCCGGCCGTGCGGTTATAAACGATTACTGCTCCCTCGGATATATAACTTTTTATTTCATCCTCACGGAAGGGAGCCACTGCACAAACACTGGTTACTGCAGTCGCAGTACCACTGCTATTTCCAGCTCTGGGAACAAAGACAATTGCAAGGATAATCAGAAGGGCAATTCCACTACCGATAAGTACCTGCCTCCGTTGTCGACGTCGCGCGGCTGCAATTGCTTGTGGGTCTTGCGCCTTTTTACGACCTTCTTTCCGCGCCGCCAGGATACTCTGCACGCCAATAAAAGCAAGTGTCAATAACCCGATGACGATTTTCGTCCACCAGGAACTAAGAGAACCGATGAATTGGATCAGAGTCTGAGTAATGGCAAGGACCAAGACGCCGAACAAGGTGCCAAACACATACCCTGAGCCGCCCGTCAGCATCGTGCCGCCAATGACCACCGAGGCGATGACATCCAACTCAAAGCCATTTGCATAAAATCCATGCCCTGAGGCCACAAAGACACTCAGGCAAATGCCAGCCAATGCGGAACAAAATCCACTAAATGTGTATACCAGTACAATGGTTCTTTCTACCGGCAAGCCCATCAACAGGGCGGATTGCTTGTTGCCTCCAATCGCGTACACAGTACGTCCAAAGCGTGTGTAGTGAGCAATATAGATCGCAACAAAAAAGAGCAGCATCGCAACAACCACAAGGATCGAGATGAAGGGAGCTGGTTTCCCCTGGCTTTGGGCTAATTCGGTCCAACCTGGGATCAGGAGTTTGGTCTGACCGAGGATTTTATAAATACGATTGTCAATGGAAATCGCATCATCACTGATAAAAAAGCACATACCACGGGCAAACCACATCCCTGCCAGGGTGGCAATGAACGGCTGTACCTTCAAGTAGGCAATGAAACTTCCCATGATGGAACCCAAGGCGATACCCATCACCAGCATGAGCAAGATTACCAGCCAGGCGTTCCAACCTTCTCGTAACAGAGCCGCAGCGGCTACTGTTGTCAGCGCCATCACGCCACTCACTGACAGATCAATACCACCGGTAAGAATGACGAACGTCATTCCTATGGCAGAAATCAGCAAATAGGTATTGTTGCGAAACAAATTGAAAAAGACCTGCGGATTGCGCATGCCCGGATAGAGGATTGCTCCGACGATATAAGCAACGAGTACCAGTATGGCTGTTGCCGTAATCGGAATAAACCTCCGGTTTTTGGTGATAAAAGCGCTAATTGTTTGCATCATAATTAGGCCTCTTTCCGTTTAGCAGTGATGTTTTGGAAAAAGCCCCTGACTTGTTCCGAATATAACAATATCACAAGGATGACCACTACACCCTTGATTGCCTGAAGAGCAAAAGCCGGAACACCGATCGCATACATGGAGGTATTAACCGCCTGCATGACCATAGCGCCAATGATGCTGGCCAGCAGGGAGAAACGCCCACCTGCCATGGAAGTCCCACCGATCACCACTGCAAGGATGGCGTCCAGTTCAAGGGTCAAGCCGATGTTATTGGCATCTGATGTTTTGATATTGGCGCTGGCAACCAATCCAGCGATCCCGGCGCAAAATCCGCAGAATGTGTATGCCAGCAATTTGATTTTTCTTTCACTGATCCCGCTGAAGAAACTGGATTTGGAATTGATGCCTACCGATTCGATGAACATGCCAATGGCTGTTCTGCGAGTAAAGAACCAGGTGAGCGCGTACATAAAGGCCACCAGATACAGGGCAAACGGTAAGACAATCCATCCCTGTCCGATAAAGGCATATGGTTCGTAGAAGATCTGGATTCTTACACCATTCGTGATCAGCTGGGCAATGCCGCGCCCGGCGATCATCAAGATCAAGGTGCCCACCATGGGCTGGATTCTCACATAGGCAACCAACAGACCATTCCAAAGTCCGCAGATTGTGGCAACAATCAGTGTCACGACGATCACCAACCAGAGCGGTGAATAGGTGTAGTTTGGATCCATGACCAACTTCTGGAGTTCGACAGTCAGCTCTTTGCCGACTACCCAGGGATTCATCATCAAAGCGGCTACGGAAGCAGCGATTGCCATAACGGCACCCACCGAGAGGTCCACTCCACCGGTGGCAATGACCAGGGTCATGCCAATTGCTAGTAAAGCTACTATCGAACCGTTCCGCAGGACATCGATCAGATTCCCATAGAGGTTCCCACCTCTAAACTCCATCTTGAAAAAACCAGGGACAATAATCAGGTCGAAGAGCAAAATGAGCACAAAGGCAATCAATGGGAAAAAGAGCCTGCTCTCTGTAACTTTTCTCAAGGTGAAAGATGATTGCGGTTTCTTCATTATTCACTCCCTGCAATTGCTTGCATGATGGTATGTTCGTCCACTTCACCGCTGAATTCAGCTACCTTCTCTCGTTCCCGCAACACGGCGATGCGGTGGCAGGTGCGTAGCACTTCTTCCAGTTCAGAGGAGATAAATACACACGCCTTGCCTTCTTCTGCCAGTGAAAGCACCAGTTTTTGAATCTCAGCTTTGGTGCCCACATCGATCCCGCGTGTAGGCTCATCAAGGATAAGCACCTGTGGATTGGTGGCCAGCCATCTTGCCAGAATGACTTTTTGCTGGTTGCCACCGCTTAGATTTTTTACCGGCTGATCAGGGGAAGGAGTAGCAATCTTTAGCATTTCGATGTATTTGTCTGCGATGTCGTATTGTTCTTGCACGCTAAGATGATTGAACCAACCCTTGTTTGCTTGAATTGCCAGAACGATATTTTCTCTAACGGTAAGATCATCCACTATTCCTTCGGCCTTGCGATCTTCCGGACAGAGAGCCACGCCACGCTTGATTGAACCAAGAGGAGTGTAATCATTTACCCTTGTACCTTTGAAATCCATCGAGCCTGTGTCCGGTTTCTCAGTGCCAAATAAAATGCCCGCGGTCTCCGTACGACCTGAGCCAAGCAGACCGGCCAGGCCAACCACCTCTCCTGCATGTAAATCCAGATCGAATGGTTTGATAGCACCTGCACGGCCTAAACCCCTGGCGCTTAGAACTGCCTCACTTTCAATGTGTTTGCTACTTTCTAATTTGATTTTGGTCATTTCATCGAATTCAGATAGACTGCGACCAATCATTTTTGCAATGAGCTCGATTCGTGGTAGTGAAGCGGTATCAAAAGTACCAACCAGTTTTCCATTGCGCAAGACAGTAATCCTATCTGAGATTTCATAAACCTGCCCAATAAAATGGGTAATGAAGATAATGCCTACGCCGTCGTCTTTGAGTTTTTTCATCACTTTAAAAAGTTGTTGAGTTTCATTTGCATCTAAACTGGACGTTGGTTCATCCAGGATCAAAATCTTCGCAGATGTTATATCAAGGGCACGTGCAATGGCAACCATTTGCTGAATAGCCACGGTGTAGGTGCCCAATGGTCGGGTAACATCGATATCAACGCCCAACAGGCGGTGAAGAATCTCTGAGGCTTCAGCATTCAATTTGGCCCAATCAATGCTGCCCAATTTTTGAGGTTCCCGGCCAATCAGAATGTTCTCCGCTACAGTCAGGTTCGTGCACAAATTGATCTCCTGATAGACGGTGCTGATGCCTAATGTTTGAGCGTGTTGCGGGGATCGAGTATGGATCTCCTTCCCATCCAAGATAATCCTGCCTGTGTCTGTCCGATCGACCCCGGTTAACACTTTGATCAAGGTAGACTTTCCAGCACCATTCTCCCCCACGAGACAGTGAATTTCACCTCTACGCAGGGAAAAGTCAACGTTTTCAAGGGCCTGTACGCCCGGGAAGGCTTTGCTGATCCCTTCCATGGTGAGAATGAAATGATTTGCTTCGGACATGCTTGCCTACCTTTTCGATACAGTGGTTTTTGATGGGGAGCGGCACTTTGCACCGCTCCCCACCAATTTCCTTCTAGCTAGTCCCTGTTGTATGACTCAGGAAGAACCATTACAGCGAGGCATCTTAGTATGTACGGCCTGCGGTAATTTCCTCGAGATTCGGGTCATCAGCGCGGAAAACACCTTCCTGTGAGGGAATCCACTTGGGCAGTGTTTCGCCATTTGCAGCTTTGAGTGCAGCTTCGTAAACCTGTGGAGCGAGCAGCGGGTTGCATTCTACGGTCACGCTCAGATCGCCTGCGAGCATGGCCTTGAAGGCGTTACCAGTAGCATCTACCGAAAGAACCTTGACATCCACACCGGGTGTTAAACCAGCCTCTTTGAGCGCTTCGATAGCGCCAAAGCCCATTTCATCATTCTGTGCGAAGATGCCCTGGACATCCTTGCTCTGTTTCAACCAGGCTTCCGTCACCTGCTTGCCTTCGGTGGCGCTCCAGTTGCCAGTCTGGCTGTTGGTGATCTCGATCCCGCATTCTCCCATCTTCTCGCGGAAGCCCTGACCACGGTCTTTGGCAGCCGAGGAGCCAACGTTGCCAACCAGTTCCCAAACCTTCTTGCCTTCCATGCCTTCGAGCAGTTTGCACATTTCCTCAGCAGATTTGCGTCCTTCTTCGACGAAGTCGGCACCGATGAAGGTGACATACAGGTCTTCAGGGGCATCGATACGGCGGTCTTCAATGACAACGATCTTGCCGGCATCTCGGGCCTCTTGCAGCACTTCTTCCCAGCCGGTTGTCTCGAGCGCGGCCAAGACGATGACATTTACTTCCGGATCCTGGTTGAACTGGTGAAAGCCCGCGACCTGTTTCGCCAAGTCATTTTGCGAATCGTAGAACTTCAGCGTGAGGCCCAGTTGTTCAGCGGTTTCCTTAAAGGAGGCGGTGTTGGCTGCACGCCAGCCGCCTTCAGAACCGGTCTGGAGGAAACCCACAACCAGGTCTGAATATTTACAGTTGGGCGCGCAGGCAAGGCCAGCTTTGGGCGTTTCTGGTTCAGCAGGTGCCGCAGGTTGGGCGGGTTCGGCAGGTTTGGCTGGTTCAGCGGGAGCAGCAGGCGCTGCAGGCTGGCAGGCAACCAGAATCAGCGCGGCAACAACGAACAGAAAAACGAGTTTTTTGAAGTGAAACATGATCTTCTCTCCTATTGGATTTGATTGGGTTCTCCTTGCGGAGATGTGTACGATATAATAGGGTCGCGCGATGGTGCTCCTGGGTTGTCAGGAGCGAAATCGCACGCCTGGAAGTGCTTGCTTGGAGACGTCCATCACCGGGCAGGCACTTCCCTTTTTGTTTTGGATCTGAAAATTATTTACTTGCTTCACCTCCTTTTGTCCCTTTGTTTCGCAATGAACTTTTACGCACAACCAAAGTCGGTGCCAACATAATGGACTTGGGCCGTACTGGTTCTTGTTCCTGCCAGCCAGATTCGATGATCTTGATGATTTCCTCTACAGCCACTTCACCGACGTTATATTGGTCCTGCTGTACTGTCGTCAATGGGGGCCAGAAAAAAGCAGATTCGGGGATGTCGTCAAAACCAACGACCCCCAAGTCATCAGGAATTTGTATGCCTTTTCGACAAGCAAATTGCATCACACTTAAAGCCATTTGGTCGTTGGCAACAAAAACCGCGTCCATCTCAGGGTATTGTTCGAAGAGTTTCTCGATTGCTTGCGCGCCACTTGCCGAAGACCAGTTTCCTTCTGCGTAGTGACAATCCTTGACCACAAGGCCAGTTCCCACCAGGGAGTCTTTCCACGCAGCCATACGCTCACGGGCCTCCCACCAATCTAGTGGCCCTGAGATATGACCGATATGTTGGTATCCCTGTTCGATCAGATGGGACATGGCCAACTGCCCACCAAGATAATTGTTGATCGATACCACACAGATTTTTTCCTTTGATTCCATTGCCAGATAAACGATCGGGATATCCAAATCCAGTGATAATTTATTGACCCAAGTCCGATTTTCTCCAACCTCGGGAACAGCCCAGATAATTCCATCTACATGGCGAGAAATAAGCTTTTGGAATATGGGGGTAATATTGTTGGCGTCAAAATGAGGAAGCTCTTTTAATAACAAGGAGTACCCGGCTTCTTCTGCTGCGCTGGTAATCCCGCTCAGGGTACGCGATGGCCCTATATATTTCAATCCGGCTGTAACTACTCCCAAGGTATAACTGCGTTGGCGAATCAAACTACGGGCCAGGGCGCTGGGTTGGTAACCCAAATTGTCAATGATTTCTTGAACGCGTTTTCGGGTCTCCGGGGAAACATCCGGCCTGTCGTTTATTACACGCGAAACTGTCTGCGTAGAAACCCCCGCCGCAGAGGCCACTTCTTTGATGGTCGCTCGTCCGCTTCTCAAGTGCACTGTTATCGCTCCTGTTATCGTTCCCGTTATCGATAACATTATAGCAAAACTAGAGACACATTTCAAGCGCTGAATGTCATATGCGCATTATGACAATTTTTCATTAGTTGGGGCAGAACACCCAGAAACGTTTACTTTTCTGTAAAGATCTGCTAACCTTACAGCTGGGGAAATTGTAGATTATGACAAAAGTCACTTGAATTGGGTTTGTCGAAATGTTATTATGACTGTATAAAATGTTATCGGTAACGTGATCGATAACGGATATCAATTACCATGCTGAGAAAAGAAAAAATTACAATAAAGGATGTTGCACGGGCTGCAGGCGTATCCACACAGACAGTGTCACGTGTATTGAACGAACGTTTGGATGTTTCAACGGAAACACGTACCCACGTGCAAGAGGTGATTGAATCAATGGGATACTCCCCAAATGCCTTTGCGAGAAACTTAAGTCGAGGGCACAGCAATACACTTGGGGTGATTGGATATGGTTTAGTTTATTATGGTACGTCCAGTGTACTTACAGGAATCGAAAGCAAAGCTAATGAATTGGGTTTTTCACTAACACTCAGTCTAATTGATCATGTTGAACCATCCAAGGTGGATCGTGTTGTGTATGATTTTCTTTCGCGGCGCGTGGAGGGAATTATCTGGGCAGTGCCCAGCGACATTACTGCATTTGATTGGTTAGCTGACAGATTTGCCAAGATACAAACCCCGCTTATCTTCATTAATAAAGGTCCAAACGGTTCAGATCATGTCACTGCCCTGGACAATCGACTTGGCGGTAAGTTGGCTACTGAACATTTATTGCGACAGGGATATCAACGCATAGGGATCATTACCGGGCCAAGCACCTGGTGGGAGGCTCAGGAGAGATCGAACGGCTGGCGGGAAGTAGTAAAAGCAGCCGGGTATGCGGATGCGGATATCTACAACTTACTCGTCGAAGGAGATTGGAACGCTCCCAGCGGGGAGGCAGGCTTGCAAACCTTAATCGAGCGGAACCCCGACATGGATGCTGTTTTTTCCTCCAATGATCAGATGGCGCTGGGCGCATTGCAGACCGCCCGGCGCCTTGAATTGAGAATACCCGATGACCTGGGTATTGTCGGGTTTGACGATATTCCCGAAGCGGCTTACTTTTACCCGTCTCTGACAACGATCCGCCAGGATATGCGCAGACTTGGTGCCATGGCTGTTGAGCAGATGAATGTATTGATCGAAACAAAGAACGAGGGTGGATCGCTTGAACCGGAAACGTTGTGGCTGGAACCTGAATTGATCGTCCGCAAGAGTTCAGTGAGGCAGCGGGAGTATGCAAATGAAGCACCGTGAACGCGTCGAAATGGCGCTCAACCATGAAAGACCGGACCGCTGCCCCATGCAAATCAGCTTTACGCCGGAATTTGCAACACGCCTGCGCGCGGACATGGAACTTCAAGGAAAGCAGGTTCACAATCCTCATGGAGGCGGCAACACCTATGAACTGGAGCGTTATCTCGGGGAAGATATGCTACTCACCTCCGTCGGCTGGGCAAATTCTTATTACATGGACAACAAGCCCTACGTCGACGAATGGGGCGTCGGCTGGAAGGTCCAATCCTACGAAACCCCTTTCGGTCAGGGACATTACACCGAGATCGCATCTCATCCGCTGGCCGACGCGGCAGCCATTCCTGGCTATCGGCCTCCCGATCCAAACCGGCTGGCACTGTATCTCGACTCCGAGCGGATGATCCACGACTTCAAAGAGGAATACTGGATCGTCGGTGTGACGGTTACGACTATTTTCGAGACCGCCTGGGCGTTGCGCGGCCTGGAGCAGATGCTGCTCGATATGGCCATGGATCCGGATTTAGCTGAGCAGATATTCGATATTCCCTTCCACTATCATTTGACCGTTGCTAAAAAGCTGGTAGAGCTTGGTGTTGATATGATCTGGACGGGGGATGACATGGGAGCGCAGCACAAGATGTTGATCTCGCCGCACATGTGGCGACAATACTTTAAACCTCGCATGGCAACCTTTATTGCGGAACTAAAATCGATCAATCCAAATGTAAAGGTTGCATACCACACCGACGGGAACGTGGAACCTATCATTCCTGAGCTGATCGAAATTGGCCTGGACGTACTCAATCCCGTCCAGCCGGCTTCGATGGACCCCGCCGCAATCAAGAAGCAGTTTGGCAAGCAGCTGTCCTTCTGGGGAACCATCGATGAACAGCGGACGCTTCCCTTTGGCTCCCCACAGGAGGTTGTCAACGAAGTTCGCCAACGCCTGGAGACAGTCGGTTATGACGGTGGGTTGATCTTGGCTCCAACGCACCATGTCCAACTGGATACTCCTCTCGAAAATTTCTGGGCAATGGTAGACACGATTTTGGGTACATCTTATTGTAATGCAGGTATCGAATCGTAAGGAGAATGGATGATCGAACCGCGCGTAAAACCGGATTGGTGGACGGTCGAAATCGAGGGCATGCCTCAATTCGACATGGCGATGAGGCGCATTTACGCCTGGTTCGAAAACGAAATCATCGACAGGCCGCCGATCCGCTTCCAGGCGCACAATGCCTTTCTGGCGTCCGCGACGGAGGAGATTTCCCAGTTGTCGCAGGAGGATAAAAAGGCCTGGTGGTTCGATGTCGAGACTCAGGTAGATCTATTCATTAAACCGATTGAAGGCCGGCGGTTTCACGGGGAGACATTCCCGGTCTATTTCCCCAACCTGGGACCGAACGTCTACGCTGCTTTTTATGGGGCTGAATTGGTGTTTGGGGAAATCACTTCGTGGGCGCTTCCCATGATTCATGAATGGGAAGAGGTCGATAAACTGGTGCTTGATTGGAACAGCATCTACCTTAAAAAACTTGAGGAACTGACCCAATGCGCCTTGGAGCGCTGCAAGTACAAAGCCCTGGTCGGTTATACCGATCTGCATCCCGGCCTGGATTGCGTCGCTGCCTGGCGCGACACGCAGCAGCTTTGCATCGACATGATCGAAGCACCGGAGCAGGTCGAGAGGTTGGCGGAACTGTCTATCGCTGACTTCGAGGCGATCTACGACCATTTCGACGGCATGTTGAAGGCTGCCGGACAGCCCTCCGTGAGCTGGATGGGGATCCCTTCTTTCGGGCGGATGCACATCCCAAGCTGCGATTTTTCCACGTTGATTTCTCCCCGCTTCTTCCAACGCTTCGGGCTGCCCATCCTGAAAAAGGAAGTCAGGACGATGACCCACAACGTGTTCCACGTCGATGGACGCGGCGTTGCCAAACACCTGGATATCATCCTAGGGGTACCCGAAGTGCATGCCGTCCAATGGGTGCAGGGCGTGGGTGATGATTATCCCATTATGCAATGGGTTCCTTTCGTCAAGGATTTACAGGCCAGGAATGTTCCGGTCATTGTCGACTTGAGCAAAGAAGGCCTGGAAGACTTCATGAATGTCATGAATCCCAGAGGTTTGTTTTTATGGATAGCAACAGAGAGCGAGGCAGAGGAGATTGAAATCCTGAAACGCGTTGAAAAATGGAAATGACATCTGTTGCCTACATGTAATCCTGATAGGAGGAGGTGCCCATGCATTGATTTTGAAAATACTGACTTGAAAATATCAACCAATTTTAAAACAAAGGAGAAAAGAAGATGAAGAAACTATATTGGCTTTTTGCCACTCTGTTGGTCCTGAGTATGGTTTTGACGGCCTGCGGTGCTCCTGCAACAGAAGCTCCTGCCGAGCCTGTTGCTGAAGAACCTACCGCTGTACAACCTGTAGCTGAAGAACCCGCCACTGAAGCGCCTGCTGAAACAGAGGGTCCGGCTCCTGCTGCTGAAGGCGGCTGGTGCTCTGGCACGAATATTGTCTTCTTCCCGGGTGGCTCGCCTGGTGGTGGTTTCGAGACCGTCGTCTACAACGGCGCTGTACAGGCTGCCGCCGACACGGGCGCAAACGTGGAATATGTCTGGTCCGATTGGGATCCGGCGAAGATGGTGACCCAGTTGCAGGAAGCGGTCGCCACCAAGCCCGACGGCATCGCCATCATGGGGCATCCTGGTGACGAAGCCTACAAAGACATCGTAGATCAGGCCGAGGCGGAAGGTATCGTTATCACCAGCATGAACACCCAGACAGCCGGACTTCAGGCCCAGTATGCCACCAAAGGCTATGGCTACGTGGGCGCGATCCTGCACGACGCTGGCTATGCTCTGGGTAAAGAAGCTGCCACGCGCGCTGGCCTGCAAGCTGGCGATAAGGCTTTTGTCTGGGGCCTAGTGGCCCAAGCGGGCCGCGGTGAGCGCACGCAGGGTATTATCGATGCTCTCGAGGATCTTGGTGTTGAAGTGGTCTACCAAGAAATCGACAATGCCACCAATGCAGAGGCAGCTGCTGGCGTGCCGGTCTTCACCGGCATTATTTCCGCAAATCCTGATATCAAGCTGGTCGTCACCGATCACGGCAACCTGACCGGCACGGTACAGACCTTCTTTGAAGCTGCCGGACTTGGCCCAGACGATGCCTATGCGGCTGGCTTTGATATGTCCGGCAACGCGGTGGAAGCCATCCGCTCTGGTTACCTTGACCTGGTCATCGATCAGCAGCAGTGGCTGCAGGGATATTTTGGCGTTTTGCAGATTTGCCTCACCCACAACTACGGCTTCGCTGGTCTGCACATCGACACAGGTGCAGGCTTTGCCGATAAGGATAATATCGAAATGCTGGCTCCACTGGTCGAGCAACAAATACGCTAACTAGAACCGATTTCTTCTAAGATTGTTACTTCCTGAGAGGATTAACAATTCAAAAAGTTGCGAGGGCTAAGTGGCTCAAATATAATACCCATGGTTGGAAATTGCGCATCCCTGCTCGTAAAAAACGTAATTTCCAACCGATCTGGGTATAAAGCTCAGAACACATTGCAATCCACTTGGCAGATGAAAACCAGCCATTTAGCCCTTGTAGTTTCTAAAAACGGGTTGTCATTAAACATGTTATTATCAAAATTAGCTACATCGAACCTTGCGAAGGCTGCTTACAAGCGCATGGTACCTCTCAAAGCAACCTTTGCAAGGTTATTACACCAATTGCTCGAACGGAGTAAATCATATGGACTATCGTCTGGAACTGAGGAACGTGTCCAAATCCTTTGGAGAGGTCCAAGCGCTCGAGAATATCAACTTTCAGTTGGGCAGGAACGAAATCGTTGGCCTGCTGGGTGATAACGGCGCTGGAAAATCCACCCTGATCAAGATCATCACCGGTTATTACCAGCCTACATCGGGAGAAATCTACTTCAACGGTCAGAGAGTAGCTCATCTCACTGTTCCTAAAGCTCGCCAGTTAGGCGTGGAAACTGTTTATCAGGAACGCGCTCTGGCTGAGTTACAGACCTTGTGGCGCAATATATTTCTGGGGCGTGAGCTCAGGAACCAATGGGGATTGCTTGATGTAAATCGGATGAAACAGGAAACCTACCGGTTGATGAATCAATCCATGGGTTTCACCTCTTCGGCGGTGAACCCAAATTCGAGAGTTGGCTCCTTTTCTGGAGGCGAGAGACAGGGCGTTGCCATTGTACGCGCGCTTTATTTCGACGCGGAAATCATCATCCTGGATGAACCCACTATGGGCCTTTCGCTGAAGGAAACCGAAAAACTTGTCAATTTCGTTCGCGGCATCAAAAAGGCAGGCAAGTCAGCGATTTTCATCGATCACAATGTTGTTCACGTTTACAACGTTGCCGATCGGATAGTGGTCATCGACCGCGGCCGCATCGCTGGCGAATTTCTAACGAAAGATATCACACTAGATACACTAATGGAAAAAATGATCCGAGTTGCGGAAACTGGCGAACTCGAGTAATGGAGGAGGATAGACGTAATGGGTACTCAAACCACAGAAAGCTCTTCTGCAACCATTCAACCTTATAAAGAGACCTTCAGCCTCGGCAGATTTGCCCGCACCTACGGTGCTCAGCTTGGTATTTTAGGTGTCTTTTTTGGCTTGTGGATCATCTTTATTGTTTCAGCCCCCAATACCTTTTTATCATCCCGGATCTACTTCGCTTTCATGTCAACCATTCCTTTTTTCGCCATCATGGCCATACCGCTCACCATGGTTGTCATCGCTGGCGAAATGGACCTGTCGTTTCCATCGATCATGGCTATGGGCATGGTGGCTTTCTCCTTCATATATAATTCAACCGCGAGCATAGGTAGCATCCCGACTAGGGTATTCTTAGCCTTTATCGCTGCTTTGCTTTGTGGGAGCCTGATCGGCTGGCTCAACGGGATGATCATTGTCAAATTTGGCATACCTTCCCTGGTCGCTACCATTGGCACACAGTTCTTCTGGCGCGGGGCGGTGTTGGTTCTCACGGAAGGCAAGAATTACACTCTGAGTTACATTAAAGAATCTTTTTTATACCCTGCTCTGGTCGGTAAAATTGGCGGTTATTTCCCCATGCAGATGCTTTGGTTGATCATCATTGCGATCTTAGGTTGGGTGTTGCTCAACAGGCATCAATTCGGAGCGCACGTTTATTTGATTGGTGATAACGTTCAAAGTGCCCAACTCATGGGCGTCAACACAGGACGTGTCCGCATTCAGGCATTCATGCTGGTGGGCTTGATCTCGGCCTTTGCCGGTGTGCTTTACAGTTTTCACATCGCTTATTTCTGGCCCAGCACGGGAGAAGGCTACCTCCTAAGCACGCTGGCCTCCGTCTTCCTGGGTGGCACATCCGTTTTCGGCGGCACCGGCACAATTTTGGGAACCTTCCTTGGGGCTTTCATCATCGGCGCAATCGAAGCTGCGACTGTGGCTATTGGTTTGACAGGCTTCTGGACCCAGTTGATCTACGGATTGATCATCGTGCTCTCGGTGATCATGCATACATACCTGCGCAAACGGGCGGAGTAGTTGCCGTACAGGCTCATCGAAGATTGTTTTCGTATGCTGTTCCGGGATAACGACCTCCATGCTCTTTGGCAACCTAGCTAATGAGATATTATCAAAGGAATTTACCAGCTTGCCTGCGGTGAGAACGGGCTTAGTTTTCGATATCAAAGAATTTGCCGTTCACGATGGACCGGGTATCCGCACAACGGTTTTCTTGAAAGGCTGTCCCTTGCGGTGCTCCTGGTGTCACAATCCGGAGGGGTTGTCCCCTGAACCGCAAGTGTTACATGGTCCTTTCGGTGAACGGCTTGTTGGGACACAGTACACCTCGTCAGAACTGGCCAGGCTGCTTAACCGGCAGGCAGGCCTATTGTCCGAAAATGGAGGCGGCGTGACCTTTTCCGGCGGCGAGCCCCTTTTCCAGTCAGAATTCCTCGCTGAGGCCATCGACCAGTTGAATGGCCTGCATGTCCTTCTGGATACTTCGGGGTATGCTCCAGCATCACATTTCAAATGTGTTGCCTCGCGCGCTGACATGCTTTATTTCGACATCAAGAGCCTGGAGGCTGAGATTTTCAGGAGCTATTGTGGTGGGGATGTGGAAGTCGTGCTCGCAAATTTGATGCACTTGCGCTCCCTGAAGGTCCCCTGCGTGATCCGCGTGCCCCTGATCCCCGGGGTTACCGATACCCTTCGGAACATGACCGCGATTGCGCAAACTATTCAGGGGATCCCCAACCTGATCCAGGTCGATCTGTTGCCCTACAACCGGTTGGCCGGAGCGAAATATCCCCTGCTGGGTATGGAATATCAACCGGGCTTCGATGAAGGCCAGCCGCCTCAAGTCTTAGGAGTGCCCTTCGAAGCGTACGGAATCCCCTGGAGGGTCGTATGAACCAGCGCCTGCAATCCCTGCGCGAGCGGGTCAGGAACCGCGAACAGGCCGTCGAGCGCACGGCGCCGGTTCCGGACCTGTTGTCCGAGTGCGGGGCTGAGAGCCTGAGTTGGATGCGGCGCAGCGCCCGTCTGACGCGGCGGATGTGTGAAGCCGAGCGCCCGGTGATCTGGAGGGATGAGCGAATCCTTTTCACCCGCACTGTTCCCAGCGTGCCCCCGATCTTTTCGGACCAGGAGCTTGCCGCCCTTTCCCGTGATTTCAGCCTGCACGAGCTGGGCCCCATCAGCAACATCTGCGCAGACTGGGGCAGGGTACTGTCAGATGGGTTGCTGACCCGCCGCCAGGTCGCTCAAGCTGCTTGCCAGCGTTTACGCACGGACCCGGCTGCAGTCGAATTTCTGGAGAGCGCCATCGAGACCATCGACGCCGTGCTGGGGTTGGCCGAACGTTATGCACAGGCAGCCTACGAAGCTAACCGGGAAGCCCTGGCGCAAATCCTGACGCAGGTCCCAGCAAAACCACCGCGCAGCTTTCATGAAGCTTTGCAATCACTGCGCTTGCTGCATGCGGTTGTATGGATGAGCGGACATTACCACGTCGGCCTGGGACGTTTCGACCAATACATGTGGCCTTATTTGAAAGCCGACTTTGAGGCTGGCCAGCTGGACATCGCTGCTGCCGAAGAATTGCTGGCAGATTTCTTTATCTCGCTCAATAAGGACAGCGACCTGTATCCGGGAGTCCAGCAGGGGGATAACGGGCAAACGCTGACCCTGGGCGGGGTCACACGCGCAGGCGATGATGCTACCAACCAGTTGACCTGGATGGCGCTACGGGTTGCGCGTGACCTGAGCATGATCGACCCAAAGATCAACCTGCGCATTTCGGCTCGAACTGATCTTGATCTACTGGAACTGGCTTCCGAATTAACGCGCAAGGGACTGGGGTTCCCACAGTATTCCAACGATGATGTCGTCATCCCGGCCCTGGCCGCGCATGGATACGAGCTGGAAGATGCACGCAACTACACCGTGGCGGCCTGCTGGGAGTTCATCATCCCCGGCAAGGGTATGGAAGTGGTGAATATCGGCGCAGTCTCTCTGCCGTTTGCAGTCGACCAGGCTGCCCGGCAAGGGTTGAAGATGGGTGAAACTTTCGAAGCGATCCAACAGCGCGTGCGTGTCAATATTCAAGAACAGGTGGATCAGCGCGTAGCCCATTATCGCAAGCTGTTTTTACCCCCAGCCCCGTACTATTCCGTGCTCATGGAGGGCTGTCTGGAAAGCGGCCGCGATCTCTCGCAAGGCCTGAAGTACAACAACTTTGGCATCCACGGGGCGGCCTCCGCCAACGCTGCCGATGCACTGGCCGCGGTGAAGCAGTTTGTCTTCAACGAGCAATCCTTGTCGGCGGATGAACTCCTGTCGGCCCTGGAAGCAGATTTCGCCGGTTACGAAGAATTACGCCAAAGGCTGGCCCGTCAGGCTCCCAAGGTCGGGGACCGTGACCCCCTGGCCGATGACATGCTGGTCTTTTTGTTCGATGCCCTGGCCGAGGCTTGTGAAAATCAGGCCAACAACGGGCGCGGCGGGATCGTGCGCCCCGGGACCGGGTCTGCAATGTATTACGTCTGGCTGGCGCGCGGACACGAGGGGATGCGCGAACCCGTGGTCGGCGCCACCGCCGATGGCCGCCACAAGGGGGATTTCTTCAGCGCCAACCTGGCTCCTGCCCCAGGCGTCCGCGCCGACAGTCCGTTCCGGGTATTCGAATCTTTTTCGAAGATCAACTATCGGCGCGTCTATAATGGTGGGCCTGTGACCGTGGAATTATCCGATTCCGTCTTCCGCAACGAGGAGGGGATCCGGAAAGTTGCCATGCTGGTGCGCAGCTTTGCGCGCATGGGCGGCCAGCAATTGCAGATCAACAGCTTGAGCGCCATGACCCTCCTGGCGGCGCGAGAGTACCCTGAGCAATATCCCAATCTAATTGTACGCGTCTGGGGTTGGAGCGGCTATTTTTGTGAATTGGCACCAGAGTATCAAGACCATATCATTCAGCGCTGTCTCTTTGCAACAACCGGCTAATCCCCGTCTGGCGAACGAAAAAACGCAATACGGAGGTCATGGCTCTACAGGAGTGATACGCCACCCAGCGTTTTTGATGCGGATGGTTGTACTGTTTCCTGGCCAGTAAAGATGGGTCCAATAGCTTGCTCCCCTTAATGTGGATGGGTTACGCCCTGTCGTGATGATAATATGATCTGCAGTGTAGTGAGCAAAATAGGTCTCCCGGTTGAGTAACGAACGGCCTAGGGTAGGATCCATAGCAGCCCAGCCGATGCCAGGTAAATATATATCCAACCATGCATGTTCCGTCTTGGCAAGAGCATCGTTTGGGTTTTCCAGGTATAACAACCCCTCGAAATAACGCGCTGGGATCCCTGCAGACCGGCTCAGAGCAATCATCAGAGAGGCATATTCTGTGCAATCTGCTCCCATGGTACCGAGTGTGGCCTGTGCCCCCCAATCGTTGCGATTGTAACTGTAAATCAATTCATTACCAGCATAATCGTAAAAAGCTCGGACCTGTTCACAAACAGTCCTTTTTCCTTTCGACAAGTCATCCGAAAGCGACAGAATTTGCGGATTGGCAGATTCGATGTGGAGTTCGGGCCGGGTAAAATCATCTGGCAATTTACCTTCACAGGAGGATAGGTCATAAACCAATTCGTTGACCGCGACTTTGTATTTGATATCAACGGTAATGGTCGTCCTGGCCGGATGAGCTGAGAAATCGAATTCTGCATATCGATTTCCATACTCATCGATGACGAGTTCGTACGAATTCGGAGAAATCGTTTGAGAGAGAATTTCCTGGTAAGGAGGCACATCTCTGAGCAATGCCACCCACAAATTCTGCTTATCAGGCTTGCCATCCCCCTCATTGACCAGGGACAAATGTTGCTGGACAATATACTGTCGGGTCGAGACAATTTTCACTAAAAATGATGTTTCTGATAACGACGGTTGCGTTTTTACTGGTGCACAGGCTGCTAACACAATGATGGATAATGCAAAATACCAATATTTCATGGTTGGATTATAGTCGCACTTGGAAAGATGTAATGGACTTTGTGTGCACGCAAAACATATCAGGGACAACCCGCGAAAATGGGTGGGCGCGCTCCGCCCGCCC
>DAOTXM010000064.1:0-3086 GCA_034435215.1 Anaerolineales bacterium
GTGGTTGAGTAGCGAATTTTGCGTATCGAAACCAGCCGCCGTATCGAAACCAACGAGTTGTTTGGAAACAAAAGGTAACTCGAAGAGCGGTGGTTTCGATACGCCCCTCGCAACGAATGCTCAGGGCTACTCAGCCACCAAAGTCTTTAGGAAAAAAATTATGGAAAACCAAATCGCTCTTACTGTTAATGGACAACCCTATACCTTGATCATCAACTCCGATGAGACCCTGGCGGATACCCTGCGTAAACGCCTGAAGCTGACCGGTACCAAGATCGGTTGCGAGGAAGCCGAGTGCGGCGTCTGTACAGTTCTCGTGGATGGTGAACCGACGCTTTCCTGTGTTTACCCGGCTGCGCGTGCGGATGGCAAAGATATTTTGACCATCGAAGGATTGGCTAAATCCGAAGATGGCAAACTGATCCTGCACCCCTTGCAGGAGGCCTTCGTTCAGCACGGCGCGGTACAGTGCGGGTTCTGCATCCCTGGCCAGATCATGACCTCCTATGCGCTGCTCAAGCGCAACCCCGACCCATCGTCGGAGGAGCTGCGCCACGCGCTGAAAGACACGCTTTGCCGCTGCGCTGGCTATCCCACCATCGAGAACGCCATCCTGGACGCCGCCCGCGCCCTGCGGACCGGCGAGCCCATTCATCTGCCGCACATCCCGGATTCGATCCACGCCAAAAAAGTGATTGGCAGGAGCGCAATTCGTCCGGATGCAGTCGAAAAGGTCACCGGAGCAGCAATCTATACCGATGATCTTGTATTCGATACTATGTTATTTGCCAGTGTTCGTCGTGCTGGCGTGCCGCATGCCATCCTCAGGAGTCTCGACATCAGCAAGGCTAAAAATCTGCCGGGCGTAGTAGCGGTTTTAACCGCGGAAGATATCCCCGGTGAACACACCCATGGACTGGTGGTCTACGACTGGCCGGTGCTGGTCGGGATCGGGGAACGGGTGCGCTACGTGGGGGATGCGCTGGCGCTCGTCGCCGCGGAAACACAGGAGATCGCCGAGCAGGCCGTGGCGCTGGTCGAGGCGAAGCTCGAGCCCCAGACCGTGGTCAAGGACCCGGTCCAGTCCTACCAGGCGGATGCACCTCGCTTGCACGAGTCCGGTAACCTGCTCAAGCACATCAAAGTCCGCAAGGGTGATATGGAGGCAGGTTTTGCCAAAGCGGACGTTATCCTGGAGCATACCTTCCACACGCAGATCACCGACCACGCCTTCCTGGAGCCGGAGTGCAGCATCGCGGTGCCGCTCGAGGACGGGCGTATGGAAGTCTACGTTGGTTCGCAGATTCCTTACCAGGATCGCACGCAGGTGGCGCGGGCGCTGGGCTGGTCGGAAGAGCGCGTGCGCATCGTTGGCCAGTTGATGGGCGGCGGCTTCGGCGGCAATGAAGACGTGATGGGGCAGATCCATTCCGCCCTGCTGGCGAACGCCACCGGACGCCCGGTGAAGCTGCTCTTCGATCGTCACGAGAGCCTGGTGGTGCATCCCAAGCGTCACGCCACGCAGATCAAGGTCAAGATCGGCGCGATGAAAGATGGTCGCATTGTCGCTGCCGAGACCGAGCTGTACGGCGATACCGGTGCGTATGCTTCATTGGGCGAAAAGGTCATGACGCGCGCTACCACGCACTCGGCCGGTCCGTACGACATCGAGCACGTGCGCGCCGACTGCTACGCCATGTACACCAACAACCCGCCTGCCGGGGCTTTTCGCGGCTTTGGCGTCACCCAATCGGCTTTTGCGGTCGAGAGCATGATGGACATGCTGGCTGAAAGGCTGGAGATCGATCCAGTGGAACTGCGCCGGATGAACGCCCTGCACGTGGGCAGTATCACCAACACGGGACAGGAACTGCGCGACAGCGTGGGATTGGTGGAATGTATCGATAAGGTATCAGGTGCCATGTGCCAGGTGTCAGGTTTGTCGCGCGATGAGTTGTTCAAACCGCGCGTGACACCTGATGCTCCGCACCTGGTACGTTCGTGGGGCTTTGCTGCGGCTTACAAGAATACCGGCCTGGGTGGCGGCGCTCCTGACATCTCCGGCGCGGAACTGGAGTTGTATGACAACGGCACCTTCGAAGTGCGCAGCTCGGCGGCCGAACTGGGCCAGGGACTGGTCTCGGTCATGCAGTTGACCGTAGCCGAAGAGATGGCCGTCCCGCCGGAGCAGGTCAGGGTGCTGGTGATGGACACCGACCTGACGCCCAACGGCGGCCCGACCACCGCCTCCCGCCAAACCTACGTGACGGGCAACGCTTCCCGTTATGCCGCCATCACGCTACGCGAAGCCATCTCGCGTTCGATGGCCGAAAAATACGACGTACCGCCGGAGCAAATCCGTTTCGATAACGGGAACGTACGCGTCGACGGGACCACGCTGACCTACGCAGATGTCGCCCGTGAAATGAAAGCCATGGGCCAACAGCCGCGCGCCCTGTACGAATACGAGGCCCCCAGGACCCAGCCGCTCGGCACGGGCGGGGATATGCACTTCGCCTTCTCGTTTGCCGCGCAGGCCGCCGAAGTGGAAGTCAACACGCTGACCGGCGAAGTGCGCGTGCTGCGCGTCATCGCCGCCAACGATGTCGGGACTGCCATCAACCCGCTGGCTTTGCAGGGACAGGTGGAAGGCGGCGTGATGATGGGCCTGGGCAACTGCCTGACCGAGAACTTCATCGTCGAAGATGGCTACCCGGTCACCGACCGGCTGGCGCGCTACCGCATCCCGTCCATTATGCTCACACCGGAGATCATCTCCATCGTGGTCGAACACCCCACCGCGGAAGGGCCGTATGGCGCCAAGGGCGTCGGCGAGATCGTCAGCATCCCGACCACGCCTGCCATCACCAACGCGATTTACAACGCGGTCGGCGTGCGTGTGGATTCGCTACCGGTGGATCAAGAGCAGATAGCGATAGAGTTGGCTTCTAAATACCTAAATTTCGCCCGAAATAGAGGCGAGAGAGAGCCCGAAAAGGGCTAGCCAAAAAAGAGTAATGGGACTACCTGTAAAGGAAATTCTGAGAATCCAAACAGGAGGCCCATTACCATGCATGAGTCTATCA
>DAOTXM010000065.1:0-11976 GCA_034435215.1 Anaerolineales bacterium
CAGGACACCCCACACCCCGATCTTTTGAAAAGATAGCTAAGTAAATCCTATGAAAACGACCCTCTTCCGCCAGCATGGCGGTCCCGAAGTGCTCGAATACACCGATTTTCCCACGCCTGAGCCAAAACCCGGCGAGGCGCTGGTCAGGCTGCGCGCCGCCGCCCTCAACCGCATGGACGTGATGGTACGCGAGGGCTGGCCCGGCCTGAACCTGGAACTGCCCCACATCAACGGCGCGGATGGAGCCGGGGAAGTGGTTGCTCTTGGTCCCCCTCTCCCGGGGGGAGAGGGGTTAGGGGTGAGGGTTGGCGACCACGTCGTCATCAACGCCAACCTGGGTTGCGGGGAATGTGACTACTGTATCTCCGGTTGGGACAACAGGTGCCGGAACTGGCATCTGTTGGGTGAAACTGTGCGCGGCACATATGCTGAATACATCTCCCTGCCCGTGCGCCAGTTATACAAGCTGCCGGATGACTTCGATTTCCATGTTGCAGCCGGAGCGGCGCTGGTTTACCAGACCGCCTGGCATTCTCTGGTCACGCGTGGGAAGCTGCAAGCTGGCGAAACGGTCCTGGTCGTCGGCGCGGGGGGCGGGGTCAATACTGCCAGTATCGACATCGCTAAATATATCGGTGCGCAGGTCGTGGTCGTTGGGTCCGATGCGAAAAAGCTGGAAAAAGCCGGAGCCATGGGCGCGAATTTCCTGATCGACCGTTCCAAAAACGAGAACTGGTCCAAAGCCGTCTTCCTGGCGACGGACAAGCAGGGCGTGGATGTGGTGGTAGACAACGTAGGCACCACCTTCATGCAAGGGTTGCGGGCACTCAAGAAGGGCGGTCGTCTCCTGACGGTTGGCAATTCCGGCGGGCCGAAGTTCGAGATCGACAATCGCTACATATTCGCCAAACACCTGTTCATCATCGGTTCGACCATGAGCAACCTGGCCGACTTTGCTACGGTTATGGGGCTGGTGGTGACTGGGAAACTCAAGCCTGCGCTGGATCGGTCTTTCCCGCTCGCAGAGGCTGCTGCCGCACAGGAACGTCTGTGGCGGGGTGAAAACTTTGGAAAAATCACCTTCGATATTGGATAGCTCCTTGAACCTTCTCGAAAAGCTGAAGCGCCTGCCCTGGTTCGAGCTCGCCATCCTGCTTGCACTGCTGGGCATCAATGGCTACGCCGCTTTCTCCGACGCCTACAACCTGCCCAACCACTGGCTGACGCGCGACGATGCCTATTACTACTATAAGGTGGCGCAGAACATCAGCGAAGGCCACGGCAGCACCTTCGATGGTATCAACCCGACCAATGGCTATCACCCGTTGTGGATGCTGGTCTGCATCCCCATCTTTGCGCTGGCGCGCTTCGATTTAATTCTGCCGCTGCGGATTCTGATCCTCGTCCTGGCCGGATTGCGCGCCGCGACCAGCATCCTGCTCTACCATCTGCTGAAAAAGGTCATCTCCCGGCCGGTTGCCATGCTGGGAGCCTTATTTTGGGCTTTCGATTATTATATTCATTGGACTGCCTACCAGCAGGGACTGGAAACCGGATTGGCAGCCTTTTGCCTGATTCTGTTCCTGTTCCTGCTCCAACGCTTCGAACGTGACCGGAAAATTGCCTCCCTTAAAGGGACTCATATCGCGACCCTGGCCGCCGCCGCAACGCTGGTGGTATTCAGCCGCCTGGACCTGGTTTTTCTGGCTGCGGTGTTTGGGCTGTGGATCGTCTTCCGCGGCCACCCGCTGCGCTATCTGCTGCCGCTCGACCTGCTGCTCCTGACGGTCAGCCTCACCGGTGCGTTCATCTTCCGCATCGGCCTGCCAGAATATTATCTATACGCAGATATTGCTGTTTTCACCCTGGCGGTCACGCTTGCGCTGAAAATTCCTCTGTTCTATTTCCTGGGGCTGTACAGGCATCCCAAATCCCAGGCTTCATTTTATCTTATACGACAGGGCGCCCTCGCGATTGCCATTTCGAGTACAGCCACGCTTACCATCCTGCTCGGGCTTACCCACCTTGGCATCCTGGAAGGCAATTTTCCACGCACAGTGCCCATCATCGACGGGGCGTTGTCGTTCGTTCTGGTTGTCCTGAGCCGTTGGGGCATCTCACTGTTCAGCCCGCCTATCGTTCTTCCTCAAGCTGGGGGGGATGCAAGGGAAGAAATTTCCCCCATGAAAACCCTCAAGGCAAACTGGCGGACATGGCTGCGCAGTGGGATGGTTTACTATGGCATCCTGGGCGGCGTGCTGGGAGCCTACATGCTGTGGAACGAGCTCACCTTCGGCACGGCCGCCCCGGTCAGCGGGCAGATCAAACGCTGGTGGGGTTCCTTCGGCAGTCGCGTGTATGGCGGCGCGGCGCGCTCGCCGCTGTCCTTCTTTGGAATCGATCCCGAAAGCGACTTCAACGCCTGGACGCCCATTACTACCTGGTTAGGCAACTTGAACGGCCGGATCGCCATGGCCACCATCCCGATCGATTACGATTTGCGCTACTTTATCATGCTGGCTTTGCTGGCCATCGGGTTTGGTATACTGCTGTTCCTTAGCCGCAGGCGTTCCGCACGCATTGCGCACAAGCTGGCGTTGATCCCATTGCTGGCGGGCGCTTGCCTGCAGGTCATTCAATACAACATCAGCGGGTATTCCGCCCTCAAGGAATGGTATTGGGTCAGCCAGATGGTCTTCATTACTCTGGCAGGCTGCCTCCTGATCGACATCCTGACGCGATGGCTGAGGCGGATTTCTGCGGCGTATGTTTCACTCTATTTACTGGTCATCGTTTGGGGAGTGACCAGCGCAGTTTCGTTTGCGCGCATCACTGCTGCGCAAATGCCCTACGGGGCAAGACCTGCGGATACACCCTATATGGAAGCTGCCACATTTATCGAAACCCACACCGAACCCGGAAGCCTGGTCGGCATGACGGGCGGCGGCAACGTTGGCTACTTCATCAAGGACCGCACTATCGTCAACATGGACGGATTGATCAACAGCTACCCCTACTTCCAGGCCAATAAGGCTTACCAGGGTAGTGATTATCTCTATGCGATGGGTTTGGGTTATATTTTCGCCAATCCCAGTTTCCTCGAGATCCAGCCCTATCGCGGTCAGTACACCGGACGATTGGAGATCATCGACTATTACGGCGGCAAGGCCATCATGCATTTCCTGGCTCCCAACCTTAATCTACAACAGTAGTTGCGACTTCTGTCGCGCATTTTCAGCCGGAACCCATGATTTGAACCCGGCGGCAAACGACTGAAAGTCATCACTACGGATATAAAATATGAAACGACCCTTCAGTGTAACGATATTGCTGTGGCTGGTGTTAAGCCTTACAGCGTGGAGCGGGCTGCGTCTGTATTCCGCTGTACGATGGTGGAGCCCACTGCTCGAATTCGCATCCCCGCCCGGCCCGCTCTATATCGCCCTCAGCGGGGGCATCTGGCTGACCACCAGCATCGTGTTGTTGTGGGGCATGGGGCAGGCCAAAGCCTGGATACGGTACGGGCTGTTCGGAACCGGAGCAGGATTCGCGGCTTGGTACTGGTGCGACCGGTTCCTATTCCAGATGTCCAACCCAAACTGGCAATTTGCCCTCCTGGCAACCGCTCTGCTGGTGATCGTCGTATCCGTATGCGTGTTCGTTCCCGGTACAAAAACCTTCTTCGCGAAGAGAGATGCACATGACCAATAACCCAAAAATCCAACGTCTAAGAGAATTGAAAGCCCAAGCGCGCCTGGGGGGCGGAGAGGATCGCATCGAAACCCAGCACAAAAAGGGACGCCTGACCGCCCGTGAGCGTATCGATCTGCTGCTCGACAAGGGTTCCTTTCGTGAAGTGGATGCCTTCATCCAGCACCGCACCCATGATTTTGGGCTGGATAAACAAAAATATTTAAGTGATTCGGTTGTAACCGGCTGGGGCACGATCGATGGGCGGCTGGTCTATATCTTCTCGCAGGATTTCACGGTGTTCGGCGGTTCGTTGGGCGAAGTGCATGCCGGGAAGATCGTCAAAATCATGGACATGGCGCTCAAGAACGGCGCACCCGTCATTGGCCTGAACGACTCGGGCGGCGCACGCATCCAGGAGGGGGTGGTGTCCCTGGGCGGGTATGCTGACATTTTCCTGCGGAACACGCTGGCTTCAGGCGTCATCCCACAAATATCAGCCATTATGGGGCCTTGCGCGGGCGGTGCAGTTTACTCCCCAGCCCTGACCGATTTTATTTTCATGGTGCGTGGCTCTTCGTATATGTTCGTGACCGGACCGGAAGTGGTCAAATCGGTGACACATGAGGAAGTATCCTTCGAGGACCTCGGTGGTGCAACTGTTCACGCGGAGGTTTCCGGCGTGTGCCATGTGGCGGCCGATAGTGAGGCCGACACACTTTACCTGATTCGCAAATTGTTCGGATACCTGCCCTCCAACAACATGGAAGACCCGCCATTCCTGCCAACCGGCGACGATCCGTTGCGTATGGAAGAATCGCTGGACAACCTGATCCCGGACGATCCTGGTAAACCTTACAATATAAAGAATGTCATCCGTTCTGTGGTCGATAACGGCCAGTTCTTCGAAATTCACGAAGCCTTTGCAGCCAATATCGTGGTTGGATTTGCACGTCTGGGTGGGCACTCCATTGGAATCGTGGCAAACCAGCCGGCCGTCCTGGCGGGCGTGCTGGATATCAACGCTTCGGACAAAGCCGGGCGTTTCGTCCGTTTCTGTGACGCCTTCAACATCCCGATCTTGACCTTCGAGGACGTACCCGGCTTCCTGCCTGGCACTGGTCAGGAGCACGGCGGGATCATCCGCCATGGTGCCAAGCTGCTATATGCCTTCTGCGAAGCAACCGTCCCCAAGCTGACAGTGATCACGCGCAAGGCCTACGGCGGCGCATACGACGTGATGTCGAGCAAGCACATCCGCGGCGATGTCAACCTGGCCTGGCCCAGCGCCGAGATCGCCGTGATGGGACCGGAGGGTGCGGTCAACATCATCTTTCGCAAAGAACTGGAGAAGGCGGAGGACCCGGTCAAACGCAAAGCCGAATTGGTCGCTGAGTACCGCGAGAAGTTCGCCAATCCTTATGTGGCCGCCGAGCGCGGTTATATCGATGATGTGATCGAACCGCGCGAAACTCGTCCGCGTTTGATCAATGCGCTGGAGATGCTCAGCAACAAACGCGATACCAATCCTGCTAAGAAGCATGGGAACATTCCGCTTTGATAATGTCACTACTAAGGAGGGTATTCTTCCCACGAAGCAATCTCGGATTGGATGCGGATTTCATGTGATAAAACTCCCCTGTTACGAGGAGATTGGTTCGCTCCTTTCAGCCGTTCACATTGATACAAACGAGGGTTCATGTTCAAAAAAGTATTAGTCGCCAATCGAGGAGAGATCGCCGTCCGCATCCTGCGCGCCTGTCGGGAACGCGGGCTAGAAACGGTCGCCGTCTATTCCGAAGCGGACCGGCAAGCCCTGCATGTGCGCTATGCAGACGAGGCCTACCTGCTCGGCCCTGCGCCTTCGCGCGAGTCCTATCTGCGGGCAGACAAGATCATCGAGGTCGCTAAACGCAGTAATGCGGACGCCATCCATCCCGGCTATGGCTTCCTGGCTGAACGCGACGATTTCGCTGAAGCCTGCGAGGCCGAGGGGATCACCTTCATCGGCCCAAAACCGTCCGCGATCGCGGCCATGGGCGACAAAGCTGTTGCGCGCGCCACAGTCATCAAGGCGGGCGTCCCTGTCGTGCCCGGCACAGAGGATGTCGGCAACCTGACCGACGAGCAGCTGCTGATCCTTGCACCGAAAGTGGGATTCCCCCTGCTAATCAAGGCGACCGCTGGCGGCGGAGGCAAGGGTATGCGTGAAGTGCACAACATCGAAGAGATGCACAACCTGATCCATGCGGCGCGGCGTGAGGCGGAGGCGGCTTTTGGGGATGGCAACGTTTACCTGGAAAAACTGGTCGAAGGAGCACGGCATATCGAGATCCAGATTCTGGCAGATACACACGGGAATGTCATCCATCTGGGGGAACGCGAATGCTCGCTACAGCGCCGCCATCAAAAGCTGCTGGAGGAAGCGCCATCATCGTTTATCGATGATGAGTTGCGCCAGAAAATGGGCGAACTGGCTGTCAAGGCTGCCAAGGCTGTGGACTATGTCAACGCCGGGACGATCGAGTTTCTGGTTGATAAAGACAAGCACTATTACTTCCTCGAGATGAACACCCGCCTGCAGGTCGAACATCCTGTCACCGAGATGGTCACCGGCGTGGATATAGTTTCCGAGCAGATCCGCATCGCGCGTGGGCGGCAATTGAGCTATAAACAGGAAGATATCCACTTCAACGGTCACGCCATCGAGTGCCGGATTAATGCCGAAGATCCGTACAACGAGTTCCTGCCATCCACCGGGCGGATTACCCACAGCCTGCTGCCCACCGGCCCCGGCATCCGCGTGGATACGGGCGTGTATCCCGGCTTTGAGATCACCCCATATTATGATCCGATGATCGCCAAGTTGATCGTATGGGGCGAAACGCGCGGACAGGCAATCCTGCGCATGCGCCGCGCGCTGGAGGAGTATCGCATCGTCGGCGTGCGCACCAACATTCCCTTCCACCAAACCATGATGGACTCGCACCGCTTCATGGCCGGTCAATATGATACGCGTTTTGTGGAAGAGCGCTTCTCTATGGAAGAGATGGAGGAGAACAAACAGACCTTCGAAGAGACCGCCGCCATCTTGGCTACCCTGGTAGCGCACACTGAGACCCAACGCACGACCCAGATCGTCCGGCGCGCAGAACGCGACACCAGCAACTGGAAATGGGTTGGACGCTGGGAGCGCATGCACCGTTAGCCAGTAGGAGGAGCCAGGCATGAAATATATCAGCACTGTCAACGGGATCGAATACCAAATCGAAATCCTCGATGAGCGGCACATCATCGTCAATGGCCGCAAGATAAACGTGGATTTCAATTCAGTCAGCGGGCAACCCGTCTACTCACTGCTCGTGGATGGTAAGTCCTTTGAGGGTTTCGTTTATCCGGGCGAAACAGAGTGGGAGGTACTCTTGATGGGGCGCCAATATCCCGTAACGGTCGAGGATGAGCGCGAAAAACGTTTAAGGGCAGCAGCCGGAGGGTCCGTGAGCGAGACGGGCGAGTATCATCTCAAGGCCCCCATGCCCGGTATGGTCATCTACATCCCGGTGACAGAAGGTCAGGAAATCGAAAAGGGGCAGGTATTATTGATCCTCGAATCGATGAAAATGCAGAACGAGCTGAAAGCACCACGCGCCGGGATCGTCGGCCGTATTCGCGTTAAACCGGGCGAATCAGTCGAGCAGAGGCAAACCCTTCTCAGCGTTCTCTAAAAAGCAGGGCGCGGATAAGACCAATGCCTTGCAACATTTATTTGTTGACATAAGACTCTATCAATTGAAATAACATTTCCGTATCGAATGGCTTCGAAATACAATCATCCATACCAGCACTCAAACACTTATTTTTTTCATCATCAAACAACATCGCAGTCAGGGCTACAATGGGAGTATGCTGGTCTCCTGTTTCCCAACTTCGTATTTTTCCCGTCGCTTCGTATCCGTCCATTATAGGCATTCGCAAGTCCATTAAAACAATATCATACGATTGAGACTGTACTGCCTCAACCGCTTCCAAACCATTGGAAGCAAAATCGTAACGGTATCCTTTTTTGGATAGCAAAAGCCCCAACATCCGCCGATTGAGTTCGTCGTCATCGACTAATAAAATCACCGGTTTGTTTTGATCCATGTTGCCTCTGTCAATTATTGTTAGCTCCACAATTTATACTGCGCTGCCCCTCCCCCCCCCAATCTCATACGCATCCAAACGATAAAAAGTACCTGTAACTATCTTCATAAATTATTTTGTATCTACTTTGACAATGTCATATTTCAAAAATGTCCCGAAAATGGGGATGCGGCAGGGCATTCGCCCCACCGCATCCCCATTTTCGGAGTTTTTTGGCGAATGTGACATTGTCAAGCTACGCAGACCTATGCAAAAAAGTAGGGTAAAAACGGTGTGCATGGGAGGCGTACGCCCTCCGCGCACACCGTTTTTGCCGCCATTCTAAAGGCAGGCTGAGTAGTTGCATTATTTTGACATCAACAGCAGGAGCACCGATCCAATGAGATGCTCCTGCTGTTTGATCAATGTGTCGTAGTACTTACAATCCAATCCCAATAACGAATCTCCAACCCCCCAAACGCCGGACAGGCTCTCGTTAATCGTACTGAACACATTGCCGATGATCGGACCAAGTTTACGAGAAACTTGAGAGGCTATCATTGACGCTGCTGAACACATTGCCGATGATCGGACCAAGCAACATCAGAACTGCAATAACAACGATAGCAACCAATACAAGAATTAATGCATATTCCACCAGACCCTGGCCCTTCTCTTTGGGTGCAAAAAGCATAACCTTCACCTCCTTTCTTGATGGAGTGCGTGATGAATGAAATGACACTATTACTTTACAACAACAGATATTAGTTTTTATATAATAAATATTTTGGAATTCTTAGGAAAACACGCGCGTTCAGTTTTTACGGGCCTGGGAAGTACAAAAACATGGATCTTCCGTTCTTAATCCATGCTTTGGGATGTTGCCCCTGTAAACGGGAAAACCAACAACGTCTACTCTCAGAAAAGAAAGGGCAGAAAACCGCCATCGAGGTTGGTCAGGCCCACTTCTTGAGCCATTTGCACCGCTTCATCATATTCCCTCTGCGTGATTCGGCGGTTCAGCTCCGGGTAGCGGCTGGCGTTATAAGCCGGGCGATATTGCGCCATCAAATTGAGATAGGTGTTTTTCGAGATCTCGCCCGCCAGGAACCGTACGATTTGCCGCGTCCCGGCCAGATGATTCGGCAAGACCAGATGACGGACGAGCAGCCCGCGGGTGGCCAGTCCGTTCTTGTCCAATTGCAAATCCCCCACCTGGCGGTGCATCTCCTGGACGGCTGCCCGGTTCACCTGGGGGTAATCCTGCACACGGGAATACTTTTTAGCATAACCGCCGTTTGCATATTTCATGTCAGGCATATAGATATCCACGATGCCGTCTAATAGCTGCAAAGTCTCCAACGAGTCATAGCCGCCCGTGTTGTAGACCAGCGGCAGGCACAGTCCTTCCTGTACGGCAAGAGGCAGCGCAGCCAAGATCTGCGGTACGACATGACTTGGCGAAACCAGGTTGACATTATGACAACCGATTGCCTGTAATTCAAGCATCATGGTCGCCAGTTGCTGCCCTGTAACCTGCATGCCTGCATCTGCCTGGCTGATGTCATAATTCTGGCAGAATTGGCAGCGCAGATTGCATCGTGAGAAGAAAATGGTGCCAGATCCTTTCCAACCGCGCAAAGGATCTTCCTCGCCGTGATGCGGACCGTAACTACTGACCCGCGCCTGGAGCCCGGTTTTGCACACCCCCAGTTCCCCCGCCAGTCGGTTGACAGCACATTTCCGCGCGCACAAGTCACAATGTTCCAGGCGGGCATACGCGAGACTGACACGTTCCTGCAATTCCACGATAGACAGGTTCAAGTAGGTTGGCACAGTCATTCTGGTATTACTATACAGAAATTAGCCCGTCCATGCAAGCCTGAAATCAGCATACTGTTTCTATGTGCTGGTCATCCAGCCAGATGATGGATTGAACCGGTCCGAGTTCCCCCAGCAGTTTGGGCAAGATAGACATAAAGGCATCGACATCACCCGATGTGTAGAATCGGATTTCAGTTGGTTCCCCTGGCGGGCGCTTCAATCCATTCGCATCCAGCAGACGTTTGACCTGTCTCGCCACTGCCGGTGCCGGATCGATCACCCGGACATGTTCCCCCACCACCTGCTCGATCAACGGGATCACGAACGGATAATGGGTGCAACCCAGTACAACGGTATCGATTCCCCGGTCCAGCATGGGGCGCAAGGCCGTCTCTAAAATCGCGCGGGGCTCATCTCCATCTAATTCTCCCCTTTCGATCAGTCCGACCAGTCCGGGACAGGTATGCTGCAGGACCTGTACTCCGTTGGCGAAGCGCTCCAGCACCGAGGCGTACAGCGCACCCTGAAAGGTCGCCGGGGTTGCCAACACACCCACCAGGCCGCTGTGTGTATGTTCCGCCGCTGGTTTGATCGCCGGTTCCATTCCCACGAACAAAACATCGGGAAACGTTGCGCGCAAAAAATGCAACGCTGCCGCCGAGGCCGTGTTGCAGGCCACGACAATCAACTTCGCACCCTGGTCCATCAGGAAACGTGTAATGGCTTCTGAAAAATCACGCACCTGTTCCAACGCACGCGGACCATACGGGACATGTCCCTGGTCGCCTAAATAAAGGATCGGCTCTTCCGGCATCAATTGGCGGATGGCGCGTAATACGGACAGGCCGCCTACACCGGAATCGAAAACGCCAATGGGCTGGTTTTGTTGGGACATGTGAAGAATGATAAGACGAAAAGGAGAAAACGTAAAGCAACGCGTGACCGTGGTTCTAAGCGTTTACAGCCACTCAAATGTGCTTATTTGCAGCTTCTAGAAAGGCCTTGAAAAGATTGCGCGTTGATTGCTGGTCGGTCAGCCACTCCGGATGCCATTGTACGGCCAGGCCGAAGGGGTGCGTGGGTAACTCCACCGCTTCGACTAATCCATCTGGCGCATAAGCGGTTGGGCGCAGCGCGGGGGCAATATCCTTGATCCCTTGGTGGTGTAGGCTGTTGACCTGTAAAACTGGTTCGGAAACTATTTTCGCCAGGTGTGTTCCCGCCTCGATTCTGACCGTATGTGCCAGGATGGTACGCTGGTCACTGGGAAAGGCGTGATCGAGCGCATGGGGGAACTGATCGGCAAGATGGGTATACAGCGTCCCACCCAGTCCGACGTTGGCCAATTGCGCCCCCCGACAAATACCGAGGAAGGGTTTGCCGTCTTCGACGACGGCATGAAATAGACTCAATTCGACGGAATCACGCAAGAGGTCCACGCCTTCGATACTTGGGTGGTCCTGCCCGTCAAAATGCTCCAGGGAAATGTCCCCGCCGCCTGAGAACAGAATCCCATCCAGGCGCTCATACAAAGGTTCCCAGCCGCCTTCTGCCAGCATAGAGGGGATCAAGACTGGCACGCCGCCAGCCTGCAGGACCGCATAGACATATGCCTGCAAGAGCATAACAGTCGGCAACCCATCGGGATTTATTCCCTGGTGGGTGGTAATGCCAATCACAGGTTGCATATGTTGCTCCAAAAAATGAAAGGGCGCAGCGGACTGCACCCTTCTAGGGGACGCTCACAAAATAAAAGGACTAATCGAACTTCTGTTTGAGGCGGGCCGATTTCCCGGTGCGGGCGCGCATGAAGTATAACTGCGCGCGCCGGACAGTAGAGTGACGTTCAACCACTACCTTATCGATGCGCGGGGAACGCAGTAGGAAGGTACGTTCGACACCTATGCCATTACTGGCTACACGGCGGACGGTGAAATTGGCATTATTGCCACCCTTGCGCAGGCGGATAACTGTGCCCTTGAATTCCTGGATACGTTCGCGGTCGCCTTCTTTGATTTTGACATGCACACTGACCACATCGCCAGAGCGAAGTTGGGGTATATTCTCATTAGCCTGGGCTTCCACGGCTTTCAAAATCTGGTCTGTCATTTCGTTCTTCCTTACTCTTGAAAAATGGTTTGTTCGGTACGCGACGGCGGATTATAGCACGCATTTTCGCATCATACAAGACCAGAACGCAGCGGTTACAGGGTTTTCTTAAAGTCGCAAGATGAGGGAGAGAGCGGTGTCGGGCTTGGCGTCAAAGATGCGTCGCGCTTGAGCATGGTTGGAGAAGCCCTGGTGATGCAATAAAGCAATGACCAGATTGTTGAGGTTCGC
>DAOTXM010000066.1:0-5428 GCA_034435215.1 Anaerolineales bacterium
CTTAGTAGCCGTGTAAAAATAACTTCCGCACTTTAACAACCGATCTCAGGTGCAAACATAGCTGTACGCGGGTTAATGGTGTAGTTCCATTTGGGACAAGTCGTATGTCGTATCAGATTCAAGTCTTGCATGACTTCATCGGTAACTTTGATTCCGCGGGCATAGATTTTCTCGATCAGGAAGGCCGATACCTGTAATCCGGTGTAGGTGGTTGTGCCACGGATACAAGCCAGCATGATTTCAAAGGTGCGTAAGGGCTTGGCCGCCCAATTGATGCTGATTGGGCCAAACAAACGATGTTCAATCGGGTTCCATTTGGATGTTCCTGTCGGATAGTGACAAACCATAACCGTCAATCCCAGCGCATCCGCCAATTTTTCCTGGAGTTGTGCTTTCCACAAGCGTGAACGATAGCCATTACTGCCGCCTCCATCGCAGAGCGCCAACAGGCAAGGCGCATACGGAAACTGGACGCGCCCAAACTCTTGCCACCAGTTGGAAAGCATATCGACTGCAAATTCAGCGGTGTCAGCCGATTGGCCTACATACACGTAGCCGCGATTGTGGTTCACATCGTAAATCCCATAGGGAACCGCACGGCCTTGTGCATCGCTTGCAAAATCATGATCGTTGACCAGTTCGGCTTCCTGACACCAGGACTGGCCGGCGTTTTTGAAATTGCCGATCAACTCCTTCTTTTTGGCATCCAGACTGACAATTGGCCAACCCTGGCTCAAAAACAACTGCCTTTGCGCTTCGATATACTCAAATTGCGTGTTTCGGTCCGGATGTTGTGAACCAGCCTGACGTTTGACATTGGCCTTGAGCGAGTAGTCCAGACCTTTCAGCAAGCGGCTGACCGTCTTTGGGCAAACACCATGTCCCTGGGCTTTCAGTTTCTCGCTCAAATGGCGTAAACTGCTGCGGATCCATTTCTCCGCACCCATCGGACTACCGGCTGTTTCTGGTGCAGTCATTTCCTGTAAGGCGTCTGTTATCGCTGGGTCTTTTTTTCAACCCGTTGGCGACCTCCGCCGCTGAGACGGACTTGCTCAACAGGACGATCTGCCAAACCCTGCCCTAGCTCCTGTTGCCCACGTTGGATGGTTTTCTCATCCAGGCCTGTGATCTGGGAAAGCAAATGCACGCCTCCATGTCCTACACGATTAGCCTCCACTGCTACAAACCAGCGACGTTGTTGTTCAT
Organism: Anaerolineales bacterium; assembly: GCA_034435215.1. Taxonomy (GTDB): domain Bacteria; phylum Chloroflexota; class Anaerolineae; order Anaerolineales; family Villigracilaceae; genus JAABUE01. Next base: position 1,207 of record DAOTXM010000066.1, read on the forward strand.
CCAGACGGCTCAATAACAGGTTGATCTGCTCATGCAACTTCTTGTCCGTGTGTTCACTCTCCTGCAGACAATGCGCGCATTGACAATTATGTACTTCTGAGATTGGCATCAAGTATCCTTATACTAAAGGTGTTTTGCCTACCAATTCTACTTGCCTTTCGGCTACCACCACTAAAAAACGGAAGTTATTTTTACACAAGTTCTAAACGATTACCTGTGGGGGAAATGTTCTATCCAGCAGGTTGCACAGGATGTGACACCCAACCTGGATGCGGAGATCAAAGGGCGAATATTTTTGATCCCATCCAGCATCCGGGCAGGCGAGATTACCCGCGTGCTACGCGAGGGGTATGACGCTCACCTGCTCACCCAGGGCTTTCGCAACCTGATCGATGATTTAGGATTGGATGTATTGATCATTGACACGCATCCCGGTCTGGGGGAGGAGACTCTGCTTTCAATCGTAATCTCCCACACTCTGGTCATTATCTTGCGTCCTGACCAGCAGGATTATGAAGGCACGGGGGTCACAGTAAAAGTTGCTCGACAGCTCAAGGTGCCGCGGATGCTGTTGATTGTAAACAAGGTGCCTTCGGTTTTCGATTCAGATCAGCTAAAAGCAAAAGTGGAGCAGACCTATGAAGCGCCAGTGGCTGCCGTGTTACCTCATTCGGATGAGTTAATGGCTTTGGCCAGTGGTGGCATTTTCTCCTTACGCTATCCTGATCACCCGGTTGCTGAGTTGTACAGGCAAGCGGCGGCAATGCTGTTGGAATAGGCAGTCAGAAGGCAATTTGCTGGGAAAGTAATTGTGCAGAGTTTAGCTATTCAAAAACTCATCCAAAGCAGCCTTGCTGATGCGGTAGGCATTGCCCAGTTTCTTCGCTTTGAGCGAGCCATCGTTGATCGCGGCGATGACATCTTCTTCGGAAACCTTCAAGATTGCCGCCGCTTCGGAAGGAGTCATCACATCTGGGGTACCCTTGGCAGCTGCCCCGCCAGATGCGGCCTGTTGCTGGGATGCTACAGCGCCGGAAGTGGCCTGCTGCATCAGGTTGCCAATGCCCATCCCAGCACCGATGCCAGCTGTCAGTCCGGCACCGCCGCTGGGGTTCTGCGCAGCATCGCGCATGGCGTCCGCAGCCTGCAATTGGGTGTAGGTAGCCATGTCGAGCATACCCATGTCGCGCAATTCCTGGGCGGATTTTTCGGACGGCTTCAAATTTCCAATGTAGAATGTCTTGAGAGTCAGGCCGATGGCAGCAAAGTCATCGTTCGCCTTCGCGCGCACAGCAGCGCCAACTTCCTCGGTCAGGCCGATCAGGTCGACCACGCTCTTTGCAGCGGTCGTTTCGCCGAGGATATCCTGCAATTTAGATAACAGCATGGTGCGCAGTCGATCTTCGATTTCGCTGGTGCGGTACGCGCCCTGGGCACCCACCAACTGCGTGACGAACTGCTGCGGATCGCTGACCTGGTACGAGTAGGTTCCAAAACCTTGCAACAGAGCTACACCCAACCCCATGCCAGGGTTGCGGACGATGATCGGTTGCGGCGTGCCCCACTTGCGGTTGGCAAACTCCTTCACTGAAACGAAGAAGACCTCTGCCGGAAAGACCGTCTTGCCGCTGGTGAACCAATTCTGCAATGTTTGTGTCAACAACGGAACATTGGCTGTTGCGATCGTGTGACGTCCAGGGCCGAACACATCCAAAGCGTTGCCATCTCGGAAGAAGACCACACGCTGCGATTCCCGGACAATGACTTGCGAGCCGAGACGATAATCGGCTACCCCTCCGCCCTCCGGAAAACGGTGGACGATCTCCTCCGCCATTTCATTCGGGTATTCAATTACATCGATAATTCTGGCCATGACTCTCTCCTTGTTTTCTTTGCTAGAACAGTTTCATTATATCCGATGGGTTACCTAGTTACAAGAACCATTCCTCTTATTCTACGCAATCACTTTGAAAGTGTTGCTCCATGTTTCACTTTACCCATTTTCATCGGCTTCCCTGTTCCGCCACCGCGCAACATGAGAATTTCTGCCATAATACTGACAGCGATCTCCTCCGGCGTTTCGGCCTGCAATTCCAGCCCGATCGGGGAATGGACCCTGGCGATCTTCTCCGCGGAGATGCCCATCTCGATGAGCTTGTCCACGGTCATCTTCCAGCGGCGTCTCGAGCCGATGACGCCGATATAGGCCGCATCCGACTCGAGCAATGGAGGCAGGCCAGGCGCGTCGACCACGACGCCGCGGGTGGTCAGCACGATGTAGGTCTGGTTATTGATCTTGAGTTTTCCAGGCAGTTCCTCCATCTTGCACTCGTAAAACGCATCTGCATCTGGATTGGCCTCCGGCGTGCAGAATTCCGGCCGGTCGTCTGAAACCGCCACGCGAAAGCCCAGCCACTTGGCAAGATGCGCTACAGCCTTGCCGACATGCCCACCGCCGATGACCACCAGCATCGGAGCAGGAAGGATTGGTTCCACAAACACCTCCACTGTGCCACCGCACACGCCCACATCCCCACGTGACGGGTCGGCCATGTTGTATTCCAGCAGACGCGGCACCCCATCGATCAGGGACTGCATCGCCTCTTCGAAGACGCGGTTTTCCAACTCCCCGCCGCCGACCGTGCCGAGGATCTGGCCGTCTTCGTAGACCAGCATCTTGCTGGTGCTATGGCGTGGCGTGGAGCCCTGGCTGCGCACCACCGTGCACAATGCGGCGGGTTCGTTTTTCGTTTCGAGTTCGGCGAGAGCTTGGTAAATGGATTTCATTTTATCGTTCCAATAGCCCCAGCACCACTGGCAACAACTGCTTCTTCCTCGAAACCACGCCCTCCGCCAGGCGCGTGCCATCGGGTTGTTTGGGGTAGGGCAGGTCGCCCAGTTCGGGCGGCTCGTCCGTGACCAGCAGACGACTGGAGCCGCGCACCACGTCCGTGACCATCAGCATGGCGAAATCGAGGGCGCGTTTGTCGCGCAGGGCTTTCAATGAAGTCTCGAGTTTGTCGAGATGCTCGGTCAGTTGTAACAGGTCGGTCACTTCAGCCTGGGCGATGACGAAGCGATATTTCCCGGCTTCGTAAGCCTTCAGATCGGTGCTGACCACTTCGTCGGGATCGCGTGAGGAAAGTCCTGCGCTTGCGTTCAAGACCTGCTTGCCGTAGGATTGCACGCTCTCACCTGCCAGCGGGCCGTTCCTGACAAAGGCCCAGCGCCCCAATCGTTCGGCGGCTTTCTTGTCGCGATCGGTGGTAGTGGGGGAGGTCAGGACGAGCGTATCGGAGAGCAAACCCGCCAGGAGCATCCCGGCGATCTGCGGTGGCGCGGACAACCCGGCTTCCTCGATCTGCTCGGCGACCAGCGTGCTGGTGCTGCCGACGATGTCCACTTTGAAGCGGATGGGCACATGTGTGGACGGGTTGCCCAGGCGGTGATGGTCGAGGATTTCGAGCAGTTCTGCCTCCTCGAGATTGGCGAGTGCTTGGCGTGGCTCGTTGTGATCCACCAGCACGATCTTCAAACGCGGCGGGTTGAGCACATCCCGCTGGCGGCAAACGCCCACATATTGTCCGGTTTCATCCACTACCCAGAAATCATCGCCTTCCTCGCGCAGGATGCGGTTGAGCGCATCGCGGATACGACCAGTAATGCCGAACTTTGGCACTTCGGTGTTGGACATATCTTTGCAGGGCAACTCCAAGATTTGGGAGATGGGAGTTTCCTGGCGGCGTGGATGCGGCCCGACGATCTGGCTCAGATAGGAGAACAGGCTGGCTCCAGTCACCAGGCCATAGGGCGTACCATCCTCATTGACAACAGGGGCGATTCCCCAGGTGCGCGATGCGATTGCCCAGGCATCTCGCAGGGGGGAATCTGGTAAAGCGGTATCCAGTCTCCTGGTCACGGCTTCGAAGCGCGGCGAAGCGTCGTTCAGGAGCAACGGGGCATCTAAATCAAGTTTTTTGAGCACCCAGGAGGTTTGCGGATTGATGGCCCCAGCACGGGCTGCGACGGTATCTGACCCATCCCGTTCACGCAAGCACCAGGCGTAGCCCATGGCGGCGGCGATGGAGTCTGTATCAGGGTTGACATGGCCGATCACGTAAATTTGTTCAGGCATGCTCTATTTTTTCCCTTGCCAATGCTATATATCTTTCCAAAAGGAAGGGGAAGTGGGGGGGGGGGGGGGGGGGGGGGGGGGGGGGGG
>DAOTXM010000067.1:0-5526 GCA_034435215.1 Anaerolineales bacterium
CGGTAGAACCAATTAAAAGAAGCGGTCAAGCCCGCTTCTACAAATGGCGCCCTCGGCGCGACTCGAACACGCGACCTATTGCTCCGCAAGCAAGCGCTCTGATCCACTGAGCTACGAGGGCATCTGGCAGGGGAGGATTTTAATGCAGAATCAAGGGCTGGTCAAGGTGACTGTTCCAAAATTGGTAAACTGCTTCCAAATGTTAGAAAAGTGGGAAGAAACTATTTCATTTTCGCTGAATCTCACGGAAAGGGCTCTGGTTACTGTAAAAAATCGGCTCAAAGTGGGAGAAAATCTTTTTCATCCGACAACCTTACCAAATTTGGAACAATTACCAAGTGCGCACCTGTTTGGTAACATATCATTTGGTTAGACCATGAACTAACCCCGTCTCTATATTTTATCTTCAATCGATTTCCTGTTAAAGGATATTTCCCTGATCCAACTGACTGTTTTGCACACAAACGATCTGCATGGACGCGTCCAACAGCTTTTGCGGATCGCTACTCTCGTTCGCCGTATTCGCACTGAAGTCGAGGCGAATGGTGGTTATTGTTTATACCTGGATGCCGGCGATTCGGAGGATACATCCAATCTCGAGAGCAGCCTGACCAAAGGCAGCGCCATGGAAGCCATATTGCGCGGCGCGGGGTGTGACTATGTTGCGCTCGGCAATGCGATCCCCATCAGGTATGGCCCTGAAGCAATAGAAAACCTGGCGGCCAGTTTTGGAAAGCCGTTGTTATGCGGCAATATGTTCGACGGACAGGGAAACCTCATCAAAGGACTCGCTCCATATTCAATCCAAACGTTTGGCACGTTGAAAGTTGGACTGATCGGTCTGACAGACCCCATGGATGTTTATATGGCGGTTTTCAGGTTAGATGCCAAACACCCCGCCGATGTCCTCCCAAACCTCATTGCAGAGACGCGTTCGCAGGGAGTAAAATTTCTTATCCTGCTGTCCCATTTGAGTTCGACCATCGATCAGCAACTGGCAGACAATATCCCTGGGATTGACCTTATCATCGGTGGGCATGACCATAAAAAATTGTATCCGCCCCTGGATGTCAACGAAACAATCATTGCACAGGCAGGAGACTATGGGCAATTTCTGGGACGCCTCGACCTCCAAATCGACCAGGAAGCAGGAAAAATCATCGCTTACAGAGGGGAATTGATCCCGGTCGAAGAGACGGTCCTGCCCGATCCTCAGGCCAAACAAACTGTTGAGAGTGAGCAAAAACGTGTCGAGAAGATCATGCGCAAGCAGGTGGGATTCTTGCAGAGCGCTGTCGAGTTTTCGAATGATACTGAGTGTAACGCAGGGAATCTCCTGGCAGATGCGCTTCTGGATCGAATGAAAGGAGCCCAGGTCGCCTTGGCACTTGCCGGTCACTGGACGACTGGCCTGAACGCTGGCGTAGTGACTCAGGGTGAGCTTTTTGCTGCGAACCGTTCCACAGCCAACCCAGCCTGTGTGGAGTTGAGTGGGAAACAAATCCTGACCTTTCTACGCGAGGCACTTAAACCTGAAAATGCCGCCCGCAGACTGCATTCGTTGAGAGGCGGCGCGGTCGGGATGCCCCACGTGGCCGGGATGCGCGTTAGTTATGACTCAGACGATTTGGATTCTCTTGAAATCGAAGTTGGGAATGAGTCTCTTATAGAAGATAAAATGTATACCGTCGCTTCCACTGACATGGAATTTTCTGAGTTTATCAATTATCTGGTCATCCCAGACGAGCAGATCGAGTACGAACTCCCCACCATCATGCCGGAAGTGTTGGAAGACTATATTCGAGAAAATTCTCCTTTGCGGGTACCGCAAGAGAATAGACTCTTCCATTGACCGGGAAAGTCAGAGCACGGTCACATTCGAGGAGCGGGGAGAGTGACCAAATGTAGCTTGAATTATCATTTGGCATTGATTCAAAGACGAAAAGGTGCAGAACTACTTCCAATAGTCGGAAGCAGTTCTGGATGTTGGGTAGGGGCGCAGCCTGATCCCATGTAGTTTCCGCTTGTATCCGTAGGCAAACGATGCAAAGCGTAGTCGCAGGATGTCTACAAGAGCGATGATTCCACTTGCATATCGATACTTTGTTTTGACAGGTCAAGCATGGTACGCACGCTGTCGATCTCATCCTGATTGACCGTGTGTCCCATGCCAGGGTAGGTGCGAAAATCGACGCTGGCGCCCATCTTTTCGAATACGTCGGCTGTAGCGCTGAGGAGGTCGTGCGCCACCCAGGGATCGACATCGCTGCCGCCGATGAAAATGGGCATTTTGTCGAAAGCCCCCGGGTAGTTACGGGGCATATCGCGCGGTCCGATCAGGGCGCCGCTGAAGACGAATAGACCAGCGTATTTCCTGGCATTGCGGGCTGCGTACTCCGCAGCCAGGCATGCACCCTGTGAAAAGCCTCCAAACGCGACCTGCTGGTCCGAAAAGCCTTTTTCACGAGCAGCCTTTACCAGCAAATCGATGGTTTCCAAAGCGGAAGACAGGTCAGGTTCGTTCGCCTCGAGCGGGCCAAAGGCAGTGTTGGGATACCAGCGGTTCAACGCTGCCTGCGGAATCAAGAAGCTGACACCATCCATCTGGAGGGCCTCTGCAATCGGCAGCATCGTCTCAGCAGTCGCCCCGCGTCCGTGCAGCAGGATGACGACCAGCTTAGCATTTTCTAAATCTTCGCCGAAACGGATAACAGGTTGCCCCTGATGTACATTTTCTGCCATTTATGTTTATGCTCCAATGGGGGTCAGCCCGGCCTCGATTTCCTCGCGGCGATTTTCCAGGAATGGCGGCAGGACCAGTTTCTCACCCAATTCCTCCAGGGCCTCATCGATTGCGAAGCCAGGACCGTCGGTGGCGATTTCGAACAGGATGCCGTGGGATACCCGGAAGTAGATCGAACGGAACCAGAAGCGGTCGATCAAGCCACTGACACCCAGGCCTGCTCCCGTTAAGTGGGCATGCCATTTCTTCTGCGCCTCAAAGTCTTTGACCCGGAAGGCGACATGATGCGTACCGCCCGCGCCTAACCGACCGCGCCCTAAAGTGGGCTGTTCCAGCAACCAGACCTCGGAGCCAGCACCACCGTTTTGATTGGTGGAATAGATAACCGCATTTGATTCCCGGTCGATCCATTGCGCGCGTTCCACTTCCTGGAAATTCAGGATCTCCGTGAAGATCATCCCCAGTTGATCGATGGCTGGAACGGAAAGGATGATGCTATAAAACCCTCGCAGGGCGTACGCATCCGGGATATCAGGGCGCTGCCAGATTTCACCCTCGAAGGCTGCGCCTCGGTCGTTGACCAGGTACAGTTGCTGGCCTTCGGGATCTTCGAAAGCCAATAGTTCGCGCCCGGCAAAATCAGTGATCTGGCCATGATATACACCATATTCATCGAAACGTCCCGCCCAGAAGTCCAGCGCCTGGCGGCTGGACACGCGGAAAGCCGTTCCGGCAATGCTGTCGCTGCCGCGGACATTCGGACCGATATAGGGCCAATCGAAGAAGGTCATATCGGTACCGGGAGAGCCCACTTTATCCGCATAGAAAAGATGGTAGGCAGAGATATCATCCTGGTTGACCGATTTTTTTACCAGACGCAAACCCAATACCTGGGTATAAAATTCGACGTTATCAGCAATCCTGGCACTGACTGCCGTGACGTGATGGAGTCCATTCAATTGCATTTCGCACCTCTATTTCTGAATAGGTTTTCAGGATACAGATGCAGGAAAACAAGAATTTCTTACCGTTTTTGTCTAAAATCAGTACATCACGAAACAACTGGGAGAAGCCCGAAAACAGGGGGGCGGAGCGGGTGCGCGCCCGCTCCGCATCCCTGTTTTCGGATATTCTTTCAACTTTCGTGAAGTACTGAAAATACCCATCGTCGACACACATGAAATCGTGTAGGTGGAGAGGTCATTGTTCGAAAAACATGTTGGCCGATATGTTGAATCGGTTATACAAGAAATTAGCATGAAAATCACATACCGCGAACGCGAAACTCAGGGGTAAGACTCTCGTAAATAGTGATATAAAATACGCGTTTCACTTATCGTAAATTCGGCTCAAGCATCACAGGAGTCCCCATGAATAACTCACCCGCCATCGAAGTCCTGGACCTACACCGTTCCTTTGGCGATACGAAAGCTGTGCAGGGTGTCAGCTTTGACGTGCAGCAGGGCGAGATCTACAGCCTGCTCGGCCCGAATGGCGCCGGGAAGACCACCACCATCTCCATGCTGTCCTGCCTGCTGCGCCCGGACCAGGGTGACGCGCGCGTGATGGGGCATTCCATTCGCGAGAACCAGATGGGTGTCAAATCTGTGCTGGGGGTCGTCCCACAAGAGATCGCCCTGTACGAAGACCTGACCGCGCGCGAGAACCTGACCTTCTGGGGCAAGATGTACGGTCTGCGCGGCGGGGCGCTCAAGACGCGCGTGGACGAAGTGCTGGACGTCATCGGATTGCGGGAGCGGGCTAAGCAAAGGGTGGCAAAATATTCGGGCGGGATGAAGCGGCGCGTCAATATCGGGGTGGCGCTGCTGCACAAGCCCAAGGTCATCTACATGGACGAGCCCACCGTCGGCATCGATCCGCAGTCGCGGCGCAACATCCTCGACAGTGTCGTCGCGCTCAAGGATCAGGGCATGACCGTGCTTTACACCACGCATTACATGGAAGAAGCCCAGGAACTTTCCGACCACATCGGGATCATGGACCATGGGAAGATGATCGCCAACGGCACGCACGATGAACTGGTAAAACTGGTAGGAGGGCAAACGCGCATCGACCTGACCCTGAATATGGAGGCTGGCGCGGTGCTGAACGAATGGCGAGCCGTGGAAGGGGTGACACAGGTTTCGGCGGAGGATGAACTGGTAAGCGTGCTGGTGGATGACAGCAACGCGGTCCTGCCGCGCCTGTTCGATGTGACCAACCGTCTCGCAGCGCGCATCACCTCGGTGGACATCCGCGAGCCGAATTTGGAAGCCGTATTCCTGCACCTGACGGGACGGGCTTTACGTGATTAGGCAACTTGAAATGGATAAGCAAAAAATAAGGGTTCTCCTCGCTGAGCGGAGGGCCAAATGGCAATGAGACCCGTAGTCGAAGCGCAAACTTGCATAAAAACTGCCCTTCCCCCTGCAGGGACGATGCGACTGCGCTATCGCTCCGCCAAGGGAGAATTATCCTTTTTAGGTGAATTCTTATGAAGGCACTCGACATCGCCCTCAAAGACATGCTGCGCTCCTTCCGCAGCTTTTTCGCCATCATTTTCATGTTCGTCGTCCCGCTGCTGGTGACGGGCATGTTCTATATCATGTTCGGCAACCTCGCTGACGATGGCGGCTTCGACCTGCCGAAAACGCAGGTGATCATTGCGAACCTGGACCAGGGCGGGCCCAAGTTCCAGGTCAACCCCAAGAACATCCCCGGTGGACGGGAAGCAGATACGATGGGCGAATTGATCGTCAACATCCTGGAGAGCGACGAAATCG
>DAOTXM010000068.1:0-3626 GCA_034435215.1 Anaerolineales bacterium
TATTGGACCTTTACAAATTGAACTAACAATGGCATAAATCGAGAGGTAGGAGGTACATATGCCAGCAGCAAAGAAGCTCAAGATGGATGAAACGCAACGGAAGCGCTTGGAAGCCTGGACGAAGAATCCGCCCAAAGCATATTTGCGACGCAAGGCCAGGGCATTGTTATTAGCAGCCGAGGGTCAGCCAGCCTGCCAAATTGCTCAAGATCGACACGTGCACGCCAATCGTGCGACGATTGGCGTTTGGATCAGAGCGTTTGAGGAGAAAGGCATGGATGGTTTGCGACAAGCAAAAGGGCAAGGGCGCAAGCCTCGTTTTTTTCCCACGGACGCAGGAGCAAGCTAAAGCTGATCTTGAAGTCTTGCTCCATCGTAGTCCAGCCGCTTTTGGGATCCAACGCACCCGTTGGCGTTTGCAAGATGTGGGCCGAGCATTAGGTTGGCTAAACGGCTATAGCGATCCAGGCATCTACAAAGTTCTCAAACGCCTGGGCTTTAGCCGTAAGCAGGCCATGAACTTCATTCGTAGTCCTGATCCGGAGTACCGCGCCAAATGGCAAGCAATCCTGCAGGTATTTATGGAAGCCATGAGCCACCCGGAACGGGTAATCATCCTGTTTCTGGATGAACTGACCTATTATCGACGACCTGGCAAGGCTGCGGCCTATCATCGCAAAGGTAAAACGCAACCTTTGGCGGTCGAAACTGCCGGAGCCAATACCCAAACGCGCTTGGTAGCGGTGCTCAACGGTGTTACAGGACAGGTCACCTACCTGCAGCGCAGCAAAGTAGGCATACAAGCCCTGACCCTGTTCTATGCTCAAGTGCGGAGGGTTTATCCCAATGCCGAAAAGATCTATGTGGTGCAGGATAATTGGCCTACCCACAAAGTGCCCGACGTGATGCATGCTTTACAAACCTACCGCTTGCAGCCTCTGTTTTTGCCTACTTATGCTTCCTGGCTCAACCCAATCGAGAAGCTTTGGCGTTGGCTCAAGCAGGATGTGCTGCACTTACATCGTCTTGCTCACCGCCTGGATGGGTTACGCCAAGCAGTTCGAGTTTTCCTTGACCGGTTCAGCAACGGCTCGATGGATCTCCTTCGCTATGTCGGTTTATTGTTAGATTAATTTGTTAATGTGCAATAATTATCCCAGGTCGAAATTCAATAGAGTGTGACTAAAATCAGTTGATCTATGCGGTATGCTAGTGAAGGCTAAAACCAACCGGGTTTAGCTACACTCAATTCAATAGACAAAAGTTTGTCTTTTCGCTTTACTCACACTGCGACTTTTCGCTCTTACACATGTATCTTTCGTTTCTAGCGCAAATGATGTGGTAATGGATTCACCTGTACTTGAGCAACATCAGGATAATCGGACAAGTACTAGTATTACAGCGCAAGGTTGTACTGCTGATGCACATTCACTACCAGGGATAACCGAAAAAATGTTTGTGCGTGAGGGCATGCGCCCCCACGCACAACCATTTTTTCGGGATTTTCTTGGAACTTTGCGTTTAATACTAGGTATCATCAAAAAAGCCTGAAGCATGAATCAAATAAGTTAGCAAGAGACAGGGCAGTCAACGTTCAGCTGTCCTTTGATTCTCCCTCTGTGTTGGAAATACCCAACGCCTAACTACGGCACACCAAACCTGACCTGCGAGTTCAGCGGGGCCCATTTGTTCTCGTAGACCGGGAAGTAGTACCGGTCATCCAGGTACTCAAACGGAATGCTAGGTGTTTCGGAATAATGGTTCAGGATGCCGCTGCTCATGCCCTGCAGACGGATGGCGGCGATGATCTTCGTCACACCGTCGTCGCTCTCCACGATCACCGGTCCGCCGCTCTTGTCGAAAAACAGGCGCTTCTCCGTGCCCTGGGCCACATAATCGTACCAGACCACTTCTCTCCCTATAGTGACCTTGATCTTCTTTGAGCCTGAGCCCAGATGGGCGAAACGGATCTGGGAATTGAGGGGTGCCCATTTGTTCTCGTAGACCGGGAAGTAGTACTTGGTGGACAGCAGCCCCTCCGGGATGCCCATGCTCTCGTTGTAGTCCAGCAAAGTCCCACCCTGCATGGACTGCAGGCGGATGGCGGCGATGATCTTGGTGACGCCGTCATCGGCCTCCACGATCACCGGTCCGCCGCTCACCTCGAAGGACAGGCGTTTCTCCGTGCTCTGGGCCACGTAATCGTACCAGACCACTTCTCCCCCGATAGTGACCTTGATCTTCTTCGAGCCTGTACCCAGATGGGCGAAGCGGATCTGGGAATTGAGAGGCGCCCACTTGTTCTCGTAGACCGGGAAGTAGTATTTGTGGGAGAGGTGTTCCACGGGGATGCCCATGGTCTCGGAATAGTGGTTCAGGACCCCATCCTGCATGCCCTGCAAGCGGATGGCGGCGATGATCTTGGTGACGCCGTCGTCGCTCTCCACGATCACCGGTCCGCCGCTCTTGTCGAAGAACAGGCGCTTCTCCGTGCCCTGGGCCACATAATCGTTCCAGACCACTTCTCCCCCTATAGTGACCTTGATCTTCTTTGAGCCTGAGCCCAGATGGGCAAAACGGATCTGGGAATTGAGGGGCGCCCATTTGTTCTCGTAGACCGGGAAGTAGTACTTGGTGGACAGCAGCCCCTCCGGGATGCCAATGGTCTCATTGTAATCCAGCAAGGTGCCGGACGGCATGGACTGCAAGCGGATGGCGGCGACGATCTTGGTCAAATCTTTGCTTTCCACGATCACAGGCCCGCCGCTTAGATCATAGGAAATACGCTTTTCTTCGCCACTTGCTAGCGTATAACTCCCGACCAGATTGCTACCGAGCTTCACATCGATATTTGTCTTATCGCAGTTGCTGTTTCTCGCGCCAAGCGAAGGGGTTTGTTCACACCAGTCACTGCCATCATCGGTGTCCGTGCTGTTGCTGTCGCGGGCTATGGAGTTGGCATTTGAGGCGAGTGTAGGATTGTTACCCGACCAGGAGGTGCCACTCGGCGGCGAAACACTTGAAGAGCCAAAGCGCATGAAATCCACCCCATTGACGCCATCTGTCAGAGCTACCGCCCCACTGGAGACCCAATTGATGTTTGTGCCCAGATATAGCTTAGACGAAGTGTTATTCGATGGATCGCCATACTCTTCGATCACGACATAGCTTTTCGCCGGGATGGAGAAACCATTCGGGAACTGGTAGTTGTTTTCCAGAGTGCCAGTAGAAATATAGGTCATCAATCTCCATCCGGTCATATCTACCGCACTGCTGCCAGGGTTGTACAGCTCGACAGAATCGGGCGTTTCAGGGAATGTTTCGTTGATTAAGATTGTCGAGATGCTATCATTATCGAGAATTGTTCCTAAGCCTTGACCATCTGCGATAGTGGCGTTGACCGGGCTGCTCAGGTTGACCGTGAAGGTTTCACTGCTCTCAGCGAGTGTGTCATTGATGATCGGTACAGCGATAGTACCGGCGGTATTGCCAGCCGGGATCGTCAGGGTGCCTGAAGTGCTGGTGTAATCGCCCGGGGCCACAGCTGTGCCATTGCTGGTCGAATAGTTTACGCTGACGGCGGAGGCGCTGGCGCTGGAAAGGGTCACCGTGAAGCTCATCGGACT
>DAOTXM010000069.1:0-20585 GCA_034435215.1 Anaerolineales bacterium
CCCCCCCCCCCACACCCCAAATTTTGGCATTTTTCCCACTAAAAACAGTAGAGCCCGGATCTTTTAAGGCGGCTGGGTCGTGGATGGCATCCCTGTATTCGTTGGCCAGGGAGTGTAAGTGGGTTCGAGCGTAGGAGGGGCAACTGTCGGTGTCTCGGTCGGCGTTGGTGTGGCAAGGGGCGTTACGGTCTGAGTGGCTGTGGGGATAGGGCTGGCGGTGAGTGTTGGGGTTGGGGTGGCAAATATGGTAGCGCGCAACAGGTTGATGGTCAGGACAGAAGCGAAAGCAAAAGATAGCAGGAGAGCGATCCCGCCGCCGATGATCCACGGCAGCCAGTTGGTCTTTTTGCGCGCCATCAGCTTCAGATCCCGCGGCACGGTGATCAATACGATGGTGATGTTATCGTGACCACCGCGTTGGTTGGCGGCATCAATCAATCCCTGCGCGGCAGCTTTGATGCTGGACTTCGAGCGGATGATTTCTGCAATTTCGTCGTTCCAGACCAGGTCAGTAAGGCCATCACTGCAAATCAAAAATATGTCACCGGGGCGAATTTGCATGCCCTGGTTTCCCTCGGCCAGCGCGTCTGCCTCGTTGTCGTAGAGGCGCAAACGGAAATCGACTTCAGGTGGGTCGGGGGAACCCAGGTAACGCCGGATGACGTGCACGTTAGGGTGCTCGCGCGCCAGTTCCGGCGTAAGAATGTTCTTTTCGATGGCTTCCTGTACCCAGGTATGGTCCGTGGTCAATTGTTGGATGCGACCCTCGCGCAAGAGATAAATGCGTGAATCGCCCACCGTGGCAGTATAAAGTTTATCGCCGATCACCCAGACACAGGCACAGGTGGCCCCCATGCCCTTTTTCTCAGCGGTGGAAGCAGCGTGGTCAGCAATTGCTTCGCTGGCTTCATGGATGGCCGCTTCGAGAATCTTCTTGGGACGGTGCGCGTCGCTTTCGGCAATCACCTGGCAGATATGGTCAACCGCCAGTTCGGCGGCCACTTCCCCGGCGCGATGTCCGCCGATCCCATCTGCGACAACGGCAAACAAGACCGGTGTAGCATCCTCCTCACTCAGTTGGAACGAGGTAATGGCATAACGGTCTTCGTTGTTTTTCCCGCTCATGCCCGCGTGCGTCTGGGCGAAGACGTTCAAGTGTGCACGATCAGTGCGGATCATTCAGCAGGGGCCTCGGGGATGATCTTTGGCTCGACACCAGCCGGGGGATTTTTCAATGAGAAACGATACATGAATTGGCCGAAGTGTACCACGTCCCCATGTTTTAGAACACGCCCATCTTTAGGAACCGGGTCGTAATTTACCCACGTTCCAGCTACTGTGTTGTTATCGGTCAGCAAAAAGTCACCACCATCCGTCTGATGGAGGCGGGCATGCAGCGCAGCAATCGAGGGATGGTCCAACACGTGCATCGCCTGTACCGGATCAGTACCAAAGGTAGTTTCTTTCTCGACCAACGGAAGGGGACGTCCGGTCATGGGCTCGCCATCGGCTCGCAGACGGGTGAGGTAAGCCGGGGCGTCCTGCCATTGTTCCGACCGCGCCCAGGGCAGACGGTTTGCCTGATTCTTCTTCGATGGTGGTTCTGCCTGTTGGATCTTCACCGGCTGCGTTACCGGATCGGTGAAACGTTTTCGGTCCGCGCGCCGTTCACTGCGGGACCTGATTCGTAAACGACCGGACAACAGGATAGCAAGTAAAATCCCACCTGCCAGGATGATCGCGCCGAGCGCTATATACGTACGAAATCGTGCCAAAAACGCCTGTACCCCGCTTGGTGCATGTACGACAGTGACCCTCACCGTCACGCCCATGCTAGTCTTGCTCATCCCCAGCGAGTCGACGGCTTCCACCACCAGGGTATGTTCGGCGCTTTCGGCGTAAGCGCTCAGGTCCCAGGTAAAACGGTCGAACGGTTCGGATTCATTCTGAGCTGCCGGTTGGCCGTCTACATACAGCGTAGTACGCGCCAGCGGCCGGGGATGTCTGTCCGGAAATTCGACGATGATTTCCAGTTCTTGCTGTTCTGGCACCAGGAGTTCCGTATTGTAAGGATCATCCGGCGGCGCCTGACGGACGATTTGTACTGGCGGCGTGACCAGGATCGGGTTGGGTGGTTGCACCTCCAGCTTGAAGGTCTGGCGCTCGGTTGTGAGCGCACCCAAGGGAGCTTGCACTTCGGCTGCGAGGCTGTGTTCTCCGCTGGTGGTCAGCGTGGAGTTGTAACGAAGGGAATACACATGCCTGAGCGGTGAAAAATATAACTCTGGGTCAGGTAATGCTTCCAGGCCTGAATAAGCAAAGTAATCCCCCCCCGTTTGCAAAGCCAATGCTTTGAAAGCCGTCGCACTGGGTGTGTTGAAATACAGGCTCGCGTCGACGAACCAGACGAAGATGCGCACCTTCGAGGCCAGGGCTTGTTCACCGACTTCCTTCAACAACAGGTCGATGTTGGCATCGTCGATGCGGGGTGTGACAAGCAAAATGGCGCGTTTCATCCCCGGCAGGGACGTGCCCTCGTTGACCGTGTTAAGCGCGATCGAAAGCAATTGCAGGTTGGGCGTGGTGGAACGGAAATCGGGCTGAAAAGCGTTCAACGAAACAGCCCAGGCGTCCGGCTTGGCGTGGGTTATGATCGGCCCGGCAATAGAGACCAGGCTTAGATCGTCGGGGTCGTTCACAGGTTGCGCACCCGCCCAGCCCGCCAAAACCTCTTTCACGCGCCGGATGCGCTCGATTCCCTGCCCATCGCGGACCGCAAATGCGGGTCCGGGATTGATCGCGACCACGATTTGGACCGGGGGTGTGGATTCGACCAGTTCACTGACGGAGCGAGGTTGGCCATTCTCCAGGATGGTCACATCTTCAAGCCCTAGATCGGTGACGGGCTGTCCCTGCTCATCGAACACATCCAACAGGGCTGTCACAGTGGGGAAACCCTGCGCATCGACGAACGAAAGTTCCGCGATTGCCGCGCCCTGGGCACGGGCAGTATGGTACTGCACAACCAATAGCAGCAGGCCAAGCAGGACGAGTGTTATGTTACGCATGGGGTTCCGCAAAAACAGGGACCTCCGGGCTTTCGGGTTTGCGCGTCAGCCGCAGGTAAGTCAAGATCCAGCCGGATTTCATGAAAGTCAGGGCAATACTTTGAAAAGCGGCGAGGATTGGCAGATATATTACCATACACAACGAGGCGACAAGCAAAATGACCCTGCTATTTTCGATCCCCTCTACCATTACAAATGGCATTGCAAAGAGCGGCAGCATAAGGGGAATGTACACAAACCCCGTGAGTATGCCTATTCCCAGGTACATGATCAAAGTCATGAGCGCAACCGGCAATAAATTTTTACGAAACACCTGCCAACCCCGCCGCACTGCAGCGAAAACACCCAGATCATCGACAACGATCGAGGCCAGCGCTTGTTCCAGCCAGGCATAAGCGATGAACATCAGCGGGTACATGAGGAATTGTAATGGCACCATGCAAATGGCACCCAGGCCAAATGTGGCCATAGATATAAACATTTGAAGCGCAAAAACAGCGAATACGACCAGAAGGATTCCACCGGCATAGATGAGCATGATCCCCAAAAAACGCTTGAAGAATGGGACACTGGCCTTCAGCACTTCACCGAACGAGGATTTCCCGCCATCCCGTTCAGCATTGAGCACCCCCACGGCAATCGCCGCCTGGGTAATTGCACCAACGATGAATGATACAAGCATCAAAATAATGAAAATACCGATGAAGCCAAACATGTACGCCGGTTCTTCGATCCATACAGGAACATCATCCGACATGAAGATGCTGACAGATGGGGCAAAAGCCAGGGGCAAAAACAGCAGCCCTAATAGCATGCTGATCAAACCGAATACCCACAGGATTTTATGCCCCCAAGTGATCTTCCAGGCGCGCGTTAATACTTCCCCAAAATCAAAGGTCATGATGCCCTCCGGTTATTCCCATTCGATGGTGGCGGGTGGTTTGCTGGTAATATCATACACGACGCGGTTGATTCCGTCCACTTGGTTGACGATGCGGTTTGCAACCCTCGCCAGCAGGTCGTGCGGCAGGCGCGTCCAGTCAGCGGTCATGAAATCCTCGGTGGAGACAGCCCGGATCGCCACCGCTTCCTGGTAGGTGCGCTGGTCGCCCATCACGCCCACCGAACGTACCGGCAGCAAAACGGCAAACGCCTGCGATGTAGGTCCGAGATGTCCGGCAGTTAAACTGCCGGACGAACCAAAATCAGGTTTTCCTAAAAATCCAGCCGCGGACAATTCCTCCTGCAGGATGGCATCCGCCGCGCGCAGACGGGCTACCCGATCGCGGGTTACCTCGCCCAGGCAACGCACGGTCAGGCCGGGACCCGGGAACGGCTGCCGCCACACCAGCGACTCAGGCAACCCCAGCGTCTCCCCAACAGCCCGCACCTCGTCCTTGAACAGGTAACGCAGCGGCTCGACCAACTCGAACTGCATATCCTCCGGCAGGCCGCCCACATTGTGGTGAGACTTGATCTTCTCAGCCTTGTTCCGGTCTGGTGCGGACGACTCGACCACGTCCGGGTAGATCGTGCCCTGCACCAGGAATTTCGGCTGGCCAAGCTGTTTCGCTTGTTGCTCGAAAATACGGATGAATTTTTCCCCGACGATTCTTCGTTTTTGTTCCGGATCCGTGACACCTCGGAGCGCAGCAAAGAATTCATCTGCCGCTTCCACAGTCACCAGTTCCGCGCCCATCTGCTCGCGGAAGGCCGCTGCCACCTGCTCGCCCTCGCCTTGTCGCAACAGGCCGGTATCCACGAAGACGGCCACCAGCTGATCGCCAATGGCTTTGTGCACCAGCGCCGCCGCCACGGACGAATCCACGCCGCCGCTGACTGCCGCCAGCACGCGCGCATCCCCGACCTGGGCACGGATGCGAGACACGCTTTCTTCGATAATGGAGGCAGGCGTCCAGTTCGGTTTCGCCCCGCAGATCTCGATTGCGAAATGTTTGAGCAGTTCCCTGCCGTTCGGTGTGTGATGCACTTCGGGATGGAATTGGACGCCAAAGTATTTACGCTCGAAATTCCCCATCGCAGCGCAGGGACTGTTGTCCGATTTCGCCAGCGCAACGAACCCCTCGGGCAGGCGCGTGATCCGGTCGCCGTGCGACATCCAGACCGTGGATAAATTTTCCAGGAGGGGTGGAGTCCCCCTGCCCATATCCGGGATTGGTTCGATGATTGCGTGGCCATATTCTCGATCGCTCGACGGGTCCACCTGCCCGCCCAGGGCCACGGTCAGCGCCTGCATGCCGTAGCAAATACCCAAAACCGGTTTAGCGGAAGCAAGCACGTAGTCCGGTACGAACGGGGCGCCCGGCTCGTAAGCGGAGCTTGGCCCGCCGGAGAGGATGAATCCCTTGGGATCGAGCGCCAGCACTTGCCCGGCGGGCGTGTCCCACGGAAACAGTTCGCAATAGACCTGCGCCTCGCGCACCCGGCGGGCGATCAGTTGGGCAAATTGAGAGCCAAAGTCGAGGATGGCGATGGAATCGGTCATCCGCCCTCACCCTGCCCCTCTCCCTCAGGGAGAGGAGCTATAAGATGAAAATGCAGATGCGGGAAGTCCTGATACTCCCCGCCGTTGACGATCAGGCGATAGGCAGGAAGCTGAAATTCGGTCACGAGCGACTGCACAGTTGCAACCAGATCGGAAAAGAAAGCGGAAGCGGGATCAAGTTCCATGAAACTGGAGACAGTCTGTTTGGGCACGAGCAGCACGTGAAGCGGATAGGACGGCTTCGGATGGTGGAATGCCAGCAACGTGTCTGTCTCCCGCAAGCGCCTGGCTGGGATGGCAAAGCTCATGTGCGCAAATATCCATCCAACCAGTTTGCGCCCCAGCCCGCTACGCGCCGCCCGCAGGAAAAAATCGAACACCTTTGTTTATTCACAAAAGGTGATCGTATCGTCTTCCATGGCGCAGATGCGCGCCAGCGACTCGACCGGCACGCCCAGCGGTCTGAGCGCATCGCGCCCGCCTTCGAAGGTCTTCTCGATCAACGCGCCCACCCCGATCACTCTCGATCCGGCGGCTTCCGTCAGCCGCACCAGGCCCAGAATGGTCTGCCCGCTGGCCAGGAAATCGTCGATGATCAACACATTCTCGCCACCGCCCAGGAATTCCGGGGAGACGATCAATTCCACCGTGCGGCCCTTGGTGTGCGAGGGCGCCAGCGTCAATAACACCTGGTCCGGCATGGTGATGGGCTTGTGCTTGCGAGCATACACCACCGGCAGGCCCATATGCAGCGCTGTGGTCAGGGCTGGGGCAATGCCGGAGATCTCGGCTGTCAGCACCTTGGTCGCGCCAAGTGCGGCGAAGCGTTTCGCAAATTCCCGCCCGCAGGCATCCATCAGTTGCGGGTCCACCTGATGATTGACAAAGCCATCCACCTTGAGAATCCCGTTTCCCAGGTTTTTCCCCTCCTGCAAAATACGTTCCCGTAACTCCTGCACAACTACCTCCCGGTCATTGCATGATCGAATGAGTCCAGACATTTTACAACGGCATCTCTGAACCCGCCAGTCCCGAACGCCACTTTTCGGGTGCAGCCCGCCCAAAATACTCGAAATCCATCTCCCTTGGACGTTCTTAGTTTGGAGAACCACATGTGCCTCTAAGGTTCACAGGGGAGAGTGTGTTAGAATCTCAACCCGTGAGTAAAAGAATCAGCCTGGTGCTGGCCTCTAACTCCCCGCGCCGGCAACAATTGCTTTCCCTGGGCGGCTGGACCTTCAGCGTCCTCGTCGCGGATGTGGACGAAAGCCAGCGTCCCGGTGAAGCGCCGGGAGACTATGTGTTACGCCTGGCAGAGATGAAGGCACGTAAATCGGCTGAAACAGCAGGCGATGACAAGTTGATTATCGCAGCGGATACGACCGTTGTAGATGCGGATGAAATTCTTGGTAAACCCGTGGATGAACGGGACGCTGTCCACATGCTCAAACGGTTACGCGGGCACACGCATCAAGTCTACACCGGGCTTGCCCTGCTCTGCGTGAGCGATGGCTACTCCCTGACCGACCTGACGGTTACCGACGTGCCCATGCGCAACTACAGCGACGAGGAGATCGAGACCTACGTCCGGACCGGTGATCCGCTCGATAAAGCCGGCTCCTACGCCATCCAGCATCCGCGTTTCCAGCCGGTCGAAAACCTGCGTGGATGCTTTGCCAGCGTTATGGGCCTGCCGCTTTGCCGCTTGACCCGGCTCTTGCAAGAGTTCGATGTAGTTCCTGAGTCTTCGGTTGGCATTCGCTGCCAGACCGAGCTGCGATATGATTGTCCGATCTCGAGCGCAATTTTGCAAGGTGAAGAATGAAACCACTTCGCTGGATAAACCTTATTTTGATCTTTACGCTTCTTTCTGCGTGTAGTATAGGCTCGGATGGAATCTTTCCACCCATTTTCAGTACGCCTACCCCCCTGCCGAAGCCACAATCAACGGTCATTTCCCCTCCCGATGCGGAGCAACCCATCCGAAACTATCTGGATGCGTTCAAAGCGGAAGATTACACCACAATGTACGGCATGCTCACCCAGGTCAGCCGCGATGCGATCTCAGCGGAAGATTTTGCCGCGTACCACAGTGAGGCGCTCAATGTGATGAGCGCCGGAGGGTTCGACTACGAAATCCTGTCTGTCTTGATCAACAATCCGTATACAGCGCAGGTCGCTTTTCGTATCATCTATCACACCGCGCTGGTGGGGGATATTTCCCGCGATATGGTTGCCCGTCTCAGCCTGGAGGATGAGCAATGGAAAATCCAATGGGATGAGAGTCTGATCTTGCCTGAGTTGGCCGGTGGCATGCGGCTGGCCATGGACTATCAAATCCCCGCCCGTGGCGATATTTACGATGCCAGCGGGAAGGCGCTTGTCAACCAATCTAAAGCGGTTGCCTTGGGGATTATCCCCGGGCAGATGAACGACAACTCCAGTGGCACACTGATCAACGAGTTGTCGAAATTATGCAGCATTGATCCGGAGAAATTGCGAGACAAAATCGCCGCTTCCGGCCTTGACTGGTACATTCCGGTCTGCGAAGCCTCTGTGGATGAAGCCGAACGCATTTTGGCCCTCAACCCGGGGGGCCTGGTGGTCACGCCATACGAAGCCCGTTTTTATCATCAAGGTCTGGCTTCCCAGGTAGTGGGCTATACCCAGTTCATCTCCGAGGAGAATCTGGCGGAATACCGCCGCCTGGGGTATCGCGGCGATGAGCGCGTCGGGACAGCCGGGATCGAGAAATGGGCTGAGGATTATCTCGCCGGACAGCATGGCGGTTCCCTCTATGTCGTCGACCCGAATAGCGGACAAATCACCTCCCGCATCGCCAATAACAATCCACAGCCCGCTTCTTCCGTTTATATGACCATCGACAGCAATATGCAATACTACGCCCAACAGGCGTTGACTGGCTTCCGTGGCGCGGTGGTCGTCCTTGAACGGGATACAGGGCGGGTACTGGCTATGGCTTCCTCCCCAGGGTTCGATGCCAACCTGTTCGAACCCAACAATTACAACAACAGCCTGCTATCCGAATTGCTCAATGACGCCGACCAACCCCTGGTCAATCGCGCTACACAGGGACAATATCCACTTGGGTCGGTCTTCAAGGTCGTTACATTCTCGGCGGCGCTGGAAAGCGGCTTGTTCCTGCCCGAGACGACGCTGGATTGCCAGTACGACTGGAATGGGTTGACCGACCAGGTGCGGCATGATTGGACCTGGGACAAATGCCAGGAGGCGTTGCGCGCAGGAGATTTTTGTACCACCAGTTCGACCACACCCTCCGGCTTGCTGACCCTGCCTGAAGGCTTGATGCGCTCCTGCAACCCCTGGTTCTGGCAAATCGGTCTGGATCTGTACAATTTCGACCGCGGCAGCGATATCGCCAACATGGCGCGCGCCTTTGGCTTTGGCGCCTCCACCGGGATCGAGCAGGTGGCGGAAGCGTCCGGAAATATCACGAACCCGCCCGGACTGGTGCAGGCCGTCAATCAGGCCATTGGCCAGGGGGATGTGCTGGTCACGCCCTTGCAGGTGGCCATGATGATTGCCGCCATAGGCAATGGCGGGACACTCTATCGTCCGCAGCTGATCGAGAAAATCCAACCGATCGAGGGCAGCCCAATCGTGATCTTCAAACCAGAAGCGCGTGGCACTCTGCCCTTGCGTGCTGATAATCTGAAAGTATTGCAAGACGCTCTAGTCAGCGTGGTCGAAAACCCGCGCGGCACAGCCAACTTCCGCTTGCGTGGGATGAATATTCCCGCAGCCGGGAAAACGGGCACGGCCGAATCCGGATCAGCAACCGGAAAACCGCACGCCTGGTTTGCAGGGTACACGGATTGTGCTAACAGGCCTGCAGAATTTCCGGGTTGCAGCAGTAAACCTGATATCGCCGTGGCTGTGATCGTCGAAAATATTGGGGATGGGTCAGAATATGCAGCACCGATCTTCAGAAGGATGGTTCAGGTACATTATCTGGGCAGCCCGCAGACCCTGTTTTGGTGGGAAAAATCCTTTGGCGTTCCCAAGACACCCACTCCATTTGGCGGCATCCCCACCAGGACGCCAGAACCGTGATTTTTTTCGATACTTCGTGACAAACTCCGCTCTTTCTGGTTTGATCGTCCGGGCCCAATCTGGTTTCTTTACTGTAGAGACCGGGGAGGGCCCGGTCGTTTGTCAACTGCGCGGGCGGTTGAAACGGGGTCCGCGCACAGGCGACCTGGCGGCGCTTGGCGACCGGGTCCGCATCACCTTGCTGGAAGACGGCTCCGGGATGATCGAAGAGATCGAGGAACGGAAGCAGGCCATTGTCCGGCTCGACCCGCGGCCTCAGGGCGAGTATCAGCAAATCCTGTTGGCCAACGCCGACCAGGCGGTCTTCGTCTTCGCCTGTGCCCGTCCTCGACCAAAACTGCGCATGCTCGACCGCTTCCTGGTCATCGCCGAGAAACAAGGCATCCCAGCGGTCATCGTTGCCAACAAAACGGATCTGGTCGAGTTGGAAGAGGCAGTCTCCCTCTTCGGTCTGTACCCGAAGTTGGGTTACCCCGTCATTTACACCTCGGCCAAGACCGGGCAGGGGGTGGAAGATTTGCGCACCGTGCTGACGGGAAAAATCAGCGCGCTAGCCGGACCGAGCGGCGCGGGTAAATCCAGCCTGCTGAACAGCATGCAACCCGGTTTGGGACTGGAAGTGAACGAGATCAGCGAGGCCATGAAAAAGGGTAAACACACCACGGTAGTACGGCAAATGTTCCCTCTGGTTGGTGGCGGGTATGTAGCCGATACGCCCGGTTGGAAGTCGCTGGCGCTGTGGGATACCGAACCGGAGGAGATCGACGGCTATTTTCCCGAACTACGTGAACGCGTGGCGCATTGCCAGTTCAGCGACTGTACACATATCCACGAACCGGGATGTGCGGTGCTGGAGGCGGTGGCAACAGGGGAGGTGCATCCGGATCGTTACGATTCGTATTTGCGGCTACGCGCGGGGGAAGAATGACGATGCTTCGACCAGCTCTGCACAAGTTTACGATTTGGGATTTTTGATTTACGATTGATGCCAATGACAGGAAACTGGGACTTGCTTGGTCACGAATGGGCAGTGGATATGCTCAAGCAGCATATTGCACGCGAGACTGTACGGCATGCGTATCTCTTTGCCGGACCTCCTGGTCTGGGGAAGCGTACCCTGGCCTTGCGTTTTACCCAAGCCTTGAACTGCACCCAACCAGTGTCTCCTGCTCGACCCTGCGGCGTCTGTCGTGAATGCCGGCAGATCGAATCCATGAGGCATCCGGACCTGTCCATCGTGCAGGCTGAAACCGAGGGTGGGACATTGAAAGTGGACCAGGTGCGCGAAGTCCGCCGGGCGCTGGCGCTCAAACCCTACCAGGCAAAATATCGCGTGGCGCTCTTTTTACGTTTTCAAGAGGCTAGCGAAGGGGCGGCAAATGCGTTACTGAAGACGCTCGAAGAAGCGCCGGGATATGCCATCTTGATCCTGACTGCCGACAGCCCGGAACAATTGCTGCCCACCATCACCTCGCGCTGTGAAGTGTTGCGGTTGCGCCCATTGCCAGTGGAGGCGCTTGAAGACCATTTACAATCGCATGGGGCGGAACGTGAGCGGGCGCATCTGATTGCGCATATCTCCGGTGGGAGGCCTGGGTATGCCTTACAACTCCTGAAGGATGAGTCCGCTCTGGAGTTTCGTGCCGAGCGCCTGACCGACTTGGAGCAACTGCTTGCCTCATCGCGTGTTCAAAAGTTCAACTACGCTGAAAAGTTGGCCAAGGACAAGGAAACCATGCGCCAGACATTGCTGGTCTGGTTGACCTACTGGCGCGATGTGCTTTTACGTGCGAGCGGCGCGCATACCTCGATTGCCAATATCGACCAAGGCGAAACGATTGCGTCACTGGCCAACCAGCTTGGAGTGGAAAGAGCCAGACGCGTGGTCTATGATCTGGAGCTGGCTCTCAAACGACTGGACGGCAACATCAACCCGCGCTTATTGGCGGAGGTCTTTTTACTGGATTTGCCGGAGATGTGACATGGACAGCAAGCGCAGGCGTCGTATCGTAACCACTGTCGCAATCATTCTGGCGCTCGTTCTGGTGTTGCAATTACAACCCCTGCTTATCGAGGCGCACCAGGGAGTGGATGGGTCTTTTGGATTCCTCCCTCTCTCAAACGATTGTATCGGCTGGACAGGCCCGGCAGATCATGTCTCCTGGTTGCCCAATGGTGATTTCCAGTTCCAACTTGGCCTCTTTAACTTTCGCTACCTCTTTACCGAGGAAGAATTCGATAACAAGGTGCCAATGTGCATGGGGCAGGATATCTGGTATGGGGAATAGGAAAGATGTTACAAATATAGCCGAGGAGGAGAATCGAT
Organism: Anaerolineales bacterium; assembly: GCA_034435215.1. Taxonomy (GTDB): domain Bacteria; phylum Chloroflexota; class Anaerolineae; order Anaerolineales; family Villigracilaceae; genus JAABUE01. The sequence goes on from DAOTXM010000069.1 coordinate 11,996, forward strand.
GGAATCCTATCGCAAAGAACTCTGGTTCAATGTCCCAACCCGCCGGGCTTTTGTCAACATCACGCATGAAGTGGAAGAATGCCTGCGGGAAAGCGGTATTCGGGAGGGCATGGTTTTAGTGAATGCCATGCATATTACTGCTTCGGTCTTTATCAACGACCATGAAAGTGGTCTGCACCAGGATTACGATGCCTGGTTGGAGAAACTCGCGCCGCACGAACCCATCCACCAATACCGCCATAACGACACAGGGGAAGACAACGCCGATGCGCATATGAAACGGCAGATTATGGGGCGCGAGGTGGTGGTCGCTGTAACAAATGGAAAACTCGATTTTGGCCCTTGGGAGCAGATCTTCTATGGTGAGTTCGATGGACGGCGTCGAAAGCGTGTCCTGGTCAAGATCATTGGAGAATGAAGATGGAGAAACGACGTTTTGGACGTTCTGGTCACATGAGTACGGTGGCTATTTTTGGCGCGGCAGCGTTCTGGGAAATAGAGCAGCAAGATGCTGATCAAGTCATGGAGATGATCATCGAGGCGGGAGTCAACCATATCGATGTGGCCCCCTCCTATGGACAGGCCGAGCAGCGTATCGGTCCGTGGATGTCGCGTGAGCGTGAGCGCTTCTTCCTGGGTTGCAAAACCATGGAACGTACCCGGCAGGGTGCATGGGATGAAATGCAAAAATCCCTGAAGCAGTTGCATACTGATTATTTCGACCTGTACCAACTGCATGCCGTAACCAGCTTGGAAGAACTGGATGCCTGTACCATGCCGGGCGGTGCGTTGGAGGCATTGATCGAAGCGCGCAAGCAGGGATTCATCCGTCACATCGGCATTACCGGGCATGGGATAGACTCCCCGGCAATTTACATCGAAGCGTTGAAACGGTTCGATTTTGATTCCATTCTGTTCCCATTGAACTTTGTACAAATGTCCAAGCCTGCATTTCGCAAGGACGCTGAAGCGCTGATTGCGTTGTGCAAGGAAAAAGATGTGGGGACAATGGTCATAAAGACCATCACAAAGGGTCCCTGGGGTGAAAAACAAAAGACTGCTACCACCTGGTATGAGCCATTCGACCGCATGGAAGAAATACAACAAGCTGTCAACTTTGCATTATCGTATGACATTACTGGCCTGTGCACGGCAGGAGATACCAAAGTCTTGCCCATGGTGCTGAAAGCGTGCCAAAACTTTTCTCCAATGAGTCAGTCCCAGAGAGAAGCAATGATACAATTGGGCAAGCAATACGAACCGCTCTTCATTTAGGGAGAAATATGCCCGATTCCCGTGTTACAAAGCTTGCAAAGGTGCTGGTGCACTATTCGCTGAAACTCAAGCCAGGACAGCAGGTCTTTTTACAGACGACCCCTCTGGCCAATGAGCTTTCGCTGGCTTTTATCGAAGAAGCGACAAAAACCGGTGCATATATTTTTCCGCTTAATGATATTCCCGGTTCCACTGAAGTTTTTCTGAAACATGCGGCAGATGAACAATTGGACTTCGAGATGCCCATCCGCAGGAGCATGTACGAGACATTCGATGCCCGTATGGTCATCGAAGCCGCCTCGAACACCCGAGAGCTTGCTGGCGTGGATCCCAAACGGATTGCCCGCTACCGCAAAACCTACGGCTCGCTCTTCAAATTGTTCACGGATCGTCTGGCGAAAGGCGAAATGAGATGGTGCCTCACCATCTACCCGACCGAAGCCTTGGCGCAGGAAGCCAACATGAGTTTGAGCGATTACCGCGAATTTGTGTATGGAGCCGGGATGCTCGATGAAGAGGATCCTGTTGCCTATTGGAAAGAGGAGGCAACGCGCCAGAAAAAACTGATCGATTGGCTGGCAGGTCACAAGCAGGCGGTGTTGAAAGGTGAAAACGTAGACCTGAGCATGTCCATCGAGGGCCGTACCTTTATATCATGCGCAGGCGACCAAAACTTCCCCGACGGCGAAATCTTTACCAGCCCAGTGGAAGACTCAATTCATGGATGGATCCGATTCAAATATCCGGCTATTTTCGATGGGAACGAAGTGGAAGACATCGAACTTTGGTTCGATCAGGGGAAAGTCGTTAAAGAAAAAGCCGGTAAAAACCAGGAATTGCTTACCAGCCTGCTTGACACCGATCCAGGCGCGCGTTACCTGGGTGAGTGGGGCATCGGTACCAACTACGGTATTACACGCTTCACCAAGAACTTACTCTTCGACGAAAAGATCGGCGGCACGATCCATCTTGCCGTTGGGCTGGGATTCCCTGAAGCAGGCGGGCATAATGAGTCCGGTCTGCACTGGGATATGATCTGCGATATGGCTGAAGCGGAGGTGGTAATCGACGGCGAACTGTTCTACAAGAACGGCAAACCGGTTATTTAGCCTCTTGTGGAGAATCGAGGGGAAATGTCCGAAAAGTTTTTTAAGGCTATTCAAGAGGGTGACAGGGAGAAGGTCGAGCGCATGTTGCGCAAGAATTCAAATCTGATTCTGGCGAAAAGCAAAAAGATGCTTTCTCCTTTGATGACTGCCGTGTATTCCCACAAGTTCGAAATTGCAAATTTACTTTTGGATCGCATGGTAGCCCTGACTGTCTTTGAGGCGGCTGCAACAGGGAAAATGATGCATCTGATCAGCAACCTGGCGCGTAAACCGGAGCTTGTTAATGCTTATTCCGAAGATGGGTTTCAACCCCTGGGATTGGCTGCCTACTTTGGACATAAGGACGTTGTAGAATACTTGATCAAGGCAGGTGCAGAAGTAAATTCCCCCTCGAGGAATTCGCTGGGAGTGGTACCGTTGCAGTCGGCAGTGGCAGGAGGTCACCTTGAGATCACCTGTCTGTTGCTCGATGCGGGAGCAAGCCCAAACGTCCGGGAACGAGGTGGCTATACCCCGCTTCACATCGCAGCCCAGAATGGAGATGTCGAGATCGTTCGCGCCTTGCTGTATGGAGGCGCGGATCTGGAAGCCATCAGTGAGCATAACGAACAGCCGCTTGACCTAGCCCTTAAAGCAGAGCATCATGAAGTTGTGCAGTTGCTCAAAGCAGGAATCACGCGTCGCTTTCGAAGCAGCCGATTTCAAAGATAGCCACAAGGATCATTAAAATCCGTTGCGACTTCCTGCTGGTTCCGCCGTATATCAGTAGGAGGTCTTTTTATAGAAAGGAGTTCGATATGAACAGAACACGTAAAGCAATTTCTATTTTTACCCTGCTTACCCTGATGCTGTTGACCTTTGCAACGCCAGTTCATGCCTTCGAAGGCCGGGAAGGGGACAAAGTCGTCATCGGTGCAGACGAGGTCATCGAAGATGATCTCTACGTTGGTGCCAATGAGTTCGTTCTGGACGGCACCGTCAAAGGCGATTTGATCGTGGGTGGCTCGATCATTACCATCAACGGTACAGTGGAAGGCGATTTGTGGGCAGCCGGGCAGGTAGTCATCCTCAATGGCGTTGTCATGGATGACGCCCGCATCGCAGGCGCCGGCCTGCAACTGGGCAATACAGCCCAGGTAGGTGGCGACCTGTTGGCCGCTGGCGCCAGCCTGGAAACCAAATCCGGCAGCACGGTCGGCAACGATCTGCTGGTTGGCGCAGCGCAAGCCTTGCTGGCCGGTGAGGTGGACCGGAACGTGCTGGCTGGCGTAGGCGCACTGGAATTACGTGGGAATTTCGGCGGGGATGTCAAGGCCTATGTCGACCAGAACGAAGAAACGGCCAACGAGCCATCTCCCAACATCTTTATGCAGCAAAATATCCCGCTGACCTTGCCCGGCGTTGCTCCCGGCCTGACGGTGGCTGAGAGCGCCAAAATCGCCGGGGATCTCGTCTACAGCAGTACGTACGACCTGAGTTTCCCCGGTGGTTCGGTAAGCGGGCAGGTAACCCGTGTGCAACCTGAGATCGAGGAACACACAGTTCGAACAGCCCCCACCCCCTTGCAAAAAACCGGCAAGTGGGCACTGGATCTGCTGCGTACCACCTTGACCCTGGTGCTGTTCGGTCTGCTTTTGGGTTGGTTGACGCCGATATTCATTGAAACGACATCGGAAAAGATCAAAACGCAAACTTGGCCAAGCCTGGGCTGGGGTGCGCTTGCCTGGGCTGCTTTCTTCTTTGCCCTGCTCTTGATCGTTGTTGTGATGATCACGGGTGGCCTCATCTTCGGTGTGCTTACCCTGGGCGCTATCAGCGGCACCATTATCTGGCTGGGCATCCTGTCCATGTTCGCGCTGACCGTTGCCTTCGTGCTGGCAACCGCCTATGTATCCAAGATCGTAGTCGGCACCGCGCTCGGCAGGTGGATTTTCAGCAAGATCAATCCTGCCCTGGCCGAGCACAAGTTCTGGCCGATGATCCTCGGGGTCGTCATCATTGCGGTGGTGGTTGGGCTTTTCAAGTTTCCATTGCTGCCGCTGGGTTTCTTCGGCTGGCTGATCAACTTCGTAGTGGTGCTCTTTGGCCTGGGTGCGCTCTGGCTCTGGGGGCGTGAACGTCTCGGCAGACAACCGGCGGCCTAATCGACCTGCTGTAAACACAAAGAGGGTGGGTTGCAAAACCCACCCTCTTTTTTTATTAGTGAAGGGGAAGTACCCTGATTTATTGTAAAGATACGGCTTTTCTGTACATCTACGGGCACTCGATGGTGTAGGTCACCAGTTGCACGATCTTTTCCGTACGCCCTACGGCTGCCCCGCCTTTGTTGAGACCCACAAGCTGGAAATCGAACCAGGCCAGTGCCTTGCGCAGGTCTGGATGGACGGTCTCGCCCGATATCGTCATCGAGAACACGCCACCGCCCATTGGCTGCATTCTGCCAATATTTTTCCACTCTGAGATCGCGGTCCCCTTCCGGTCTTCGATGCGATAATAGAAGTCGACGGCTGTGATGGCTGGATCGTTCACCGTAGCGGTGATTGTGATCTCTTTTGGCGGGCAACGCAAGGAGAACGAGGGAGTCGAATAGGTGACATCCTTGAAGTAACCGCCCCACAGTGATGCATCCACGGTGATCGGACCGCCAGATGCCGCGGGTGCTGCTGGCGCCGCTTCGGTGGGTGCCGCTTCTGTCGGGACCGCTTCTGTCGGGACCGCTTCGGTAGGTGCCGGTGTGGGCGGTAACATTTCTGTTGGCGCTGCTGTAGGAGGTGCTGCGGGCGGCTCGACCGTCACCAACACCGGCACTTCCACAGTCACGACGATGACTTCTGCCGTTGGAGGGATGGGGGTGGGTTCGACGACTGGCGCCTGGGTCGGGGAAATCAAAGCATCACACGCCGCAAGTGCTGCGACAAGTATAAAAGATAAGATCATAAGCTTTTTCATAAACATCTCCTTCTATATAAGAAGAATTTTAAGGTTTCCTCGAATTCTTATCCATTGCAGAATCAGGTTATTTTTTCCTATCCACTCCTTACATTTTTGTAAGGTGAAAAATTCTAACCATATCCGCTTCGAAGGATATTTCCCAATCAGACAATTCTTATCAGGTATAATTTCGACATGCTGACCCATGAACAAATCGAGACACAACTCGAACGCCTCCTCTTAAAGGTGCAAAAACCCGGTCGTTATGTTGGTGGAGAATTGAATATCACCCTCAAGGATTGGGAAACAGTCAAGACCAAAGTGGCCTTGGTCTTCCCCGATATTTACGACATCGGTGTTTCCAACGTGGGATTGAAGATCCTGTACGACCAGATCAACCAGCGGGATGACGCGCTGGCCGAACGCGCTTACGCGCCCTGGGTGGACATGGAAACCCAGATGCGCGCAAACAGGATTCCGTTATATGCGCTCGAATCGAAACGACCCCTGGCCTGCTTCGACCTTATCGGCTTCTCCCTCCCCTATGAGACGCTCTACACCAACACGCTCAACATCCTCGACCTGGCCGGTATTCCCGTCCGTTCCGCAGACCGTGACGACTCGCATCCAATCATCATTGCTGGCGGGCATGCGGCACTCAACCCCGAGCCCATGCATGCTTTTATCGACGCGTTCGTGATCGGTGAGGGGGAGGAAGTCATTCATGACATTATCGATGTGGTCATGTCATTGCGAGGAGCGCAGCGACGAAGCAATTCCCTGGCCAATGAGGAGATTGCTTCGCCATCCTTCGAATACGCCGCAAAGAATGTGGCTCCGCTCAGGACGGCTCGCAATGACATATTAAGAGCCCTCGCCCATATCCCCGGTGTCTACGTCCCCCAATTTTATGAGCCGTATTACCTGGACGATGGTACGCTCTCGCATATTGAGACCCTGTTGGACGATATCGCTAACCCGGTCGTCAAGCGCGTGGTGGCCAAGCTGCCGCCTCCGCCAACCAAATTCATCGTGCCAAATATCGATGTAGTGCACAACCGTGTATCGGTGGAAATCATGCGCGGATGCACGCGCGGGTGCCGGTTCTGCCATGCGGGCATGATCACACGCCCGGTCCGTGAAAGAAGCGTGGAGGAAGTTGTCGCGGCGGCCGAAGCGGCCGTGGATGCGACCGGCTTCGAAGAGCTGGCGTTGCTGTCGCTGTCCTCCTCCGACTATACCCACGTGATGGAGCTGGTCAACGCGATCAGCGAGCGCTTCAAAGGCCGCAAGCTGACCATTTCCCTGCCCTCGCTGCGCATCGAGTCCGTATCGATTGATCTGATGGACAAGCTGCGCGAGCACTTCTCCGGTGGGTTTACGCTGGCGCCCGAAGCGGCCACCGAGCGCATGCGCCGTATCATCAACAAGTATATTTCGGATGACGAAATCATCGAGACCACGCGCGAAATCTACCGCCGCGGCTGGACCACCATCAAGCTGTATTTCATGATCGGCCATCCCAGCGAAACAATGGAAGACGTGCAGGCTATCGCTGATCTGGCCAAACGGGTCATCGCCGAAGGCCGCAAGGTGGCTGGCATGAAGGTCAAGCTGCACGTGGGCGTCAACACCTTCGTCCCCAAACCACAGACGCCCTTCCAGTGGGTCTCGGTGGATACGCGCGAAAGCATCCTCGAAAAACAGGCGCTGCTACGCCGGGAATTGCGTGACCGTAACATCAAGCTCTCCTGGAACGACCCTGACGATACCTTGCTGGAAGCTTGGCTCTCACGAGGCGACCGCAGGATTGCCGAGGTGGTCTACACCGCCTGGGTGAACGGCGCCAAGTTCGACGCCTGGGGCGACCAGGCCAGGTTCGACGTCTGGATGGCTGCCTTCGAAGAGCACGGCCTCGACCCTGCCTTCTACACCCACCGCCAGCGTCGCACGGACGAGGTCTTTCCCTGGGAACACATCACTGCCGCCGTGCGCAAGAACTTCCTGTTCCAGGACTTCCGTATGTCTCTCGAGGGTGAAATCCGTGTGGATTGCCGCCTGAACTGCTATGCCTGCGGTATCCTGCCCACGTTTGCCAACCTGCGGCGCGAGAATCCCGGCGAGATTTGGAAGTGCCCGGATGTGAAGAGCCCGAAGAGGGCAGTTATCAGTGAGCAGTTACCGGTGGTTGGGGATTGATGAGATTGCGCATTACTTTCAGCAAACAGGGTGCATTGCGTTACACCGGACATCTTGATTTGCATAAAATTCTCGAGCGCAGCATTCGCCGCGCCAGGCTGCCACTGGCCTACAGCCAGGGTTATCATCCGCAGCCTAAAATCCAGCTTGCCGCCGCTTTGCCGCTTGGGTTTTCTTCCCGTGCAGAAGTGATGGACATCTGGCTGAACGAAGATGTGGAGGATGTCCCTACCAGGTTGCGAGACCATCTTCCACCTGGGTTATCCATTTTAGAAGCCCAACCCGTGGATGAACGCGTGCCGTCCCTGCAGACCCAGGTCATCGCAGCCGAGTACCGGGTCGAGATAACGGAAGCAGGTTACGGATCCGGTCTGAACGAGAAAGTTGCATCCGTGATGGAATCCGAATCCATCCTACGGGAACGGCGCGGGAAGAAATATGATTTGCGTCCATTGATTGAAACCCTCACCCCAACTCCTTTCCCCAGGGGAAAGGGGCTCTTCATGCGCTTGACCGCCCGCGAAGGCGCGACCGGTCGCCCGGAAGAAGTGCTAGCAGCGATGGGAATCCCCCTGGAAGCAACCCACATCGAACGTGTCTGCCTAATCTTTGAAGGTGAATGTTAACTTTCCAACAAAACGGGGCACTTCGTGACTGTTCCAAATTTAGTAAAAACGGGGAAGGGAACGACGAACCAGGATCGGAGTGGTTATCTATCAGCGAGCTTATGCAATCAGGCTGGTCAGATCGAGCCCGCGGTGCAAATGAGTACCGGCAAAAGCAATCAAACGGCTGACATCGAGAGCAGATTGCTCTTGTTTGTAGCCGCGCATCGAGCGATAGCGTTCTTTGATGTACCAGCCGATGCTGCGTTCGCAGATGTTGTTGGTGCCATCCAGAATTGCGTTTCCATATTCCAAGTGCGGTAGAAAGTCGGGCGCGGCCACAAGTTCCAACGATCCAGGAACAGGTTACGCATGCGATAGGCGACGCGAAAGCGTTTCCCTTGTGCAGGTTTGCGGGCATTGGCATAGCGTAAGTGCATTTGCTCCAGTTCTGCTTGTTCTTCCGGTTGC
>DAOTXM010000070.1:0-7165 GCA_034435215.1 Anaerolineales bacterium
CATCGAGATCCAGGCCAAGCAGATTTTGCGCCTGAAAGCCCTGTTGACCGGCATCCTGGCCAAGCACACCGGCAAGTCGGAGGAAGAAATCGAACGCGATTCCGACCGCGATTTCTACCTGGACGCCCAGGGCGCTGTCGAGTATGGCGTGGTCGATCAGGTATTGGGTGTGCCAGAAAAGGAAAAGGCATAAGTTTTATTCATACCCAGGCCGAAGGTGACAGTCATTTGCGAAGTGACTGTCACCTTGATTGTTAAAGAAGACGCCGACGGATATGCTCGTAGAACAGCCAGCGCCCGATGATTTCTCCGATGAGGATGATGACAAAGAGAGGGGCCGCCAGCCACATCCCGGCAGGGTGCGGGACAAAGGCCATCCCCCCCACCCCGGCCAATCCCAGCCCGACCGAACCCAGCCGGAGCCTGTGCGCCGTTGGATGTGTCCGATCCCGGTCTGTGAGCAACAGCCCCAACGCGACGACCAAACCGACGGCTGTAACGGGAACAGCGAGTGGATATACGGCCCTGGTATCCGCTGCAAAGGTGCCCAGGACTTCGAGCGCAAGCCCGCCCAGCACCAGGGCACTGACGCTGAACGCCAGGAGCGTGCGGTCCGTATCCCAGGCCGGGACGGAACGCAGCCGGTACACCTGTGCCATGCTGTAGACAAAACCGATCCCGGTCAGCGCTAGCGGTAGTTTTCCCATCCCCGGCAAGGCCAGTCCCACCAGCCAGCTCGCCCCGAACAACCCAAAGAGCAGGATTTCGCGGCTCAGCCAGGATTTCTCGAGATGCGCCAGCGCCCGCCAGGCATTCCAGGGCGAACCGAGATGTAACAATGACACAAAGGCGCCAACCCCCATCAGTCCACCCATCGTGATCAGGACGGGTATAGTGAGCGGCCCGCCGAAGAACGACAGGACTGCCATCCCGGCCGCCATCTGCCCCAGCAGCGTAAAAGCGACCAGGGGGAGTTCGCTCTTAATCGATCCAGTTTTGACTTCTTCCTGATTGCTGAGCGCTGCATCTGCCTTGCGCATCATCCCAGGATGTGGCTGGATGGCAAGGTGCGGCTCGGTGTGCGAGTATTGTGGTAACGGGAAAGGATGCTCGGTGGCGGGGGTTTCCCAAAGTGGACGGTAGACCATAGACGGTTGACTGTCCATTGTCCATCGTCCACTGTCTACGGTCAATCGTCCACCGCCTGCATTGAGCGAAGGCGAAGTGTCCACAGCTACGAAGTCCAACACGCGCATCGGACAGGCTGCCACACAGGCTGGAGGCTTGCCCTGGTCGATCTCATCGAAACAGAAATTGCACTTCGTCATGTGGCGCAGGTCGGGGTTGTATCGTGGTGCAGCGTATGGACACGCCCACGAGCAGTAACCACAACCCATGCATTTTGCCTCGTCAATGTACACGATCCCGTCCGGACGGATGACATAGGCGTCGACGGGACACACGCCCGCGCATTTGGGGTGGACGCAGTGGTTGCAGGCCAGCGACAGGTTGTAGGCAAAAACGGAATTTTCCCAGGCGTTGTCCTGTTGTTGCCACGACCCACCCGAAACCTCGAACACCCGCCGCCACAGAACGCCGGTGGGCAGGTTGTTCTTGTCTTTGCAGGCAATCTGGCAGGCTTTACAGCCGGTGCAGGCCGAGGCGTCGAAGGTGAAGGCGTAGGTCATGGGTTTCGAACAGGATGGACAGGATAGGCAGGATTTTGGTTTGGGTTTCAAACAGGATGGACAGGATAGGCAGGATTTTGTTTTGGGTTTCGAACAGGATGGACAGGATAGGCAGGATTTTAGTTTGGGTTTCAAACAGGATGGACAGGATAGACAGGATTTTGTTATGGGATTCGGGATTGGTGTTGCTGGTTATTTGTGAAGTCTTTTGTATTCGATTTTGGGGCGTCCGAAGTTGATCAGCAAGCCAACTTCAATTCCAGTTGCTTTGAGATAGTTGATGGTTTGGGCAGAATGCTCTGGCGCAAGCGCGGAAACGGCTTTGAGTTCCACAATCACCTTACCATCCACGAACAAATCGGCAAAAAATTGTCCAACGGACTGCCCGAGAAAAGTGACCGAAATCGGTTTTTCAATTTCCACAACCAGACCTTTTGCGCGCAGAGCAATCACCATGGCATTTTTGTAAACCGACTCGAGAAATCCAGAGCCAAGTTCTTTGCTGACTTCAAAAGCGGCTTCCAAAATTTTCTCGGTGATGTCGGCATAGAGTAGTGTCGGGCTATTGGGGTAGGCGGGCATGATTTTCTCCTATTCGACAGGATGGACAAGATGTTCAGGATGTTTTTAAACCCCCATCCTGTTTATCCTGTCCATCATGTTTTGCAACTTGAACCATGATGGTATGTTGCGCTGTTCCAAAGGCGTAGGGCGTCCATTTTTCGGAGGTCAGGACGTTGACGCAGCCGCCGAAGTCCACGCCGTTTTCGTCGGGTGTCCACCATGCGCCCTGGGGGATGTCCACCACGCCGGGCAGGATGCGCGGGGTGACGCGGGCGGGGAGGACCAGTTCGCCCCGGTCGTTCCAGACGCGGGCGAGGTCGCCGTCGCGGATGCCGCGTTCGGTTGCGTCAATCGGGTTGATGAAAATCCGCTGCGGGAAGGCTTCGCCCAGCCAGTCGTTGTTGGCGTGGGTGGAGTGGACGCGGGCCAGGGTGTGATGACCGATGGCTTGCAGGGGAAACCCGCCCTGAGCGGAGGGCTGAGCGTTCTGTGCGAAGCTCGTAGTCGAAGGGCGGGTGGGCTTCGACTTCGCCGCCCCTTCGTTTTCACGCAGGGCGCGGCTCCGCTCAGCCCGGTGGTTAGCGAATGGAGATTCCCACTCTTGAATATATTTGGGAATAGGCGGGACTTCATCGGGCTTTCCGAAGTCGTACAACTGCTTGGAAAAAATTTCGATCTTGCCGCTGGGTGTTTCCAGCGGGCATTTCTCCGGGTCGTGGCGGAAGTCTTCGAAGGCGATGGCGGGTTGGGTGACCGGGTTGCTCCACGCGCCGAGGTTTTTCTCAAGAAATTCGTCGAGGGTCGGCAAATCGGGGAAGCGGGTTGCCCGCCAGACCGATAAACAGTATTCCACCCAGGCTTTTTCATCGCGGCCTTCAGTATAGGCTTCGCCAATGCCCAACCGTTCAGCGATTTCTGCGCAGATTTGGTAGTCAGATTTGCACTCACCCGGCGGCTCAATCAGTTTGGGTTGGAGAATGACTTCATCCGAGTATTTCCAGCCGTCCTCCACGCCCCAGGTCTCGAATTGGGTGCAGGCGGGCAGGACGATGTCGGCGAAGCGGGCGGTGGGGGTCAGGAAGTTGTCTTGGACGACGAGAAATTCCACTTTGCTTTCATCGCGCAGGATTTCGGCGGAGCGGTTAACGTTGGCGTGCTGGTTGATCAGGCAGTTGGTGGCGACGGCGTAGATGAGTTTGATGTCGTTGTCGAGGCGGCTCGCGCCAATAACGCCGTCAGCCTGGGTCATCTCTTTTCCACGGAGGACGGCTTCGGTCCAGAGAAAGACCGGGATGGCTGCTTTAACGGGATTCTCTCCGGTCGGGAAAACTGTCCATTTGCCGCCGCCATCCGGGGCCTGGAGTCCCAAACCACTTGCCCAGCCGCCAGGGATCCCAAAATTGCCAGTGATGGCCGAAAGCACCGCCCCGGCGCGGACAACCTGCTCGCCATAGGCGCGGCGCTGCATTCCGTAGCCCTGGTACAGCACGGCGGGCTTGCGGGTGGCGTATTCGCGGGCGATGCGGGCGATGGTGGCAGCCGGGACGGCGGTGATGGCTTCGGCCCAGGCGGGGGTTTTGGGCGTGCCGTCGCGCCTGCCGAGCAGGTAGTCGGTATAGGATTCTTCGGATTCAAAGCCGGGCGGCATGGTGGAGGCGTCCCAGCCGAGGCAGTGCTGGCGGATAAAGGTTTCGTTGAGCAGGCCCTCGGTGAGCATGACGTAGGCCATGGCGGTCATCATGGCGGCGTCTGCCCCGGGGCGGATGGGAATCCACTCATCCGCCAGCGCGGCGGCGGAGAGCGAGTGGCGCGGGTCGATGCAGACGACTTTTGCGCCGCGCCCGTGGGCGTGGCGGGCGAGTTTGATGAAGTAGTCGGAGTTGGTGCCATCGCGCATTTCGGCGGGGTTCCAGCCCCACATCAGGATGTAACGGCTGTTGAGCCAGTCCTGGCGCTGATTGCCGGTGATGAGCGTGCCCCAAACGGTGGGCGTGGCGGCGTTGATGGCGGCCCACGAGTAGGAGTTGTAAATGCCGAGGCAGCCGCCGTACAGGTTCATCAGGCGGCGGGCTGCCTGCGAGCCGTTGAGTTGGTTGTAGGAGCCGGTGCCGTAAGGGACGAACAGGGCGCTGTTGCCGTAGGTCGCTTTGACGCGCTCGAACTGGGCGGCGACGGTATCGAGGGCTTCGTCCCAGGAAATTCGCTTAAATTCCCCGTCTCCCCGTTTTCCGGTTCTCCGAAGTGGGTAGAGCAGACGGTCAGGGTGATACTGGCGGCGCAGGTAGGCGCGTCCGCGCGGGCAAGCGCGCAGTTGGGGGGATGCCACGCTATCGGGGCGGTCGTCTGCCTCGAGGCGGGTGATGCGTCCGTTCTCCACGTGCGCAATCAATAAACAGCGTCCGCCGCAGTTGTGGGCGGGGCAGCCCACTCGGACGGCGGACGATTGACCGTTGACGGTGGTTGGTTTTACGGTCTGTGGTCTGTGGTCTACGGTCAGTTTGGGAATGGAACGGCTCATATCCTTAAGTGTAGGGGATATGAGCCGGGACGGGTAGTGATGGATGTAATAATTTGTTCAGGCAGATTCAAAGTCATCCAGCACAAGTACATGGATTTCCTTGACTCGTTTGAGCGCGGCGTCGTTGGTCAGAAAAACATCACATTCAGCGATAATGGCAGTGGCAATCTGGAAAGCGTCGGTCAGGGTCAGGTTGTATTTGGCGCGTAATTCGGCGGCTTTGAGTGCGATGGTTTCATCGGAAGGGTGAAAATGGATGTTTTGCGAGTTGAGAATCAGTTCGAGGAAGGCTTTGCGAGTATTTTCATCTGCACTGCGCAGGGGCAGAATTAGACATTCCGGTCGAAAGTTTCACTTTGTCCGCCCCAGATTTTGTTCGCGGTGGGCGTCCGATTCAGCGCGGGAGCGGGTGATATAAGCCTGCGCATCCTCGCCCAATTTACCCTCTCTGGCCGCGCCGCGCAGATTGCGCCACTGGTTTTGCGGTTTTGCGACAGGCAGGCTCTGGCGGGCGCGTTCAATCAACCGGCTGGCGAGAATCAACTGTTCCTCGGCGCTCAGGCGGCTGGTTTGTTTCATAATTTTGTCCAACATTTCTAAAGCCATAAACTTCATTACCCTTTGCTATAAAAATTATAGCACGAGGCAGCGTCCGCCGCAGTCCTGGGCGGGGCAGCCGACGCGGACGATGGACGATTGACCATTGACCGTGGTCTGTGGTCTATCGGCTGCAGTCGGTTTTCGGGAAAAGAAACGGCTCATATGCCAGGTGTAGGTGATTTGGGATGCGCAGGCTAGTGAAGATTGTAATGAATCTTTTGCGTATCGAATCGGGTATAATTTTGCCGTCAAGGAAAGCAAGGTTATGTCTCCGACCATTTATCGCGAAGGGCAGTAACGCTTTTACTTCAACAGCAACGAAGAGTCGCGCCTGCATGTTCATGTGGAAGGGCAAAATGGAAAGGCGAAGTTCTGGTTGGAACCCATCCTTGCCCTGGCAGATTATCGCGGTCTGAAAGCGCATGAGTTGAAGGAGATCGAGCGATTGATCGATAAGCACCAGCAGGAGTTCAAAGATGCCTGGAAGAAACACTTCCCCGATTAAGAGTCAGATCACCAGCATCGAAAACGATGGCTTTTGGCTTTTAACCGCCGAAGGTGAATTTTTCGTTTCTTTCGAACGCTATCCTGCCTTCGAACAGGCCACCGTCAGCCAGATTTTCGACTTCCGGGAAAGTTTTGGCGATTTCCATTGGGATGATCTGGATATTGATATCGAATTGGAGGCTCTCAAACACCCGGAGCGGTATCCGCTGGTGTTCCAGGATGTACGGCAGGTGGCGGAGAAGAAGCCAAAGTATAAATGACGCAAAGTCCCCGACAAGGGGACTTTTCTATCGGAGTCCTGGGCCGGGCGGCCGACACGGACCATTGACGACCGACCACTGACTATCGCCGTCCGTCGTTTGTCGTTTGTTGCCAGCTTTCTCATACCTTATAGTGTAGAGAATCTGAGCCGGGAGGGGTAGGGATGGAGGTAAGTTATTTGGAAAATCAGTTGGCCTGTTTATGCTCATTCCATTGAGCATTGGATCCATCCAGGAGAAGCACAACAGCGTTGAGAATATTACGCCCTATAATGCCAATGGGCTGGTCGATCAATAAAAATTGACCTTTGAAGCGTTTGCCCAGGAAAACCAGCTCGAGCTGAACCATTTCGGCCAGATGAATACTGCCGTCAAAATCTTGTATCTCATACACCTTTTCAGCTACAGGAACAAGCTCCAGTTTCGCAGCTACTTCACGCGGAACGAGTGTTACAATCCGCACCGCTATCCATTAGCATCGGCACGTCTGACAAGGAAGCGCCAGTCGCGGGATGACGTATGATCACACTGGCAACTGGCGCGGGTGGGTCGAATCGGTTAGCGTCATAGTGCGGCATCAGAGGTATCCTCGCTGACATCCATTTTGAAATCCGCTGCCCGCGCAGAGTCTGCCAAGCGAGGGGAAAGCACACGAGCGGTCTTCTCCACCTGTAGATCGGGTACGATCACATAGACTTTCGCTTTCTCCGGCAAGCGTACATTCACCTTCAGGCGGATTTTTCCTTTTTCGACAACGCCTTCATAGGTTTTAACGGCCATAGTGCACCTCTATTCTCTGCAAAAATTATAGCACAAGCTGACAGCGACCAGTAAAAGTCCTGGGCGGGGCGGCCGGTTTATACAGTGATTAATCGCTTGTTTTGGAGAAGATGAAGAGGGTGTGGTTCATTTTTTTGCAATTTTAGAGGGTTGGTAGAGCGCACGTCCAATCGGAGAATGTCGCCAGGGATGATTGGGCGCCGGTTTTTTCGATCCACTGCTGGTTGGCTTCCCAGGAGGAGGCTTGG
>DAOTXM010000071.1:0-3575 GCA_034435215.1 Anaerolineales bacterium
GATTGTAGCGTTGATAGTTGAGTTCTTTCAAGATTTCTGGGCTGAATTCAAGTTGGATGGTCATGCTCAGATATTACCAAAGCTTTCGTTCCCTGTTCTTAAAACCGCATTTTGTGCCCGCTTTCAGTATATCCAGTCATCGACGTGTCCGCGTTCGATAACGACCTGGCAAGTGTGAAATGAAGTAATTTCAGTAAATCACAAAAGTTGACAAGCTTCTACCTGGTGTTTATTTAGGAGCCAACAGAATGGATAGGAAAGGCTTCTCTCTTTTATTTATTAGCCTTTCTATCGCAACGGCACTCGTTGCTTGCCGAAACGATCAAGCACCGGAAGCGCCGGTGATGTCTGCTTCGTCGATCCGCGCGGATCTAGCGGGTGATGTTTGCCCGTCAATGGAAGGCCGGGCGGGTATGCAACTTGCCTGGACCCAAACGGGATAACGTCGATCTCGTTTTATGGCTCGAGCGCAAAGATAAGAACGGCGTCCTGGTCGACGCGGGTGGGACCGATCTACTCCAGCCTGGCACCACCTTCTCGATCACTTTAACGGAACTTGGCCAGTACACATGTTAGATTATGAAGACCAGGCGACTTTTGGTACGATCACTGTATTACCTTAAACGAGAAGGTGACTGTCATCTGCGAGATGACAATCACCTGTATCGCATGCGGGCGGGTTGACCGAAAAGATCAACCCGGGCGCGACGAGTGCTTCATTACACTCTGTCCGAAATGTTGGATCAGGCCCGGCAGCTTCCCTACACCAGGCAGCAGCAAGAATAGGACGGTGCCAATCGAATCCCGAATGGCCTTCCCCAGAATACTCACATAGGGAACCGGACCTTCCAACAGGTGACGCTCGTTTGTGATAATGTTGATGGAGTGCGTATCCCAGTAGAGATGGACCATCGCTTTGACCGCCAATATCCCCAGAAAGGCGAACGTGATCAGGTTAAAGGTGCGCCAGGCTGGGGATTTGAGACGCAGGTAAAGAAAGGCGCCAAATAAGAGGAGGATCGCTCCTGCCACAGCGCCCGGAAAACTAAATCGGTTGTCCATTTCATCGAAGCTGATGAACATTAAAAGCGGCAACAACCCGTACAAGCCGAAGGTCAGGCGGGACCAATTCTTTGCGACGTCACCCCATAATTTAACCAGGAGCTTCCCGGGATAACGGTTCAAGAACGCTATCAGTAAAATAACAACTCCCAGCGGTACCCAGGCCCGCCAACCCCATAATTCCCGCCCCCACATCTCGATATCGAAGACGACCAATCCCGGTGTAGAGGCATTGCTGATGTATAACGCAAAGATGAATCCATAAATCAGGTAGGGAAATGACCAACGTGGGAAAGCTGCCAGGGCGCCGGCCAGGAGGCCGGCCAGGATGACCAGATAGCCTCCGAACATCAGCAGCCCACTCAGCGTCAAAAAGAGATCCTGATTCCCCCACTCTCTCGGGACCTCGAACAACGCCACCATCGATCCCAATAACACAAAGGGAAGCAGGCCTATCCAGATTGTATATCCAGGCTCCCGCTCGCTTTCCAGGTGGCTGCCATCCGCTTCCATCCGTACCCTCCATTCCTTTCCGTATTCCCGCAGGAGCGCCAAGGGCAGGTCGCGCCATTCGCGGGCGCAGAATTCCATCAGGAGCAGCCAGCCCTCGGCGGCGGCCTCTTCCAGGGCCAGTTGAAGGACACAGGCGCGCTCTTCTCCGTATTCGCGCCGGTAGCGCGCTGGGAACAGGGACAAGGAACGACGCAAAAGAGTAGATACGACTCGCGCCAGGGGCGTCATGTCTGTGGCTCCTGGCCGAGGTAACGCCCCCCAGCTTCCAACATGCGACAATCCAACCCAGTCATTTGGCTGGCTTCCAGTTCGACACCGGTTATACGCAGCTCCATCTTCTAATTGCCAGCGCTGGCGTCAGTCATTTCTACCGGTTTAGTTTGCCGAAGGAACTTTCCCAGACCGGCAGTCAGATAGAGAAATGCCAGCATGACCAGCGCATTCAGTAACGGGAGCATCCCTTCCCACCAGCGCGGAAAATCATGCACGACATCATCCACCCAGGATTGAAATGGGTAAATAAGGTAAATTCCTAAGGCCAGCAC
The DNA here is from genome assembly GCA_034435215.1 of Anaerolineales bacterium. GTDB lineage: Bacteria > Chloroflexota > Anaerolineae > Anaerolineales > Villigracilaceae > JAABUE01. Next base: position 2,121 of record DAOTXM010000071.1, read on the forward strand.
CAATCCCGACAGCAGGGTAGCAACCAACAGAACTGCCAGCCGCTCCCGCAGCCGGGAGACGCGCAGGTAGAGCCAGGCTCCTCCCGCTAAAACCAAGGTGAACAATAGCTGGTAAGGCTCGAGCCCGCGATAAGGGTCGGCATAGAACGGATCCATCAGATTGGTGGCATACAACAAGAAAGGCAGTGCGGTCCAGTCCCAACCCAGGCGCTGCCAGAAGGCCGACAAGAATGGCAGCTGACTGGAGAGCACTGCCAGGAAGATCAGCAGGAGCAAGGTCGGAACTAAATGGAGAATTGATAGGATCAGGGCGTATAACACTCGCTCAGGCATGGAGTCTGTCCACAGGGCAGCCTTTAATTGTGAAAGTCCGGGCGTGGCATACACCAGGTTTTGAAAGAACAGCAGATTAGCAAGGCTGATCGTTAATCCCAGACTTGGCAACGCCCAACGCGGTAGGCTTCTGGCCAGGCCGGTGATCGTCAGGATCAGGGTGATGACCAGCACTCCCAACATAGGGACTGCCCAGAAATTAGCCCCGATCCACGCGCGCAGGGGTATGATCAGGACAGCCAGGAAAGGAACCAGGAAAAAGAGCAACTGACGGCCTGACAGGTTCTCATCCATCGGGGAAGAGATTTGGTGAACGCTTTCCATACGCAGCCTCCATTCCTTGCTGTGCTCCCGCAGGAGCGCCAGGGGCAGATCACGCCATTCGCGGGCGCAGAATTGCAACAGGCGCAACCAGCCAACCGCGGCGGCATCATCCAGCGCCAACTGGAGAACGCGGATGCGTTCTTCTCCATACTCGCGACGGTAGCGCGCCGGGTACAGCGCCAGGGAACTGCACAAAATAGCGGATGCGACCCGCGCTAGCGAAGTCATGTCTGCGGCTCCGGGCCCAGGGATTGTCCCCCAGCCTGCAACAGACGGCGCAAACGGGCCATCTCGGCCTTCAGGATACGTCGGCCCAGATCGGTCAGTTGATAGGCCTTACGCGGCAAACCCGGACCAATGGTCGCATCCGTCTCATTTTCGACCCGCTTGATCAAACCCTGCTCCTGCATACGACCTAGAGCCCCATAAAGGGTGCTGGTGCTGAGCTCCACAGTCATGCCACTCAAAGCAGACACATCTTTAAGAATTGCATAGCCGTGCTTCCGGCCTGCGCTCAGGCTGAGCAGGATATAAAATGTCGCTTCAGTGAGTGGCAAAAGGTTGTGTTCCAAAAAATGCTCCTGAGATCTATACTCCCATTATCGATATATCGATTAATGATATATTAGCAAGTTTTGCATGCCTTGTCAAGCCCTTTTTTGTGCGAGGGTGTGGTTCATTTTTTTGCAATTTTAGAGGGTTGGTAGAGCGCACGTCCAATCGGAGAATGTCGCCAGGGATGATTGGGCGCCGGTTTTTTCGATCCACTGCTGGTTGGCTTCCCAGGAGGAGGCTTGG
>DAOTXM010000072.1:0-47791 GCA_034435215.1 Anaerolineales bacterium
CCCAAGCCTCCTCCTGGGAAGCCAACCAGCAGTGGATCGAAAAAACCGGCGCCCAATCATCCCTGGCGACATTCTCCGATTGGACGTGCGCTCTACCAACCCTCTAAAATTGCAAAAAAATGAACCACACCCCGTACATTACTCACGTCCGATTATCCACCCTCCAACGTGCCAAAAAGACAATTACATGTGCCACGTTTCGCATGGCTTTTTTGAGATTCAAAATAAAATCGAACGCCGCTATACTGTTTGCCCGATCGGTCACTCCGCGGATTTCGATGTAGGGCACGCCGCTAAAAAAGGCCGCCCGTGCTCCGCCCGCTCCTTCCCATGCCACGGCCAGAGCGCCTGTTCGAATCCGTATGGTTTCCCGCCTCTTGCCATCCACGACATCTTCGTCACCGCTGGCAATCGGTCCAAAGTGCACGTGCAGATTTGACTCGGTTTGCAGGATCTGGCGTACCGTTCCTAGAACGTTTTCCGCACCAGCAAAGCGGGGTATTAAGGGTTTTCCAAATCTATTCCGGATATCATGTTCCACACTCTCTGTGCCAACCACGACATCACCTGCGGAGAGGTCGCTTACCAATGCCCCGGCTGCGCCAGCGCAGATGACCAAATCCCAATCGGCCATATCGATCAAATATTGTGTTTGAACAGCGAATTGGGTTTTACCCAGTCCGCCACACGCGACAGATAATTCCAATGCCGGGAAACAGGTAATGGGAAGCCTGCCAATCATACTGCTTTGTGCTTGAAAACCTTGTGAGCGGCAAGCCCGCAAGAAAAGATCCAGCTCTCCTTTTGTTGGAATGACGGTAAGTATTTTCATCCTGCTTGATTTCTCCTGGCCATATTAGTATTACAGCGCAAGGATGTATTGCTGATACGTATTCACTACCAGGGAAAACCGATTATGTGCGAAAAAACCTATTCCACAGGTGTTCGAATGATCGGCTGCGTGATTCCACTCCGTTCGCGCCGTGGGTCTTTCAATGCAAAGGCCAGCATGGCAGCCATCAACAGCCCGCACACAATCGACACAAAAAACGTGGCCTGAAACCCGACTGTGTCCGCCAGCCAGCCGCCAAGGACGGGCGCCAACAGGGTGGCTGGGGCAGTAACGGTGCTGGAAAGGCCGATGTAGTAAGGTCGTTCTTCTTCTGCGCCGAATTGCACAGTAAGCGGCAGGGGGATAGTCCAGATGGCTACGATAGCCATACTGGTCAAGATGAAACTGGCATAGAACCAATTTGCTGATGGGGCCAGCAAAGCCAGTGTGGCGCTCAAAGAGGCTGCCAGCCCGCCAATGATCATTACCAGGCGCGGACTCCAGCGGTCGGCCAGTCGCCCCATGACCAACCCGGATAGGATCGAGGTCATCAGGAAGACCCCCGTCATCAAGCCCGTCACGGCCTCGCTGACCTTGAACGTCCACACCACGTAGACGATGTAGAAAGAGAAGGCCATGGCGGCAAACTGGCTGAGCGACCGCATCAGGAGGAAGATCACGAAATTCCGGTTGGTTTTCAAGATGCGTTTCGACTCTTTCCAAAATCCGGCCGGGATTTCTTCAAGGCTGCGCAGCGAACCTGCCGGTTCACGGGTAAGTGAGATGAAGATGAACGAAATCACAAATGCGGCACTGGCGGCCAGAAAACACAAGGTGAAATCCAGCGGGCCGTCGATCCGGTCCAGGATCAACCCTGCGGCGACAGCAGAAAGTCCTTCCAGCCCGGTGAAGGCGGCTGTCTGCGTACCGAAAAACGTACCGTGTAAATTCGTGGGTATGATCTTCGTCATCATACTGGTCCAGGCGTTGGCAGTAAAGCCGCCACCGAACCCCTGCCAGACCAACAGGAGAAAGGTCAGGATAAGCGCGGTCTGTGCCCCAAGCTGCGGCAGGAACCAGGCAACCAGGGCCAATCCCAGGAAAGGAATACGTTCGTGAATGGTGGTCCACAACACGAGCGGCTTGATGTGCTTTGCACGCGACACCCAGCCGGCTGTCAGCAATTGGGGAAATTGCCAGCCGACATTGTGGATAGCGGGCACCAATCCGATCAGTAGAGCAGAATCTGTCATCTGTGAAACGAAGAGCGGGATGATCGTAATGAAAGAGGCGAAGCCTAGCGCCAGACCAAAAAAACCACCATCCAGGAGATTGACGGTGAAATTGAAGCGCAGGTTACGTTGAATGAACTGTTCATTCGAAGAAGAAAGCGACATGGCTTGGATTGTACCCAAGGTATATATGGCTGGATAGAGGAAAAACAACATCCCGACCAATCTGATCGGGATGTTGTCTATATAAAGAGTATCACTTCTCGTCAGGTGATTTGGTTTTATCCTTCTTGGCTGGCGATTGGGATTCTATCGATTCCTTTTCTTGTTTCCCTTTCTGACCTTTGACTTTCCCCAGATGTTCAGGTAACTCGAAGCCGGCCATTTCCGAGATGTCCTGTAAAGGTGGCAGGCTCTTGAACAGGTTGGCAATGAAGTTGGAAGTAGAAATATGACATTCATCCTGCTTGACAAGTATAAATGTTAAGATATAATATAAACGAACGTTCGTTCGTTTTCAGGAAGATTACGATGGTAGAAGATATCCTATCCAAGGGAGAACGCACCCGGCAGGCAATCGAAGAAGCGGCTTACCAGCTTTTCCTCGAGCAGGGTTATTCAGCCACCTCCATGCGCCAGATCGCGGAACGGGCTGGGATCGCGCTGGGGGGAATCTATAATCATTTTGCATGCAAAGATGCAATCTTTGAAGCCATCATTCACGACAAACACCCTTACAAACAGATCATACCCGTCATTGCCGCGGCTCCGGGGGGAACGGCAGAAGAGTTCATTCGAAACGCCGCGCAAGCCCTGGTGGATGAATTGGGGCGCAGGCCGGATTTCCTGAAGCTGATGTTCATCGAGATCGTCGAGTTCAATACGAAACATATGGGCGGATTGTTCGAGGAAGTTTTACCGCAAGTTTTGCCCTTGATCCAGCGTGTGCAAAGCCCGGCTGGAGATTTACGTCCGATTCCGCCACCACTCATCCTGCGCGCATTCATGGGTATGTTCTTTTCTTATTACATTACAGAGATCCTGGTTTCAGATATCATGCCACCCGCTATGCGCGAGCGCGGGCTGGAGTCTTTTGTCGACATCTTCCTGCACGGCATCCTTGTCAGTTGAGGATAAATGAAATTTGTATAATCCTTTTTATATTCGTTTATCTGTGGTTGAGAATTAAGGAATCGTATGAACTCACGCCTGCTTTCCATCATCCGCAAGGAATTCATCCAGATCGCGCGTGATACACGCACGTTGATTTTGATCCTGGTTATCCCTATTATGCAATTGTTCCTGTTGGGATATTCCGCCACCAGTGATGTGCGCAACATCCCGCTGGCAGTGCTCGACCAGAGTCGCAGCCCGGAGTCGCGGGCTTTGCTGGATGCCTATCGCGCCGCCGATTACTTCCGCATCAGTTACGCAGTTGGCTCTGAAGCGGAAATCGAAACACTCATCGCCAGCGGTAAGGCACGCGCTGCAATCATCATTCCACCAGATTATGCCCAACAGGTCAATGACGGTAACGCCCAGGTTGCATTCATTCTCGACGGTTCCGACCCAACCAGTGCATCCACCGCCCTCTCGGCTGCACAATTGATCAGTCAGTCGCATGCGACTCAATTACTCTCCGAACGTTTTGCCCGTACAGGACAGAACCTCAAGGTGAAGATCCCGGTCGAAGTCCGGACCACAGTCTGGTACAACCCGGACATGGTCAGCGCCCATTTCATGATCCCCGGAGTCATTGGGATGATCCTATATGCAATTGCTGCTATCTTAACGGCCACTTCCATCGTTCGTGAACGTGAGCGCGGTACCATCGAACAACTGATTGTGACGCCGATCCGTCCATGGGAATTGATCGTTGGGAAACTCATGCCCTACGTAATCTTGGGTTTTTTTAACACTGTCGAAGTACTGGCCGTCGGTCACTGGTGGTTTGGCGTACCCATCCGAGGCGACCTGGGCCTGATTCTGCTGCTTTCCGGCGTCTTCCTCGTCACTGGCCTGGGCATTGGACTGTTCGCTTCCACCGTCGCCAACACCCAGCAGGAAGCCATGCTCACAGTCTGGATGACGCTCTTGCCGAGCATCTTCCTGTCTGGTTTTTTCTTCCCACTCGAGGCGATGCCGACCTTCCTGCGCTGGCTTTCCTACCTGATGCCGTTGCGGTATTACCTTGCCATCATTCGTTCCCTGTTATTGAAAGGTACCAACCTGGCCATGATCCAGACCGACGTGTTTGCCATGTCTCTCTTTGCAGTTGGCATTATGACTGCCGCTGCCCTGCGATTCCATAAACGCCTTGATTAGATTTTTCTCCTCCCCCTCAGCCCCTCTCCCATTGGGACATGTACCCGTAAGGGTGGAGGGGCAGGGGTGAGGGCACATCCAAGGAGGCTCCCATGAACCACAAACGTCCACCTCTCCCCGCGATCATCGTCATCCTACTACTTGTCGCTGTAAGTGCCTACTTCATCATTACACAAAGCCAGACTCGACAGAATGGAGCGTTAACCGCTTCTGGCACGATCGAGGCTGTGACCGTAAATGTCGCCCCGGAATTGGCAGGTAAAGTGATCGAAGTCCTGGCCGAAGAAGGTCAGCCTGTCAAAATGGATGACCCGCTTCTACGCCTTGACGATAGCCTGTTGGCCGCGCAACGCGCTGTTGCGGCCGATTCACTGGCAGCCGCCAGGTCCGCCGCCCTGACCGCCGCCGCCGCTTATGAATCTGCTCAAACCCAGTATGAGATTACGTTGATGGCTGCCCGCGCCGAAGACCGTGGAACACGCATCGCCGACTGGATGGGAAAAACCCTCGATTATTTCGAACAGCCGAACTGGTACTTTACTCGTGCAGAACAAATTGTTGCGGCTCAGAAAGATGTGGAAACAGCAGAAGCCAATCTGATTGCTGCTCAGGCCAATTTAGAAAAGGTAACCAAGGATCTGAACAACGCTCAATTTTTGGAAACCGAGATACGACTCGCGGATGCCCGCATTGCCTACCTGACAGCCAAAGATGTTTACGATTTGGCGCAAGCGACAGGGGGAGGCACCTCGCCAGAGGATGTGACCGAAAGACTCCCACTTCTTAAACCAGGTAATTACCGTGTGCTTATCAAGCTCGCCAAACAACTTCCAGAGAACGAAGAACTGGTGGATGCGGCACAGGAGGTCTATGATGCAGCCAAGGCCGAGCTTGATGATGCTCAGCAGGTTTACAAAGACCTTTTGACCACTGACGCTGCCAATCGGGTGCTGGACGCACGTGCGGCGTTGACGGTTGCTCGTGAGTACTATGAGATTGCCCAGGACAGGCTAAATGCGTTACAGACTGGAGAAGAATCCCTGCGTGTAACTGTTGCAGCGGGTGCGGTCGAGCAGGCAAAAGCAGCTGCCCAACAGGCGCAGGATGGAGCCAAGCAAGCTGAATCTAATCTGGCTTTGCTTGACACCCAAATTGCAAAACTGACCGTTACTGCTCCTGCCGACGGCGTCATCCTGACCCGCAACGTGGAACCGGGTGAATTTATCCAACCGGGCGCAACAGCCCTCGTCCTCGGTCGCCTGAGCGACCTGACAATAACTGTCTATGTTCCTGAGGACCGCTATGGCGAAATCTCCCTTGGTCAGGCTGCCACGATGACGGTTGATTCCTTCCCTAATCTTATTTTCCAGGCCACTGTCATCCAGATTGCTGACAAAGCGGAATTCACCCCTCGTAATGTTCAAACAGTGGAAGGACGCAGCAGTACGGTCTATGCCATCAAGTTGAAGGTGCAAGACCCGGAAGGAAAATTGAAGCCTGGGATGCCGGCGGATGTTTCCTTCCGTTGAACTGTTGGCCTGTTGACCCGTTTATCCGTGGAAATGGTGCTGATTGCATTGTATGACGAGGTAGCAGGGAAACGGGAATACCGAGACACCGGAGAACGCTTATGAACATCAACTGGCAACGGATGAAAAATGTCCAAAAGATTCACCGTTTGCTGTATGCCATTGGACTGGGTCCCCTCATTGGCAAGCTCATTCTCCTTTTGACGACCACAGGCCGAAAGTCCGGCTTGAAGCGTGTTACGCCGTTGCAATACGAAGAGATCGATGGTAAGTATTATCTAGGAGCCGCGCGCGGCCTGCAGGCCGATTGGGTGCGCAATATCCAGTGCAATCCACTGGTGGATGTCCGTGTGAAATCTCTATGTTTCCGCGGTCAAGCGGAAGTGGTTACTGATCCAATACGGATTGCGGATTTCGTTGAGGTCCGTCTGCAACGTCATCCGTTCATGATTGGCCTGATCATGCAGAAAGCGCACGGTTTATCCAAGCATCCCAGCCGCGAGCAGTTGGAGAAACTGGCGGAAAAGGAAGCGTTGGTAATTATCGAACCAATCGAGGAACAAACTTGAAGAACAAAGCTGTCCTTTGGTTGCGGATCAGTTATTGGGCCGGCGCTTGCCTGGACTTTGCAACATTGGTGATGATGCTTTTTCCGAGCCTATTTGTGTTCATGAACAGACCCAATAATTTTCAAGCTGATCTGGCATATCGCTATGCCATGGGAATGGGCGCACCCTTGATGTTGGGCTGGACGATCCTGTTATTATGGGCCGACCGAAAGCCGGTAGAACGCAAGGATGTGATCCCGCTTACCTTATTGGTTATCGCTGGTGAAATTACCGTTCAGATTTGGGGTATCCTGGCCGGGTTTGTTTCGATCTTTGCTTTGCTGCCTACTTTTGTCATGCAGGCTATCCTGATTGCGTTGTATTCATTCAGTTATCTTAATTTGAGAAATCACGATGACCGTGCTTATTCAGGCTGAGAACTTACACAAATCTTTCGGCGATAACCATGCTGTAAACGATGTTTCCCTGCATATCGCTGCAGGGGAAATCTATGGCCTGGTCGGCTCAGATGGTGCCGGCAAGACAACAACGTTGCGGCTACTGGTAGGTGCGTTGAAGGCCGACGCTGGTGAGATCGAAGTTGGTGGTTACAACGTCCGCAAGCAGGTCGAGCGGGCACGTTCGCAGATAGGCTACCTTTCGCAGCGTTTTTCGCTCTACGAGGATCTGACTGTTTTGGAGAACATCCGCTTCTTTGCCGAAGTGCGCGGGCTATCATCCAGCGAATGGCTGCCACGCTGCCTGGAAATCCTGGAATTCGTCGGCCTGGCCGAATTCAGAGACCGCCGCGCCGGGCAACTTTCCGGTGGCATGAAGCAGAAACTGGGGTTAGCTTCCGCGCTGGTTACCCGCCCGCGTGTGCTCCTACTCGACGAACCCACTACTGGCGTCGATCCGGTCACGCGCCAGGATTTCTGGCAATTGGTGATTCGATTGGTGTCTACCCCCCTCTCTGACTCTCCTCCCATTTTTGGAGAAAATGGGGGGAGCCAGAGGGGGGTAAGTGTCCTCCTCACCACCCCCTACATGGACGAAGCCGCGCGCTGCCACCGTGTCGGTTTCATGCGTGGGGGCAGGGTCATTGCCGAAGGGACGCCGTCCGAGTTGCGCGCCATGCTCAACGGCCGCATTCTCGAATTGCGCGGCCAGCCCATTGCGCTGCTGCGCAAGGTTGCGCACCAAGATGAAAACGTTGAGGATGTGCAGGCCTTTGGCGACCGTTTGCATGTCCGTGTGGGGGAGGGTAAGGCTGAAGCCGCCCTCAGCAGGCTCAAGTCCAGGATACGAAGCGAGGGAGGGGAAGTGACCGATTTGCGCCCTGTCCCGCCCGTCCTGGAAGATGTCTTCATCGCCTTATCGGAGGGGAATCGTGACTGAACCTGTCGTCCTCGCTGAGGGCCTCACCCGCCGGTTTGGCGATTTTGTCGCTGTTGATCACGTTTCGTTCCAGGTCAATCCTGGGGAAGTAGTTGGCTATCTCGGTCCCAACGGTTCGGGCAAGACCACCACCATCCGCATGCTGCTGGGTTTGTTGGAGCCGTCCGATGGACGCGCAACGGTGCTGGGGTACGATGCCTTCCGCCAGTCGGAAGAAGTGCGCGCACGGTCTGGTTACATGTCGCAGAAATTTGCTCTGTATGATGATTTGACCGTCCGGGAGAATCTGGAATTCTACGGTGGTGTATACGGGATTACGGACAAAGATCGCATCGCCTCGACCCTCGGCCTGCTCGGCTTGACCGGTCATGCAACCGCCCTGACAAGTTCCCTCTCTGCTGGCTGGCGGCAGCGGCTGGCGTTGGGGATTGCCCTGGTGCATCAGCCGAAACTGCTTTTTCTCGACGAGCCCACCTCCGGCGTCGACCCGACCGCCCGGCGCGCCTTTTGGGATCTGATCTACGAGCTGGCCTCCGGCGGCGTGACGGTTTTTGTCACCACGCATTACATGGACGAGGCCGAATATTGCGAGCGCGTGGGCATCATGCGCGATGGGAAATTGTTGGCGATGGACACGCCCGGCAACCTGAAGAAGAATGTGTTAGCGGGAGACGTCTGGCAATTGGCGGCTGTACCGTTGCAAACTGCTCTGGATATCCTGCCCACGTTGGAGGGGGTATTGCAGGCAGGTCTGGCGGGCGACCAATTACGCGCCATCACCGGGCAGGGAATGACAGCGACGCAGTTGCAGGCTGCATTGCAGGAAGAGGGGATAGAGGTCAGATCTGTGGAGCGCACAGAGCCGACGCTGGAGGATGTGTTCTTGTCGTTGGCGCGTTGACCCGTTATACCCTCATCCATCCCATTTGGTCCTTGATAACAAAAATTATCCCGTTGAGTCGCTCTTGTGAGCCAACGGGATAACGGGAATACGATAAAACGGGAAGACGTTCCTTATGGGGGTGGAAGCACATCCCAGGGATTGATCTTGTAAGTCGCGGTCATGATCTCGAAATGCAGGTGCGCGCCTGAGGAACGGCCGGTACTGCCAATCGCGCCGATGCCTTCGCCTTGTCCCACGCTTTGGCCGCAGAAACGGTACAGAGCGCTCAGGTGGGCATAGAGCGATTGGAAACCGTTGCCATGATCGATCATGATCATATTGCCATACCCATAATTGTTCCAACCGGAATAGACCACCACACCGGCATCCGTGGCATACACACCTTCGCCCTCGGAACCGGCCAGGTCGATACCCCAGTGGTTGGACTTGGGCGAGTAATCGAAGCCGGAAAGATAATGCTTGTTGGTCGGCCAGACGAAACTGCCATACCCAACTGCGCCGCCAGCGATGGGATCACATGCGCCAGGACCCAGCACGCGCGCCAGCGCCGGGTCTTCGCGCGTGATGCCCAGCGGCGCGCTCCACGAGACGAACTCACGCCTGCCGCCGGGGATGATCAGCATGGTACCTGGCTTGATGTTTGGACGGGTATAATCACCGATCGTAGCCGGATCGAGGTTATTGCCGGGAAAGTTGATGATATCTTCCGGTGTTACGCCAAAGAAACTGGAAACGCCGTTCAACCCGTCGCCATCCTGCCATTCATAATATGTCCCATTGATCGGCAGGATGTTCAATTTCTGACCGGGCTGCAGGGCATGCGGGTTGTCTTGCAGGATGGCGTAATTGCCCCACAAGATAGTTTCCGGATCTAATCCAAATTTTTCCGAAATGCCAAAAATTGTATCGCCTTCCTGTACCGTGTAAGTCGTCAGCTCCTGGCGTGGCCTGGTTGGGATGGTCGTAAAAGGTTGCGCCATGCGTGGGATACCTTCATAGCCTGCATCGAATGCCACAGGGACCACTTCTTCCATCGCGACAATCGCCGTAGGAACAGGGGCCTGTGCAGCTGCGGCATTGATCTGGTCGGCTGCTGCCTGGTCGAAGAACATTTGCACCAGCCAGATAACCACTGCGACCACCACCAGGGAAAGCAGGCTGGTGCCTGCGCGTAACATCGACTCACCCAATCCCATTTGCAGCAGCGCGTCCGCCCAGCGGGAAAGGGTGCCCTTTTTTTCATTGTTGGGAACTTCCCCGGCCTCTTTCCCATCCCCCGCAGAGACAGGCAAATCTTCCCGGAATTCGTTTTTCATTCAGTCACGTTCTCCGTTGATCGAGGCATTTCAGAGGTTTCTGCAGTAGGTACCCGGATTTTGGGGTGAGAATATCCCCACAACCAGGGATTTTCTTGGAACTTTATGCTGTACTATATTAAGCATCATAACATGGGGAAAAAACCCCCGTCAAGCAGCCTTTCCAAACGCTAATCCTGTGTTAAGCCTCCGATTTGCGAATATCGGGGTTCGAGAAATGCATGCCGCTTAAAATTGCCAGGATAAGGAGACCGCAAGCCAGCAGGGTGCGTGGAACTCCCCAGGTCTGTGCCAACCAACCGATTAGCAGGCTGCCGAAAGGGGCCACCCCCTGTATTGCCCACAAGTAAGTGCTGAAAACCCGCCCGCGTAGACCGTTCGGCACCTGCACCTGGATCAGTACATTCATGATTGCCAGTTGTGTCACTGTGCCCCAGCCAATCAGCATTAACAGGATATATGCTGGAATTGCTGTTCGCATAAACGACAGCGCGATCACTGCCAGCACGAAAATATACTGCCCAAAAGTCAGCCAAACGCCCTTTTTCTTGTAGGACGTGAAGAATGCGATGGAGAAAGCTGCTACCAGCGCGCCAATTCCCTGGAAAGTATACAAGGCGCTGTTCCGTGCGGCCACGATTTGCTCGGTATCGGTCACTTGTGCCAGCACATCCTTTGCCACAGCCGGGATCTGTTGTAGCAGGGGGAAACCAAAAAAACCGACCACTGCCATCATAATGATGATCTGGCTGACCAGCGGGTTTTGGCGGATGTAGCGCTGTCCCTCGACAAATTCCGCCCTCAAGCCGCGTTTTACGGTCGCTACTTTTTCAACCTGGTATCTGGTGCGCACGAAAAAGAGTCCCCCGATCACGAAGATATAACTGATCCCGTTCGATAAAAAAACCAACCCTGCGCCGTTGGCCCTTGTCAAAAGCGCAGCAGCGATTGTGGGTCCAATCACCCGCCCCAGGTTGAATGCAGTCGTTTGTACAGCGATTGCGTTGGGAAGCGCTTCCCTGCCTGCCAGTTCGATCAACATCGCCTGACGGGCAGTGATCTCGATCGAACTGGCCGTCCCCAGCACAAAGGCCAGCACGGCGATGTGCCAGATTTGCAGTCGTCCGCTGAAGGTGAGCGCAGCCAGGATGAAAGCCTGGGCCATCATGACGGATTGCATGCTGATGACCGTGACTCGTTTGTTCCAGCGCTCCACCAGCACGCCTGCGGGCAGGGTCACGAACAGCATGGGGAGTGTGTTTGCAAAACCGATCAGACCCAGGTCGAGTGAACTGCCGGTGATCTGGTACGCCACATAGGGCAGGGTGGTATTTTGCATCCATGTGCCGATGACCGAAAGGAACTGTCCCACCCAGAAAATGGCGTAATCGCGGGAGGTCAACGCAGGGAAATGGCTGGCAAAAAACAGGGACAGTTTTTTCATTTTTCGACACGAAAGACACAAAGGACTCAAAGATAATCCTCCGTGCCCCTTGTGTGAAATCTTTATGCAGGTACTACGCACTCGGCGAGATCGTTTTTGGGGCTGTTGACCAGTGTCGAAACGGGATACGCTGCCATCTCTTTGGCCGGATAAGGCCTGATGAGCGGTTGCAAGCTGTCGGGCGTCCGGACCGCAGGGTCAATCCACTGCTCGTAAGCATCAGGCGGCAGGATGACCGGCATGCGGTTGTGGATCGATGCCATTAGTTCGTTGGGTTCGGTGGTCACAATCGTGCACGAGCGGACTAGCGAACCGTCCGGGCTGTTCCATTCATCCCACAAACCGGCAAAGGCAAAGGGCTGGCGGTCTTTCATGTGGATGAAATGTGGAATTTTTACTTTCGTGCCTGGCTGGGTTTTCCACTCGTAAAAACCATCAGCCAGAATCAGACAGCGCTTGTACTTGAAACCGCCGCGAAAGGAGGGTTTTTCGGCCAGCGTCTCACCGCGCGCATTGATCAGACGGCTGCCAATCGACGGGTCTTTGGCCCATGAGGGGATCAGGCCCCAGACGAAGAAATCAGCCCGGTTTTGACCATCGTTGGGAATGGCCAGCACCGGTTGGCTGGGAGCAATGTTGAAGCGCGGCGCGAACTGGGCGGGAAAGTCGTAATCGCTAAAGGCATCTTTTAATTCGGCCGGGTCGACGGTTAAAGTAAATCTTCCACACATATTGGACTCCAAACTCTCCTAATTTTGAAATCCGAAGTCTACAGACTTCGGATTTCACTAACGTCTCAATTTTCGAAAATCTCCATCCCGCACCGTCACGCCGCTGGCATCCAGGTGCTCCATCAGCGCCAGCATGTACTTGCGGCTCGAGTCGAACAGGTCACGCGCGTCGGCCACCGTCATCTGGCCTTTTTCTGTGATAAAAGCGCGCACTTTGGCAACCATTGTCTCATAATCTTGCGTTCGAAACAGGACCTCGGGAGTCAGTTGCTTAAACTGTCCCAGCTCGACCAGCGCATTCAGGACTTCCTCGCCGACCTCAGCCTGGCATTCCTTGACGGAGGGCGGGCCATAGGGGCTCTCCGCAAATCGTCGCATCAACCCCTGGACTTTGGCCTGCTGGCCGCTATCGAAGCGGATTTCATGCCCGGGGATGGCCAGCGCGCTCCCCACCTCGACGAGAGTGTTTTCGGCGACCAGTTTCTTGACCAGTGCATTGAAAACACGTGGTTGGAGTTTAAGCCTGCTCTTCAATTCCTCACGCGGGATGCCGCGCCGCAGGGGGTAGTTCTTGTGATAGGCCTGCACCATCTGCAAAGATTTATCCTGCCAGACAATCCAATGCGGTGTAGCGATGACCAGCAAGTCGCTGGTTGTAGTAAGGTTTCCGTCTTCGAGCTGCAGGAGTTGACCGCTTTCCAAGTTTTCCTGCAATGCCTGTGCTGCGGGCTCGGCTTCCAAACGGGAACGAACGACCAATTCTTTGACTGGCGCAGCATTGAGCGCCAATGCTGCCTCCAGCAAGACATCGGCAGGGGAGCCGGCTGCCAGCGAAGCCAGCGACTTGAGTACTTTTTCATCGAAGCGCTTATGGCGGCCCTTGGGCTGGTGGTCGATGATCACTCCGCCGCCGAGGGTCTCGCCGGGTGAGGGACGACGCAAAATATAACGATCGCCGCGCACCGCAACCACCGGGTCGCGCAACTCGAGTTGTATCCAACCTTCTTCGCCGGGCTGTAGCATTTCCACGCCCAGCAGGCGCAGCGCTGCCATGGTCTCACTGGCGCCGATGAAAACTTTGACTTCGCTGGCATGTTTGAGCGGTGCACTGACATCATTCAGCAGGCGGATGCGCGCATCCAGGCGGCGGGTGGGCTGGTACTGCCCCGGGTGAGTGACGACTTCTCCGCGCGTGATCTGTTCCACCGCAATACCGGAGATATTGACAGCAGTGCGTGATCCTGGGATGGCGCGCTCCTCTTTTTTCTTGTGGGTTTGCAGGCCGCGCACGCGCCCCTTGTGGCCGGAGGGCAGGACGATGACTTCATCCCCCAGGGCAAGCTGCCCGTCGCTGAGCGTGCCTGTCACGATGGTGCCAAAGCCAGGCATGCTGAAAATCCGGTCAATGGGCAGGCGCGGACGACCCAGATCGAGGCGGGTGGGCTTTTTACCCAGTATTTCGCTCAAGGTGGAGAGAAGCTCATCCAGGCCAGTCTTTGTCTTGGCAGAAACGCGCACGATGGGGGCATCTTGCATAACGGTACCGGCAACAGCGGCGCGGATATCTGATTCCACGAGGGCAAGCCATTCCAAGTCCGGGGCGAGGTCAATCTTTGTCAGGACGATGATCCCCACCGGAATTTGCAACAAGTCCAGGATGGCGAGGTGTTCCTTCGTTTGTGGCATCACGCCTTCATCAGCGGCGATGACCAGTAAAGCGGCGTCGATCCCGCTTATGCCAGCCAGCATGTTCTCGATAAAGTCACGGTGACCGGGCACGTCCACAATACCGATTTCCTCGCCATCGGGCAGTGTAAGCCAGCCGAAGCCAAGCTCGATGGTCATCTCGCGCTCCTGCTCTTCTTTCAAGCGGTCGGGGTGGGTGCCTGTGAGCGCGGCTATCAGGGTGGACTTGCCGTGGTCAACATGACCGGCGGTGCCGATAACGCGCATGGTTATTTGGTGGTTTTGCGAACATGGCCCATGATGCGTTCGTAAGCGGTCAACCATTGATGGAAGATGTTCATGAGCTCCTGAAGTTGCTGTTCGGTCGCATCCGTGGTTTGATGAAGCAGGTCTTGAAGGGTTTGTGAAGCATCGTCTATGGCTGTGATGCGCTCTTCGTATTTATCGACGGTCTTGCGGATATCGCGCATGGCCTCTTCGGCCGACAAGCTATACCCGGTCCAGCGCTTCTGATCCTCGGCCTTGAAAGTAACCCATTCCTGGCGCAAGCGTTCTTCCCCCAGACGTTGCATTTCGGTGATTTCGTTGATGCGACGTTCGAGTTTCTGATTCAATTCGAGATATGTTTCCTGGGCGCGTTTTGCAGCGCGCAATGTCTCATCCAGAGCCTGGGTCTGGGAATCGAGGGTTTCGGTCTGTTTTTTAAAGGTCTCGACTTTTTCGAGCCAGTCTTTGTAGACCTTTTCGCGGTCGATCTTGGCGAGCGATTGTTGTTCGATAAAGGCTGCCTGTGCCTTTTTTCGCTCCCCTTCCGAGACGAGCAGTTCGGTAAAACGGTTTTCGATATTGCGCACCGTATCATTTTGTAGGTCGACTTTTTGCCGGAATTCTTCCACGCGTTTCCGGACCGAGGTGATCTCGCCTTGCAAGTCAGCGACGCGTTTTATGTCCTGACGACGATTTTCCTCGAGAACCTTGTAGGATGAACCAACATCCTCGCTCTTTCGAATGGCTTCCTCGATTTTAGGTTTGAACTCGGTAATTGCAATATTCAGTTTAATGTCTTCGTCCGCTCGCTGCTTGATCAGTTTCTTGAGCTCTGCAATGTCTTTGGATTGGTCCAGATTAGGGAGCGACTGGTTGATTTCTTCCAAGCCTGCCTGGTAACGTTTGAGCATGTCCCTTTCCCGGCGCTGGTATTTTTTTTCCATATCCTCAAGGGCTTTGTGCATAGCTGCACGCTCTTTGGTCAGGAGTTCATCGTATTGATTGAGGCGTGCATTGACAGGTCCGATGTCGGATATCTTTTTTTCCAAACCTTTGAGTTGTTTGTTCAGTGTGCTGATACTGCTATCCAGCGCTGCAATGCGCTCTTCGAGTACGCTCAGCGCTGCCTTATCTTTGCGATGTTCATCATCCAGCCATTCCAGGCGTTTGACGATTTGTTCGAATTCCATGCAGGCCTCCAGGTTGTAGTGTGGAGCATTCTTCGCGATTATAGTCTACTTGCCAAGATGCTCAAACATTGCAGGGAGATTTACCATGATTGGGCGGAATATTTGCGGAAAAATTCCCAGGATAAATAAGCCGATCGTACCAAGACCGATCAAGATCCCGGAGCCCCAGCGTTCCTGAACTTCCCAGCCGGTTCCATGGGGAGCCATGACCAGCACTGCCAGTGTGCGAATTGCGCCGGTCAACAACCCCAGGATGCCAACCAGGAACCAGAATGCCATACCCAGCGATTGGCTTGCCAGTCCCTCCCACAAGGCCAGGCGGATGGGAAACCCGGCTAGCAATGGCAAGCCTGCCACCGAAAAATGCGCGATGACCAGCCCGGCAGCTGTGATCGGATGCCTGCGCGCCAAACCTTGAACGGTGCCAAATCGCAATGGTGGGACCTGTTCTTTCATTTGTGTAAGCGACATTGCCCAGACCAGCAGAGCGAGCGACCGGGGAATAATGAGCAGAAAGACCGCCTCCACTGCCTTCTCGGATGAAAGACTAAGAGCCAGCAAACTGAACCCGGTCTCAGCGATCACAGCATAGGCCATTTGCCTGCCAAGGTGTCGTTGGAATGCTGACCAAAGGCCGCCTGTGACGATCATCATCAAGCCCCCTGCGGATATGATCTGAGGAAGCTGTTCGGAAGCCCGTAACCAGGAATATCGATCCAGGAAACCCATGCCGAAAATAATAGTGATGGTTGGCAGTACCCAGAATAAGAAGCCGAGTACGTACGGGGAAACTTCTTCTGCCAACATCGGTAACCAGGTATACAGCGGGAACAAGGCCAGCAGGAAGGCGAATCCCAATCCCAGAATGGTTGCAGATTGTACAGCCAGTGCCAGATCACCAGGACTGGCCTCCACGCCAGCCAGCAGCCAGCCAGCGAACAAGATAAAGGGCATACCGAGAGTCTGGTAGATCAAGAAGCGCACTACCCCCGGACCCGGGGCCTGGTTCAGCGGTAGTAAAAGGGGAATGGCCAACAAAACGGCCAGCTCGATCAGGATGGCTGCATACAAAAACGGTTCTACCGCAATCGAAGCCACCAACAGCGCTACAATTAACAGACCAAAGGGAATCAGGCGCTTGGCTGTGCCAGTCACCTCGCCGCCGAAGAACCACATTGCCACCAAGCCATAGATGATTGCCAACAGGGCTCCATCGGCCGGTGCCAGAATCAACCTGCGGCCAAGGATCTGAATGACTGGGGCAATTTTCAGCGAGAAATTACCGATTTGGAGCGCCTGATCGATAGGGATGATCAATGCCATGAGTGCAAGCAGCATGGTCAGGCTTCCACTCAGAATGGACAAGATGCGCTGGCTCTTGATCAGCATGGCTGGGATGGCCATAGCTGCCGGGAGGATAATCCACAGGAGTGGAGCACTCATTCCATCTCCTCGGGTGGGCGGGCGGTAAGTAAATATGCGCCAACCAGGGCCAAGCCCAGGTTGACCGTGGACAACATCGCCGCAACCAGGATAGAGCTTTCCAGGGCGGCATACAACGCCTCGAATCCGGATAAAACAGTCAGCAGGCCAAGGATGATGCGGAACGGTTGAGTGGTTATGCCTAGGTGTAACATACCCAGCCCCATCAGGATCAAGCTGCCGGAGATGGCAGGCAATCCAATCCCGGGAATGATTTCCTCCACACTGGGAACTGCCGTGATGACGATCACTGTGATGATCCCAGCAGCAAATAAGCGAAAAAGACGTCCTTGTGGCCAGAATTGTTTCAGCTCGTCCTCAGTTTCTTTCCGGTTTAGGCGGGTTATGCCCAAAATAGCGATTGCCATCCAACCTGTGACCAATTTGCTGGCTGCCATACTGTTTGGCCAATGCTGGCTGGTGAGCCAGAAGACTCCTATGTATTGCAGACCCAACAAGCCCAGTTCCAGACGCCAGTCACGGCTTACAAGCAATCCTGCAGAGGTTGTCAGGACAAGACCAGCAATAATCCACGCAATGAGCGTCATGGGTTAGGTGCCCCCTGTGCGATCAAGGAAATGAAAAGGACCATGAATAACAAGTTCCACATCAAGCCGCCATCGCCTTCCAATATAGCAGAGAATGCGTTGCTCAGTCGACCCAGTAACCGGTAAAGCCCCCAAATCCCGCGGAAGAGCCAATCCATCCAGGAAGTCGCTGTGGGGCGTACCCAATGGGCACGAAGCGGCGTCAACACGCGCAAACGCGGTGCCAACCAAATAGCAACACCTCCTGCCAATACGCCAATCACGGCAGGCAGCCACGCGCCGACTTGAAATGCGCCCTCCCAGCCCCATATACCTAGGAGAATTATTGTTACTAACAGTATCCCAATCCCCAAAGGATATAGATAAAAAGCGGCGCGATCGAGGGTTTCAAAATTTATGCGCAGGGTGGGACGCATGGCGTGCCGCATGTACCCTGCCAGCAGCATGGCCTGTCCGAAAAGCAAAAACGGCCAGACAGGCCAAAAGGATGGTAGGGCGCTTTTCCAGCCTGTGGCTGTGATCGAGAAGGGCAGGGCGGAGATTCCCCATAGTCCAATCCAAAGGGCGCGACTAAGCCAGAGGTGGTACACAGAAGAAAGGAATAGAGCACCCCCCGAAAGGACCAAAACACATCCCCAGGCTACTGCGCCGGCTGGGTTGCCTCGCAAGGCAGATGCCATTGCCAGCGAGGCCAGCCCGATCAACCAGTATGGGCGGGCTGTAAGTTCATCCGGGGCGCGCAACCACATCCAACCACCGTAGACGGCGGCCAGGGCGGCGAGCGAGAGCAGCAAAGGCGTAAGGACCGATATGACACTGGCGGTAGGGATGCGTGCCAGCAGGATCAGACCGGATGCGGCAGATACCAGGCGCAGCGTGCTGCCAAAATCACGCCGGATGGCCGATTCGGATGCGTAAGGCAAATGCAACGG
Source organism: Anaerolineales bacterium (assembly GCA_034435215.1). Classification (GTDB taxonomy): domain Bacteria; phylum Chloroflexota; class Anaerolineae; order Anaerolineales; family Villigracilaceae; genus JAABUE01. Next base: position 18,365 of record DAOTXM010000072.1, read on the forward strand.
AAGCACGCCCAGGCGTAGTCCCGCAGCGAGCAAGAGATACAAACCGGCTTGTGGTGGCGCACCCTGGAAGTTCATCGGTGAACCTGTCGAGATGCTGACCATGCTGGCCCACAATAACGCGCCACTTCCAGCGACGCGCGTTGCAAAAGCGGTTACCACCTTTTCGCTGGGCTGTGGCCCATCCACGGACCGCAATTGGGCGACCAGTTCGGTCAGGTCGATCGCAGACCAGGCCATGAGCAGTGTCAGCGGGTTATTGGCTAAAACGGCCAGCAAGCCCAGCCCGCCCAGTACCAGCATGGCTGCCCAGGGAAGCGGGTCGGGGAAATTTTCACGCGCTGTGGCGGTCAGGATGACAGCCAGGATGAGAGTGGAAACGCTGAGGGCAAAAGGCCATGTCAGGGTATCGGCAGTAAATGACAGGGATTCAAGAAACAAGCTGGCAGGCTCCCAGCGTGGTAGTTGGAAGGTGAGTGGCATACGGAATTGCCAGACAAGTACACTGATCCAACTGACCAGCGCACCACCAGCGGCCAGCAGCCAGGAATACCGGGTTGTGGGGCGTACCCAGTAAAGAATAACCAGCACAATTGCCACAAAAAACAGGAATAAAACTGTCAGGATGATTAACATTGCAGTGTGTTGGCAATTTTATCAGGTTTGGATATACAACGACTATTTTATTGTACAATCGCTGGTATGCTTGCGTCACGAACCCAATTTGGGACATTTCGAAGTCTTCGCCAGTGGACGCTGATCATTTTCCTGTTTCTCATCCTGTCAGGGGGATGTAGCAGCCCAACGCCCGCAGCGAACGAAAACCTGCTCCTGACCCCCGATATGGGTCATCCGACAGCCACACCATTCCAACCGGGGAACGGCACACACGAGTCGCCATATTATGTTCCTTATCCTTCCCCTTCCCCAGCGCCGACCTCAACACTAAAACCTTCGATCGTAACACCTGGCACTCCTCTGGTTGAAGCAAACATGATGCCAACCCCTTTCCCTTCAGGCTATCAGGGGATGCCGATTTTTGTCCTTTCTACCAATACCAATCCTCTCACCGGCTTAACCGCTGCTGACCCAACACTCTTGGAGCGGCGACCCATTGCGGTCAAAATTACACAATTCCCGCGCTATGTCCGGCCTCAATCCGGGCTCTCCCTGGCAGATGTGGTTTACGAGTATTACATCGAGGATGGCCTGACGCGGTTCATTGCAATTTTTTATGGCAACGACGCCGCGATGGTTGGCCCTGTCCGTTCAGGACGGTTTTTCGATGAACATATTGCGCGCATGTACCAGGCATTTTTCGTCTTCAAATATGCAGACCCTCGTGTGTATGACTATTATACAGACAGCGATCTGAGAAATTATCTGGTGGTGCCGGGTAAGGGTGCTTGTCCGCCTTTTTTGGTTGGACCGACGACCCGCGATACGTATAACAATATCTTTTTCAATACGGTCAAATTCAAGGATTGTATTGCCAAACGTCAAAGCGTGGACAATGATCGTCCCCCAGTGCGTAGTGGCTTTTTTAGCAACCTAGCTCCCAGGTCAGACCTTATTGCAGAGCGGATTTATACGCAGTACTCGTTGGACGATTACAATTACTGGCGTTACCTGCCAAAAGAAAACCGTTACCAGCGTTACCAGGAAGTGGACAGCCAGAAAAAAGGGAAGACCGCCTCCTATGCCCCCTTGACGGATGCGCTGACGAATCAACCGATCATGGCTGACAATGTGGTCGTGCTCTTTGTACAGCATCGCTTTGCCAACAAGTTCGAGGAGGAGGACGAGGTCTACCACATCGACATGTACGGTTCAGGCGATGCCTATGTTTTCCGGGACGGGATTGTGGTCGAGGCCACCTGGAATCGTGTCCAACTCGACCAGCCCATCCTGCTGACCTCCTCTCTGGGTGCACCGGTCTACTTGAAACCGGGTGTGACCTTCTACCAGGTGATCGGGGAAACGTCTGAATCCCGCCAGGAGGGCACGGACTGGTATTTTGTCTGGAAGAATCCGTAAGTAGGATTGGTTCTCCCGGCAAAGCCGGGTGTCAATCACGGAATTTCCAAAAAGCTGTAGTATTGTCTGGCAGGGCGGTGACGGGTAGAATTGACTAAGGAGAAATCATGACTTTCGACCCGACTTTCCTGAGCAACCTGCTTTTGATCCTGACCGGTTTCGGGGGGGCTTTTCTTGCCGCCCTGTGGATCGCTCTGATCATTTGGACCTATCGCGACATTCGCGCCCGTGCCCGTGACCCGTTGGTACATATCCTGTCGACGTTGCTGGTGGCGGTGCTGAATCTGCCAGGTGTGCTGGTCTATCTCATCTTGCGCCCACAGCGCACGTTGGAGGAAGAGTATCAGCGCACATTGGAAGAGGAAGCGTTATTGCAAGCCCTCGAAGATTTGCCGCTTTGCCCCGGTTGTGAGCGTCGCATCAAGGATGACTGGCAGGTTTGCCCGAACTGTCACACCAAACTGAAAAAGGCTTGCAACGAATGTGGCAGGTTGATGGAATTGTCCTGGAACCTGTGTCCGTATTGCGGCACGCCCGCGCCTGGTATGCGCCGCGAGACCTTGGTCAGCATGGAGGAGGCACTGAAGGAATTGGGCATTGGGGATGAGGATGGGGAAGTGAAAGCGGAAGAATCATGAGAATCGATGCATGTACGCTCTACCACCTTCGATTACCCCTCGTCACTCCTTTTGCCACCTCCTTTGGCAGCATCGACCACAAAGAATGCATCCTGATTGAGTTGCACGCGGAGGGGGTGACCGGTTACGGCGAATCCGCTGTAGAACGCGACCCCGGCTACAACTATGAGACAACTGGCACGGCCTGGCATATCCTGAAGGACTTCGTAGTTCCTTTGATTTTAGGCCAGGATGTCGTAGACGCGGCAGATTTCCAGCGCCGCGTGGCTGGCATCCGCGGGCACCATCTGGCGAAGGCGGGCGTCGAGATGGCGCTTTGGGATTTGATTGGCAAGCGTGATGGTAATTCGCTCAAGCAGATGTTCGGGGGCGAGCGGGATAAGGTCGAAGTGGGGGTTTCGATTGGCATTCAGGAATCAGCCTCAGCCCTGGTGCGCACCGCAGAAGGGTATGTCAGCCAGGGTTACAACCGTCTCAAGATCAAGATCAAACCCGGGCGCGATGTCGAGGATGCATCCGCAGTGAGGGAGGCTTTCCCGCACATCCGTCTCCAGGTGGACGCTAACTCGGCCTACTCGTTGGAAACCAGCGAGGCATTGCAACCTTTGGATGAATTGAATTTATTGCTTATCGAACAGCCGCTCTTCGAAGATGACATCTGGGATCATCGAAAAATGCAATCCCGATTCAAAACGCCCATCTGCCTGGATGAAAGCATCGTCTCGCCGCGGCACGCCCGCTATGCCATCGAGATGGAAGCCTGCCGCATCATCAATATCAAGCCAGGGCGGGTCGGCGGCCTGAGCCAGGGTTTGGAAATCCATGCGATGTGCCGTGCGCAGGGCATGCCGGTCTGGTGCGGTGGTATGCTGGAGACCGGCGTGGGACGTGCTTCCAACCTGGCGATTGCGTCGCTGCCCGGTTTTACCCTGCCTGGCGATATTTCGGCCTCCGACCGTTATTTTGCACGTGACATCACGCATGAGCGTTTTACCCTGAACCTCGATAGCACCATCGACGTGCCTACGGCTCCCGGTCTGGGTGTAACAATCGACGAGGATGCCCTGGCACAATTCACGTTGGCAAAGCTCGAGATCAGGCCATAAACTTGGTTACCTTGTGCCCGTAGGACGAGAGAACCTCTTGTCTTGTTCCCAAGTCCGTGAGAAAAACTCCTGATGACAAACCGCATTCTTGTTTCAGCCATTCTGCTTTTGGTTGTCATCCTGGCTTCCTGCGCGCCCGGCGGGCCAGAGCCAAGACCTGTTTCCCGTTCCCTGATTGCGGGGCAATCGTCACCCACCAAAACTCCGACTCCTGGACCATTATCGCTTTACCTGGCGCCTGAAGTGCCAGATGCGCTGGTATCGGAAGCGAAGGCTTGGGGCATTCCAGTCAAAAGCAATCCCGAATCGGCGAAATTGCACCTGGACCTGGTCTCTGTGGGGGATGAATCCTTAATTGTTTCTAAAACGATCTGGGTCTATGCGCTGGTTGCGCCTTTCCCAACGGTCACGGATGGGATAACACTCGATGAGTTGAAAGCCGTCTGGGAAGGTTCATCAATCCCATCCCCCATCTGCGCGCAGTGCGAGACCTTTGCCAGCTTGCCATTGTGGATGACAGACTCCACGCTGGCAGTTTTCACCGCGCTATGGGGCAAACCGGCTGCCGGAGCCGTGCGTACAGTATCGGACGACAAACTGGTCGATGTCCTCTGGCAGAATAAACCCGCCTGGGGCATGGTACCATTCGAAAATTTGGAACCGAAGTTGAAAGTATTGACGGTTAATGGACAGTCTCCTGTTCACAAAGATTTCGATGTTGCCTCTTATCCCCTGGCAGCAGAGTTCGCGTTGCACAGCCGCGACCGGGAACCGACCACGCTCCGCCTGACCTTACCCGCTACCAACCGGGAGCCATCCCGCATGACCATGGTCATCCTGACCGGAGTGACCGCGCTGGTCCGTGCCACGGCTTACACGATGGAAACCAAGGGTGTAACCTATCCCGCTCGTGACGTCCGCGAGTTCATGCGCGCCGCCGACCTCACGCATATCAGCAATGAAATCCCCTTCTACACCGGCTGTGACTTTCCCAATCCCAGCCGCATGAAACTGGTCTTTTGCAGCGACCCGAAATACATCGAATTGCTCAAGGATGTGGGAACGGATGTGGTCGAGTTGACCGGCAACCACTTTGCCGATTACGGTCCCGGCGCGATGCTGGAAACACTTGACATCTATCGACAGAATGGCATTCCTTACTATGGCGGCGGCGCAGACCTGGAAGATGCCCGCAAGCCCCTGACCCTGGAGCACAACGGCAACAAGATTGCCTTCATCGGCTGCAATCCGGTCGATTTGGGTAAACCGCCGGTCGCGACCGAGACCAAACCCGGCGCGGCTCCGTGCAGCCACCAGTACCTCGTGGAGACGATCGAGAATCTGAAAGCGCAGGGTTACCTGGTGATTGCCACCTTCCAGCACCAGGAATACTATTCACCAGAAGCCCGCCCCGACCAGTTGGAAGATTTCCATCGCGTTGCCGACGCAGGCGCTTCAATCGTTAGTGGCAGCCAGGCGCACTTCGCCCAAATGATGGAGTTCTACAACGATTCGTTCATTCATTATGGACTGGGCAACCTGTTCTTCGACCAGATGGGTGATATTCCTTATTACCCTGGTATCCGCCGCGAGTTCATCGATCGCTATGTTATCTATGATGGTGAGCTTATCAGCGTCGAACTGTTGACGACGATGCTGGTAGACTATTCCCGGCCGCGCCTGATGACGCCCGCAGAACGCGCCAGTTTCCTGAACGAGTACTTTTATCACAGCGGATGGGGCGAACGCATCCCTACACCGACGCCACAAGCCACCGTTACGCTCACGCCGATGACGCTGCCAAAGCCGTTCACGACGATCACCCCCGTGCCATAATGCCATGCGCCGATTGATCCACAAGTCCCTTATGTGGCTGCTCCTGACCGCCTTGCTGGTCTCCTGCCTGCCCCGGTCGGAAGACGCCGGTCCGGTTGGCATCCAATTGCCATCTTTGGAAATCCCGTTGCGGGGTTTTTCCACGCCCCAGCCTGCCATCGTTTATTCGCCCATAGCAATCTCCTCTCCCCTCCCAACTGCCACAGCTACGCAAGCTGTTCCCCAAATTCCGACCACAACGCCAACGATTACCCCTTTGCCCTACCCGTTGTGGATCGATCCGTCTGTGCCGGATGCTTTACGGAAAACGGCGCTTGCCTGGAATCTGCCCGCCGCCGGGAGCACCTCTGTGGCCAGCCTGCAACTGGGATTGGCTTCCCCCGTAGACGCAAAACGCTCCACCTGGATCTATGCGCTCGTAGCGCCTTTCCCGACGGTCATGGATGGGGTGGCTCTGGCTGAACTTGAAGTTGCCTGGACCGCATCGTCATCAGGACCGATGCCCGGGTCGCCGTTATGGATGACGGAATCCACCCGCAGTGCGTTCACCGCCCTTTTCGGCGAAGCAGGTTCAGGGGCGGTCAAGACCGTGCCTGCTGAAGAACTGGTCGATGCCCTGTGGCAGAACCAACCCGCCTGGGGAATCGTCCCGTTCGAGTCGCTCGACCCTAAATTGAAAGTCCTGACGGTCGATAAACAATCTCCGGTCCGTAATGATTTCGATGTGTCGACCTATCCTCTCAAAATCGATTTTTCACTGATTGGAAATCAGGCTGCGTCGTTCGACCTGCCAGCCACGAACCGCGACCCATCCAGGCTGACCGTGGTGCTGATGACCGGCGTTACAGCATTGGTGCGCGCCCTGGCGGTTCGCATGGAAATCGTCGGCCTGGATTACCCGGCCTGGAATATTGGGGACACGCTCAAAGCCGCGGACATCACGCACATCAGCAACGAAGTCCCGTTTTACACGGGCTGTCCCTATCCCGATCCCCGGCAGAAGGGTCTGGTGTTTTGCAGCAACCCGAAATATATCGAGCTGTTGGACATGGTTGGTACGGATGTGGTGGAACTGACCGGAAACCATTTCCAGGATTATGGCTCCGTGGCCACCTTGCAGACCTTGGAGATGTACAAGGAAAAACAGTGGCCGTATTACGGCGGCGGCGCAAATTTGGAAGATGCGCGTAAACCTGCGTTGCTGACGCATAACGGCAACCGTTTTGCCTTCATCGGTTGCAACCCGGTCGGACCTGGTTTTGCCTGGGCTACCGAGACAGAACCGGGCGCGGCTCCCTGCGACGATTATGCGTGGATGAAAGCGGAGATCGCCAGCCTGACCGAAAAGGGCTATATCGTGATTGCCACTTTTCAGTATGTCGAATACTATGAACCTGTTCCCACGGAACAACACGTCAACGATTTTCGCACCATTGCAGAGGCCGGCGCGACCATCGTGAATGGCAGCCAGGCGCATATCCCGCAGGCCATGGAGTTTTACGATGGTGCCTTTATACACTATGGACTGGGCAACCTGTTCTTCGACCAGATGGACGGCCCTTCCCGACGCGAGTTCCTGGACCGGCATGTCTTTTACGAAGGGCGTTATATCAGCACGGAACTGGTCACCGCCATGCTGGAAGATTTTGCCCGCCCGCGCCCGATGCGTACGGAGGAGCGCATTGAAATTTTGGAAAGGATGTTTGCAGCCAGTGGCTGGTAGGAAAATCCGCTGGTTGGATCGTTTGACAATGTCATATTTCAAAAATGTCCCGTGGGGGTGCGGCGGGGCATTCGCCCCGCCGTACCCCCATTTTCGGAGCTTTTATGGAGAATATGATATTGTCAAGAGGTATTCCATAAGGAGCGTGCGATGAAAATATTTGATATTTCGCTCTCCATTTCTTCCGGATTACCCGTCTGGCCGGGGGATCCGCCAATTGTATTGGAACAGTTCGAATCGATGGATCAAGGTGCCGATGCCAACATTTCACGCTTGAGCGCAAGTGTGCATATCGGCACGCATGTCGATGCGCCGCATCATTTCCTGAACGACGGGCGTACTGTCGAGAGCCTGCCACTGGATGTGTTGACCGGTCCCTGCTATGTCGTCCAGTTGCCAGATGGCGTGGAAGCTATCACTGCTGATGCCCTGGACGGGATGTCATTGCCGGCACAGGCGAAACGTATTTTATTTGGGACGAGCAACTCCCGTTTCTGGTCGCACGGTGAGACCCGCTTCCGGGAAGATTTTGTAGCTGTCACTGCAGATGGCGCGGAATGGCTGGTGGGGCGTGGTATCCAACTCCTGGGTGTGGACTATCTGTCTGTTGCCCCATATGATGACTCGGTGCCGACCCACCGGATATTACTCCAGGCCGGTGTGGTGGTCGTCGAAGGTCTAGATTTGTCCGCTGTACCGCGTGGTTTCTACGATCTTTACTGCCTGCCGCTAAAATTGCTTGGCGTGGAAGGTGCTCCGGCACGCGCAATTTTGATCCAGAAATAGAGACAAGAGTGAGGGATGATATGAGTAAAACACGGAAGAGACGCATTTTTGGTATGACGCTGACCCAATTATTAATCCTGGGTTGTCTTGCCCTGGCTGCCATCGGGGTAATTTTCGGGAGCTTTGTCCTCATCAGCAGCCCTGCGATGCCCAGTGGTCTGTCTATCCTCCCGAGCCCCATCCCGCCTACACCCATCCTGCTGACGGTTCCACCTGGATTGGTCGAAGAATCAGAAGAATTGGGCATGACTCCGACGCCCACCCTTGTTCTTGGGGAATATGGGATTCCAACTGATTGGAAGCAGTATTCTGCTACGACAATCGAAGTATGGGTGCCACCTCAATTCGTTGCGTCTGCTAATATTGCTGCCACACGTCAGGAACGCATCGACTTTTACAGAGGACAGGGCTTCGAAGTCCTTGCTGCCGGGCTGGAAAATGATTCGTTCGATTACCGATTCTGGTTCGATTTCCCCCAGCCGGAAACCGTCACATATGGCACCTACATTATCGTAAAAGCTGATGTACTACCCACTCTAACCCTGGATGAGTACATTGACGAGGTGTACGGTTCTGGATTGCAGGGATTCCAGGTGTTCGAACGCCGGGAATTTGTGATCGGGAATTTTCAAGCACGGCGCATTCTGCTGGAAGCCAATCTGAACGGATTGGTCGTTCGTTTTGCCGAGTATGTCATTACTGATGAAGCTAATCTCTGGGTTATCAGCGGCAGGTCGAGTCTCGAAGAATTCGATACCTGGCTGCCCGTGTTCGACCGGGTGGCCAGCTCCTTCCGCCTGAAATATTAGACTTGCTCGGTGGCTATTTGATCGGCAGTGTGTACCCACCGTCCACGATAATCGTCTGTCCGCGGATCATGGCCGCAGCAGGCGTGCATAGGAACCCAACCACCTGCGCCACTTCCTCGGGTTGGACCAGCCTGCCAGCCGGGACCATTTCGATGAATTTGTTCAGAATGTTTTCCTGCCCGCCCATGGAGGCAAAATGGTGCAGCGCATCCGTTTCGACCACGCCGGGAGAAACAGCGTTGACGATGATATTCTTGGGTGCAAGCTCGACCGCCAGGTAGCGGGTCAGCGCTTCCAGGGCGGCCTTGCTGGCACCGACGACCACATAATCTGGCAGGACGCGCGTGGCGCCAGCGCTCGACACGCTGACGATGTAACCTCCGCCGCGCCTCTCCATCAACGGGACGGCCTGCTGCGCTCCAAACAGCAAACTGCGCGCATTGATGTTCATCGTCCAATCCCAACCCTTGGGTTTCTGCTCCATGACCGGGCGGTTATAACCTGAAGCTGCGTTATGAACGAAGATGTCCAGCCCGCCGAATTCTTTTTCCGTTTCATCGAATAATCGCTTAAGATCATCCAGGTCACCCACGTCCGCTTTGACGAGCAGGGCGTGTTTTCCCAGTTTCTCGATCTCGTGGGCTGTTCCTTCGGCAGGGATGCGGTTACGGAAGTAGTCAATGACCACGTCCGCGCCGTTTTGGGCAAAGTACAATGCAATCGCGCGCCCGATCCCACGACCGGAGCCGGTTACTAAGGCGATTTTGTTGGAAAAGGGAAGATTTTTCATGACCATCATCCTAACTTGACAATGTCACATAGGTGCATCTCGCAAACTGTGATCCGCCAGATATGGGTCTGAATCTCGTCTGCAATCCCAATATGTGGCGCATGATCTGTAACAGGATATTTCCATTTGCAGACGATGGCACAAACATAGGCCTACATATGGCGGTTACCCGAAGTTGGATGCAAGATATAGCGTGCGAACAATTTGTGCTCACAATTACAGAGATTCACCCATACGACATTCCCGCCTGTTTCAGCAAGAGGGTAAGTTTATCGCCAAAACAGGAATTGATCCAATCCCAAGGCTGCCAATTCGAGCGGGATGCCGAGCATGCGGCTGATGAAAAAGATCAGACCCCAGAACATGTTACTCACCAGTGGGACGAACCATAGGAGCAGGAAGACGATCCAGATGAAAGCTCCCCGCGTCTGTTCGAATTTCATGCGCGTGGTTTCGTCCAAGTGTGGTTCGATGGCGTTGTACCCATCGAAGGGTGGCACAGGGATGAGATTGAACACCACGGCTGTCACCTGCAACAGGGACAGGAATGCCAGCCCCGGCCAGACGCCCGAAAAGTTGACCGGAGCCAGGCGCAGGAACAGGGCCAGGATGAGAGCCAGCAGCAGGTTCGAGAGCGGTCCCGCTAGCGATACAGCAGTGCGCCAGTTCCTGCTGCGCAGGCGCCAGGTCTCGATATAGACCGCGCCGCCGGGCAAGCCAATCCCGCCCATTACCAGGAAGAGCAGGGGCAGCAGCAAGGAATAGACCGGATGCGTGTACTTGAGCGGATTGAAAGTCAAGTAACCTTTATCGCGCACCGTCCAGTCGCCGCCCAGGTAGGCCACCAGCGCATGCGAAAATTCATGCAGGCAGAGCGAGAGAATCCAGCCAACGAGGACAATTGCAAAGGTCATAGTTTGTACCCTTAAATCTCCGGTTTGCTTTTATGCCAGGCTGTAGCCCCCTGGTAAGCGTGGGTCGCCTGGAATAACAAATCTTCGCGAAAATGCGGCGCGAGCAGTTGCATCCCAATTGGCAGTCCCTGGCTATCAAAGCCCACCGGGAAGGAAATTCCCGGCACGCCAGCCAGACTGGCTGGCAGGGTAAAGATATCCTCCAGGTACATTGCCCATGGATCATCCTGGTGTGCGCCGATCTCGAAGGCCGTGCTCGGCGTGGACGGGCAGGCGATCAAGTCCACTTGCTCGAACGCAGTTTCGAAGTCCCGTTTGATGAGCGTGCGCACCTTTTGCGCCTGTCCGTAATAGGCCTCGTAGTAGCCGGCCGAAAGCGCATACGTTCCCAGCATGATGCGCCGGGTTACTTCTGCGCCGAACTTCTTGCCGCGCGTCTTGAAGAACACGTCCCAAAGTGAATCGGCCTCCGCGCGCGGACCGTAACGCACGCCGTCGAAGCGCGCCAGATTCGCAGACGCCTCCGCCGGAGCCAGAATGTAATAAACAGGCAACGCGTATTCGGTATGCGGCAGGCTGATCTCATGAAGTTCCGCGCCCAGGTCCTGCAACTGCGCGATGGCCGCCCGCGTCTTTTCCTGGACTTCGGCCTGCATGCCTTCGATGAAATATTCCTGTGGGACGCCGATGCTTAATCCTTGTAGACCGCCATCCTGCAATTGCTGCTTCGACCCCGGCCCGCTCCGCTCGCCCGGGGTGAGCAAGCTCAGCATCTGCCCGGAAAGGTTGGTCTCTGCCGAGGTGGCATCCAACGGGTCATGCCCGGCCATGATTTCGAAGATGATTGCGACATCTTCCGCCGAGCGTCCGAACGCGCCCACGCAATCCAGCGACGAACCGAAAGCGATCAAGCCGTAGCGCGAAACGCGACCGTAGGTTGGCTTCAGCCCGGTCACGCCGCAGAAGGATGCCGGCTGACGCACCGAGCCGCCCGTATCCGTGCCCAACGCCGCAGGAACCAGCCGTGCCGCCACTGCCGCCGCCGACCCGCCCGAGGAGCCGCCCGGCACACGGTGCAAGTCCCAGGGGTTGTGCGTCACGCCATAAGCCGAATTCTCGGTCGAAGAGCCCATCGCAAACTCGTCTGTGTTGGTTTTGCCAATCACGATCGCGCCGGCATCCTGCAACCTTTTTACGGCCGTGGCGGTGTAGGGCGGTAAAAAGCCTTCAAGGATTTTCGAACCCGCAGTGGCAGGCATACCAGCGACCGTCAGCACATCCTTGATGGCAACCGGGATGCCTTCCAGGGGTAATTGTCGTTCGTCGCCCGCAGTCCGTTGCCTATCCGTTTCCTCAGCCTGCTGCAAAGCAGAGTCTGCCGCAAGATACAGGAACGCATGCAATGACGGTTCCAGGGTGACGATCCGTTCCAGCACGGCCTGCACCAGCTCGCGGCTGGAGAATTGACCCTCGCGCAGGCTGGCTTGCATTTCTTGCAAACTGAGGTCGTTTAATGTTGGCATAAAGTACAGTTTTGCTCCACTTCGGACGACAGCTCAACTGCTATTCGAACACTGGCGGGATTTTGAATTGTCCGTCCTCTTGCATTGGGGCATTTTTCAGCAAGTCATCTCTAACCAGGCCGGGACGCGGCTCATCCGCGCGCAGCAGTGGCAGTGTTTGCCCCACCGAGACGCTGGCCGTCGGCGGCACATCCGTTGTGTCCAATTCCTGCAACCTGGCAACATGGTCGAGAATGGCCTCCAATTGTTCGCGATAGAGCGCTTTTTGCTCGTCGCTTAATTCCAGACGTGCCAGTTTGGCAATGTGTTCGACTTCCTGCAAGGAGAGTGGCATGGCGAAATTATACCTGCTATTGTCCTTCTGCCTGCTCGGCCCACACTTCAGCGTACCAGCGCAGGTATTCTTCGACGTGTGCGCTCCAATATGCTTCGTCATGTGCGCCGGGGTACAGGTGCCATTCATGCGGGATGCCGAACTCTGTCAGCATGCTCTCGAACAGGGAGTTGAAGCCCAATTCCGAATCACTCTCACCTGTATCGATGAAGATATTAGGCCAGGCTTCAGGTGGAATGGCTTCCAGCCAGGCCCCCAAAAACGGCCGGTCATCTGCAAAAGCGGCCAGGGAGTGCAAGCCCAATGTTCCGAAGAGATTCCAGCGTTGTAAGCCAAGTCGCAACGCCCAGCCTGCTCCACGCGACATGCCGCCGATGGCGCGGTGCTCGCGGTCGGCGAGGGTGCGGTAGGTCCGGTCGATGGTTGGTACTAGATGGTCCACCAGGCGCTGGCCAAAACCGGGACCGGCCTGCACGTTCCAGTACCGGTCATCGGGGAAGACGATAATGAAAGGGGAGGCCTCGTTTTTCAGGAGCAATTTGTCCATCACCTCGACCGCGCCAAGCCGTACCCACTGGTCGTCGGTATAAGTTTGTCCGTGCAGCAGATATAAAACTGGATAGCGCAGATCGGGCTTTTCGTCGTAGCAGGGTGGCAGGTAGATCAAGTATTCCTGTGGCGGCTTGGTCTCCTGTACTGCACCCTTCTCAACACGTCCCGGTTGGGCCAGGCAGCTGAGAGGGGTCACAGTTGGGGTAGGCGTGGGCGGCAGCACTGTAGGCGTAAACGTGGGAGTGATGGAAATCGCTGTCGGGGTAGGAGCAGGCTCGTTCGGCGGTGTGCAGGCCCAAAATCCGGCGAGGAGCGGAATGAGGAAAAGGGTTCGGCGCAGGTGTATCATGATGTCCAATCTGCTTGACGATTATACAATCTTCGCATTATACTCGCCTCGCTCGGGGTGTAGCGCAGTTGGCAGCGCACCGCGTTTGGGACGCGGGGGTCGGCGGTTCAAGTCCGCCCACCCCGACCAGTAAAACCGCCGATTCTTGTGGTCGGCGGTTTTCCCATTGAGGGAACAAGCAAGTCCGCCCACCCCGACCAGGAAACCGCCGATTCTTGTGGTCGGCGGTTTTCCCATTGCGGGAACAGGCAAGTCCGGCCACCCCGACTAAGAGGTGATGGTCTTCCTGAATGCGACCGTCACCTTTGTGCTAAAATAAACGTGGAGGGCTGTATGGCAAAGAAAATCGATGGAGTGATCGAGGCTGTTCGTTACAACCGTAAGGGGCAAATTGCTCTGGTACGTGCTTATGTGTTGCGTGGCGTCACGTATTCGGATCGTGTGTTGCTCGACCGGGATACCCTGGTGGAGCAGCTCAAAAGAGGCAAAAAATTCACCACCGGCCAACGCAAGGAGTTTTTAGCCAGCACATTCGAATATGGCAAGCCGGTAAGACTTATCAGTCAGAACGGTAAGGACTACCTGACCACCCGCGATGACACCCCCCAGCGGGATACACTCGAGGAGACCCCGTTTTTTTAGCATCCGCATCGAACCGGACTTGAGGCCTGCTTCCGATGAAAGTAATTGATCAAACCCCTCTCTTGGATGAAAAAGGCGAATTAGGAATCATTCAACGCCTGCAAGGCACGCTTAGATATGGGTTCGAGTGGTATCCCGAATTGGAAGCCCAGAAGACGGTGCTCGCACACCTGTCGCGCGTGCTGGGAAAGGGGTATACGGTGATCCGTAACCAAACGCTGGGTGCGAGTGGAATTACGATCCCTCTCTCGGTGGTAGGCCCTGCAGGGATCTATGCGGTATATGTCACCCATGTGCGCGGCACATATCAGGCCAGATACGATGGCTGGGGCCAGGTCTTTGGGATAAATTTCAAACCGGCCCGCGTCAATTTGCAAACCCGCACGCAACTGCTGGCACGAGCATTGCAGGCGTTTATCGAACGCCAGGGCGTGAAACTGCCCAAACCGGTCGAGCCTGTGATCCTGGCAGCCAATCCCGGATTTCACATTGAGGCGTTGCAGCCGGTTGTACGCATTGTCCTTTTGGATGCCCTGGAGCGCTGGGCTGCCTCGCTGGAGGGCGCTGCTCCGGTCTTTACGATTGAAACTGCCTATGAACTGGCGGATCGCATCGTCAACCCACGTCCGGCGAAGAAGGAGGAGCAGGCGGAAACCGCTGCAAAATCCAAGGATGAGCTGGGCGGTTCACGTCCAAGTTCCATCTCGCGCGCCGCCGGAAAAACCGAGTCTCTCAACCCTGCCGAGATTGGGTTTGCCTTCGAAGAAGAGGAGAACCAAAAAACACCTCAACCAGTTAAGCCTGGTCCAGCTACTCCTGTCCCACCCAGGCAGCCCGCGAAGAAGCGCATCTTGGGCATGACCCTTCCACAACTATTATTCCTGGCGGGGATGGTCCTGGTCGAAATTTGCGTGTTGATTGGCCTCGCGTTGATTTTCTTCCTAAATTCGTAGTATTCCTTCCTTGACAGCTCCCTTTCTCTCCATCGTCATTCCTGCCTATAATGAGGAAAACCGTCTGCCCCACACGTTGGAGCAGATTTTTGCGTTTCTAAAGGAACAAAGCTATACCTCTGAGATCTTGGTGGTCGAGAATGGCAGCAGTGATGGAACATATGAAATCGCGCAGGAATACGCCGGGCGTTTCGAAAATTTGTATGCGTTTAAGGAAGGGCAACGCGGGAAAGGAAGCGCTGTTAAACGGGGCATGCTGGAAGCACGGGGGGAGTATCGTTTTCTGTGCGATGCCGACCTCTCCATGCCGATCACCGAATTGAATCATTTTCTTCCGCCAAAACTTGTGGATTTTGATATCGCGATTGGCTCACGTGAAGCTCCCGGCGCAGTGCGTTACCATGAGCCGAGCTACCGTCATTGGGGCGGACGGGGGATAAATCTGCTCATCCGTTTGTTAGCCCTGCCCGGTTTGCATGATACACAATGTGGCTTCAAATGTTTTCGCGCTGAGATTGCAGAGGATGTTTTTCGATACCAGACCTTCAATGGCATCTCATTCGACCCGGAAATCCTCTTCATCGCGCGCCTGCGCGGATATCGAATTGTCGAAATCCCCATCCACTGGTATTACAGTGTCGAGAGTCGCATAAACCTGTTTCAGGACACCCTGGCCCTGGTGAAAGATTTGCTTGTCATCCGCCGGAATGCGCGGCGCGGTTTGTATGCCCCGAAAAAATGATCCCCCCAGCCTGAATTTCGAGCAGGCCCTGTGGCAAAGCGGGCTGACCCATATCGCCGGTTTCGATGAGGCCGGGCGCGGCGCATTGGCTGGACCAGTAGCCGTGGGAGCGGTGATCTTGCCTCCCGATCCGCAGCTACCATGGACGTTGACCGGTGTGCGCGATTCCAAGCAGATGACTCCCCGGCAACGCCAGACCTGGGCTGCGCGTATCAAATCAGTTGCGCTGGCCTGGGGGGTGGACTACTCTTCGGCTGAGGAGATCGATCGATTAGGGATTGTCCGGGCAACACGCCTGGCTGCTACACGTGCGTTGGAAAATCTTACGGTCAGGCCTGATTATCTCTTGCTCGATTTCCGTCTCGAATTGCCTGAAGCCCTGTTGCCGCAGACATCCATCGTCAGAGGCGACCAAGCATCCCTCAGTATTGCTGCTGCGTCCGTGCTGGCAAAGACGAGCCGGGACCTTTTAATGTGCGCTTTCGATGAACAGTATCCCGGCTACGGGTTTGGAAAAAACAAAGGGTATGGCACACAGGCTCATCGGTCCGCGTTGGTACGCCTGGGGTACTCCCCCGTCCACAGGAAAACGTTCTCAATAAATTCGTAGAGGCAGAAGACGTCCCTATCGACTTTGCCTCCTGGCATGCTGTGCTTGTCGGAATCTCCCCACACCCTACAATCTTGAACTAATCTTTGGGCGCGATCTTTGTACCGGGCGCGATCGCGGTATTTTTGGGGATGACGACGATGCCATCGCGCACGAACCAGGTTTCCCGGTCCAGGTCCTTATCGCGCGGGAAGGGTTTGATCACCACGCCTGCGCCCAAGCGCACATTTTTATCCAGGATGGCGCCTTCTACGTGGCAGTTCGGCCCAATCCCGAGCGGAATGTCATGAGGGATCGACTCCACATCGAAGTAGTCTGCGCCCATGAGGATGCTGTCTTTGATGCAGGCGCCGACTGCAACCTGGCTGCGCACACCCAGGATGGAGTGCTTGATCTCCGCTTTCCGGATGCGGCAGCCTTCCGCTAGAAGTACATTCTCCAACTCACTGTCCTCGACTACCGAACCGGGCAGGAAACGCGCATGGGTGTAAATGGGTGCGCTGGGATCGTAAAAATTGAACGGCGGGGTGGAACCGGTCAATGTAAGATTTGTTTCATAGAAGGAGCGGATCGTTCCAATATCCTCCCAGTAGCCATCGAAATCGAAACCATAGACTGCATGCGAGCGAATGGCTTCCGGGATGATATCGCCGCCAAAGTCATCGTGGCGCAGGTGGTATTTGAGCAGATCGACCAGCACCTGGGTATTGAAAAGATAGATGCCCATCGAGCCCAGGAACGGGCGTTCCGGATCCTCCCGGCTGATGAATTTTTCCTGGACTTTCGGGTCTTTAGGCTTTTCGGTAAACGAGGAGATGAGACCATCGGACTCGCGTTTCAACAGCCCGAACCGGGGCGCATCTCCTTTCGCGACGGGCTGGACTGCCACCGTTATATCGGCATTCTTCTCCCAGTGGTACTCGGCCATGGCGGCATAGTCCATGCGATAGAGATGGTCGCCTGCCAGGATCAAGACATAATCCGCTTCCGTTGACTGGATCTCGAACAATTGCTTGCGGACGGCATCTGCCGTGCCCTGGTACCATCCCGCGCTTTCCATGGTCTGTTCGGCGGCCAGGATCTGCACCCAGCCGGTATGGAACGAATCGAAGTGATAGGTATTGGTGATGTGGCGGTGCAGGGAAACGGAATTGAACTGGGTCAGAATGGCGATGCGATGGATGCCTGAGTTAATACAATTACTGATGGGGATATCGATCAAGCGATACTTTCCGGCAATCGGGACAGCCGGTTTGGAGCGCATCTTGGTCAACGGATACAAACGCGTACCGCGTCCGCCACCCAGAATAACGCCCAGGATATCGTTCAGCGTGGGCATAATGGCCTCCTGGGAACGAAGGAAATATACCCTATTATCGCTTAATTTTTAGAATCTTGCGCACTTTCCCAAACAGAAACACGAGAGGGTAAGCCAGCAAGACCATTAAATCGATCAAGATAAAGATTACATTGAGTTTCATGTCTCTTTTCCTGTCCCTCCCTTGGGGATGGGAGGGGGTGGGGTAAAAAAACGCAAGACCATATTGTAGCGGTCTCGCGTTCGCAGTGATGCGACCAGAGGACCGGGATGTCATCCGTCTTGACGATCCTCTGTCCTGTCAGTCCTCCGTGACAGGCGCTACTCCCCGGTATCATTACCGAAAAGCCTGTATTCCGTTTATATAATACCCACGGTTGAAAATTGCGCATTCCTTCTCGAAAAAAAGCGCAATTTTCAACCGACCTGGGTATAATGCCGAAGGTGGGGATCGAACCCACACTCCCGAAGGAACACGATTTTGAGTCGTGCGCGTCTGCCTGTTCCGCCACTTCGGCGTGTAGGGCGGGTGATCAACCCGCCGCCACGAAAGTATTGTTAGTATAATCATTCCCAGGACGAAGGTCAAGATGAAACTAGGAATTATCGGCTTACCACAATCCGGAAAGACCACCATCTTCAACGCGCTCACGAGAGGGAACATGCCCACGACCGCCAGCGCCGGGCGGATCGAGGTACACACGGCAGTGGTGGATGTTCCCGACCCACGGGTGGATGTGCTCTCTAGCATGTTCAAACCCAGGAAAACCGTCTACGCAAAAGTCACCTATGCAGACATCGCCGGGTTGGAAGGCGGCGCGGCCAAGAGCGGCATCTCCGGTCAACTGCTCAACCAACTGGCGCAGATGGACGGCTTCCTGCACGTCGTGCGCTGCTTCGAAAGCGAATTGGTCCCACACCCTGCCGGGTCTGTGGATCCGGTGCGTGATGTGGATACCATGCTGAGTGAGCTGTTGCTCAATGACCTGATTGCAGTCGAGCGCAAGCTGGAGCGATTGGCGGACGAACGCCGTAAAGGCGGCTCGGACAAGACCATAGTCGAACGGCAAATGGCGTTGTTCGGACGCTTGCAGGCCGCCTTGTCCGAAAATGAACCGCTGCGCAAGCTGGAATTGACCCCTGATGAGGTAAAGGAACTTTCCAGTTACGGCTTGCTGACCCGCAAACCCATCCTGACCGTTTTCAACCTGGGTGAGGGGCAGGCTGCCCCGGACGTTGCTCTCGATCATAACTCAGTTGCCTTGCAGGGCAAGCTCGAAATGGAAATCGCTCAACTCCCGCCTGAGGATGCAGCAATATTCATGGAAGAATATGGCATCCAGGAACTCAGCCTGAGCAGGATGATCGGCCTATCCTATGATCTCCTGCAATTGCAATCCTTTTTCACTGTTGGCGAAGATGAAGTGCGCGCCTGGACCACCCGGCGTGGGGCCTCGGCGCATGAGGCGGCTGGCGAGATCCATACCGATTTACAAAAGGGCTTCATCCGTGCAGAAGTGGTCACCTTTGCTGATTTGGTCGAGTTGGGCGGTATGAACGAAGCCAAGGCCAAGGGCAAATTGCGGCTGGAAGGCAAGGAATATCCCGTCAAGGATGGGGATATCGTGCACATCCGTTTTAATCTATAAACTGCAAGATTTCCCAAGGGAAATTGCCCATATAATCTATTATCAGTACTTCACGAAAGTTGAAAGAATATCCGAAAACAGGGGTGCGGAGCGGGCGCACGCCCGGTCCGCACCCCTGTTTTCGGGTTTCTCCCAGTTGTTTCGTGATGTACTGATGATGAGAAATTAGCGCATCCTTTCAACAAAACGGGGTGTGGGGCTACCCCACTTCCCCGCTGTTGAGAAAAAATAGAATAGTCTAACATTGATGAAGAGGAGGGCACGATGCCACACCTGTCCAGACATTGGGGAATACCGTTCTTTTTGCTCGTTGTGCTGACTTTTGTGTTGGCTTGTTCACTTACAACGAGCGCGCCTGTTGAACCACAGCCCGCTTTCGATCCGACCAAGATCGCGCTTGAGTATCAAGCCACTGCCATGTCCCTACAATTGACGCAGGCAGCTTTGGCGGTCCAGGCGCAGCCTACCCAACCACCTGTCGTTCACCCGACCCCTGCACCGCCTACAGACACCACCTTGCCGACCGCCATCCCGCCGACGGCCACCCCGAGTGTGGAAGATCTCATGAAAACAGCCAAAATCCTGGTGTACGAGAACACCGATGAGCGAAATATCGGCTTATGGATTCGCGATGCGCTGGATGGATTGGGGTTGACGTACACGCATACAGGCTCTTACAGCGGCCATTTCATGGAATATCTGAATTCGGGCACCAAATGGGACCTGATCATCGTCGGCGCTGAAGATAAAGACAAGATCTCCGGCGAGTTCTGGGATGTGATCAATTCTCGGCTGATCCGTGATAAAGCTGCCTTGATTGCGGAGATCTGGTATCTCAATACTGAGGCGAACGGTCCGATCAGTAAGATTTTGAGTGGGTGTGGCATCCGGTATCAAAAGGATTACCAGTTGGCTGATTCCATCTATTGGTGGGTACCAGATCATCCTGTTTTCAACGAACCCAACACGGTGCTGCCACTTTTGCATTACAACCGTTTCTGGGCCAACCAGACCGGCGACCAGATCCGCCTGGGTGGTGGAGGGGACGCCACCCTGCTGGCGGGCCTGGCTGCGAAACCGTCCAATCAGGAGGCTGTGCTGGCGACTTGTTATGAAGGTCGGGTGATCATCCAGACGTTCTCCGACCACGATTATGATCAAACGGAAATCGTTCCGCTCTGGCAAAATTATATCTACTACACCCTGAAGAATCACTTTCTCGCGATTCAATAAGTTTGTAATTGCTCAACCTGTATCGGTTTGCGCGGGGGCGTACGCCCCTGTGCACACTGTTTTTGCCTAACTTTTTGCATCATCTGAACAGATATGAAAAATAATGATAGGAGAACTCAATGACTTTCACCCAAACCAAATGGAGCCTGGCAGATCTGTTTCCTGGCTTCAACACCCCGGAACTGGAATCGGCCTTCGATGTGATCGAGGAGCAGGTAACCTCTTTCGAAGGATTGCGCGCGAATCTGACTCCCGATCTGCCTGCTGACCGTTTTGTGGACATTGTGCGCGCCTCGGAGGAGATGACCCGCGTGGCCCACAAGTTATATGCTTTTGCCGGTCTCTCCTTTGCTGCCGACACGCAGGATCAGACTGCGCAGAGCCTGCAGGCACGCGTACAGCAATTCCTGGCGGATATGGAGAACCGCACTCTGTTCTTCAGCCTGTGGTGGAAGGACTTGGACGAGGAAAACGCCAGACGTTTGATGGATGCCTCCGGCGATTACCGCTATTATCTCGAAGAGATGCGCCATTTCAAGCCGCATACCCTCAGCGAACCGGAAGAAAAGGTCATCAACCTGAAGAACGTAACCGGTTCCGAAGCGTTGATTACGTTATATTCGACCATTACCAGCCGTTATGTATTCAAACTCGAAGTGGAAGGCGAGGTCAAAGAGCTGACCCGTGGTCAATTGATGACCTACGTGCAGGGTCCAGACCCCGACTTGCGCGCTTCAGCTTACCGGGAACTGTACAAGGTCTTTGGGAATGACGGTCTCATCCTGGGGCAGATGTACCAGACCCGCGTGCGTGACTGGCGCAACGAGAACCTGACCCTGCGCAAGTTCAGCAGCCCGATCGCTGTCCGCAACCTTGGGAATGACATCCCTGACAAGGCAGTGGACACGTTGCTGGACGTGGCTCGCAAGAACGCAGGCATTTTCCAGCGTTACTTCAAGATGAAGGCCAAAGTACTCGGTATGCAGAAACTGCGCCGGTATGACATTTATGCGCCTGTGGCCAAGGCCGAGAAACCGTTCGAGTTCGCCTCCGCAGCCCAGATGGTGCTTGATTCGTTCAGTGAATTCGATCCGAAGGTCGGAGACTTGGCGCGGCGCGTCTTCGATCAGGACCACATGGACAGCGAAGTTCGCAAAGGCAAACGGGATGGGGCTTTTTGCTGGTCTGTTGTCCCTGAGATGACCCCCTGGGTGCTGCTCAATTACCAGGGTCGCGCGCGGGATGTAGCCACCATGGCGCACGAACTTGGCCATGCCATTCACTCGATGCTGGCCGGCCATCACAGCACTTTTACATATCATTCGTCTCTACCGCTGGCGGAAACGGCCTCCACCTTCGGCGAGATGATGCTGACCGACCGTTTGCTGGCCGAAGAGAAAGACGATGAAGTACGGCGTGATATCCTGTTCAAGCAGGTGGACGATGCCTACGCCACCATTATGCGCCAGTCCTATTTCGCGCTGTTCGAGAAGCAGGCGCACGAGATGGTGGTACAGAACGCTTCGGTGGATGAACTGGCAGCGGCCTACATGGAAAACCTGAAAGAGCAATTCGGAGACTCGCTCGCGTTGAGCGATGAGTTCAAGTGGGAGTGGGTCTCGATTCCACACATCTATCACACCCCATTTTACGTGTACGCCTATGCATTCGGACAATTGCTAGTGCTTTCTCTCTACCAGCAGTTTAAACGTGAGGGGGATGCCTTCAAACCCAAATATCTCAAGATTTTGTCGGCAGGCGGCTCGGAAGCACCGGCAAAGATTTTAGGAGAAGCCGGCATCGATATCGAATCCGCAGCCTTCTGGCAGGGCGGGTTCGATGCGGTCGATGGGCTGGTGAGACAGTTGGAAGAGTTGAAATGACGCCTTTGGAAAACGAATAAAACCCGCTTGGATTGATCGAGTGGGCTATGCTTTTGTTGAAAATCCCGGTTTCTCCAAGGAACCGGGATTGTTTATGGAATGAGAAGGGGAGCAGACTATATCAAAGCCAGCGCCTTCTTCAAATCCTTTTCGATGGAAACCAGCATGTCGAAGCCGGACATCTTCAATACTTCCAAAACTTCCGGCGTTGGGTTCACTATTTTCAAGTGAGGGAATTGATAAGTGCCTTCTGCAATCTGGCGATATGTATTTTTGTCGTTTCCTTCGGAAGATAAAGATCGCAGTTTGTTGAATACTT
The DNA here is from genome assembly GCA_034435215.1 of Anaerolineales bacterium. GTDB lineage: Bacteria > Chloroflexota > Anaerolineae > Anaerolineales > Villigracilaceae > JAABUE01. The sequence goes on from DAOTXM010000072.1 coordinate 41,108, forward strand.
CCTGCAAGACACGCAGACCGGCGCTGCTCATGTAAGGCACTTTACTGAGATCAAAGATCAGATATCGGGCTCCGTCATTGATTACTTCCATGGCCTTCTTTTGAAGTTCCTCGGCGCTGGCAGAATCTGCCTTGCCTGCAACATGGAGCACAGTCACCGGGACAGGTTCCTGTTTGTGGGTAACACTAATATCCATTCGCTCTCCTGTTTTGTGGTAAATCAGATAAACTATATCCAATAATTCAAATTTATTGTACGCTTTTTCGAACCAGAAATCAAGCAAATACCCCCAAATCATTTGGAATTCGTACAATTCCTCTCATCTTGGTCTAAGAAAAAAGAATTATATTATTCAATACAATGTGTTGGGAAAGCGCCTTTGACCTAGTGAATTGGTTTTTCAACTTTATGGAACTTTTGAGGTGGCAGCTAAATGAATGAACCGTCCGCTTCCGGTTCGGAGCGATGGCAGGATCGCCTGGTACGCATCCGAAATTTTGTAAAGAGCGCAACCCTGTTCATTAGCGGTATTCTGGCAGCGCTGCTAGCCATACTACTTTATAGTCTTCTCTTCCCTGGTCCACGTCAAATGACAGCGCGCGAGGTGAACGATACCGTTGCAATGGCGCTGGCCTCCGCCACGCCACGCCCTGCTTTTTCGTCACAAGTCTTCCAGGTGATCCAACCATCGCTGGTCTTGATCCAGACTAAGGGGGATGGGGGGGAGGGCGAGTACGGGAGCGGCCTGGGAAGCGGGGTGATCGTAACCACCAGCGGCGAAATCCTGACCAGCCTGCACGTTGTCGCGGGCGCTGATGAGATTATGGTTACATTTGCGGATGGCACAAAATCGGAGGCTGTAGTAGTCCTGGCGCAAGCGGAGAACGATATTGCAGTATTACAGACTTCCCTGCTTCCGGAAATCCTGGTGCCGGCCGTGCTGGGGAACCCGGGTGCGATGCGCGTGGGAGACGAGGCGTATGCGGTCGGCAACCCCTTTGGCCTGTACGGTTCGATGAGTTCGGGCGTGATTTCGGGTTTCAACCGCACCTTCCAACCGGAGGGCAGCGACCAGCAGCTGGAAGGCCTGATTCAGATCGACGCGGCGGTCAATCCCGGTAATTCGGGCGGCCCGCTGTTGAACCGCGATGGACATGTGGTGGGGATTGTTACCGGCATCGTCAACCCAACCGAGGAAAGTTTCTTCGTCGGGATTGGATTTGCCGTGCCCATCAATGTGGCGGTCGGTGGGATGGGCTCGCTACCGTATTAGCATAAATAATGCCTCGCTGAGTGGAGGGCCGAATGTGAATGAGGCCCGTAGTCGAAGCGCAAATGGTTTGTGAAAACTACCCTTCGACTGCGCTATCGCTCCGCTCAGGGTGAAAGTATTTCTACGAAGGAGACAATTGATGAACCAGAATATGGATTCAGAGAATCGCAAACCGATGGAACGTGTACTTTACGAGGTGAAAAAAGTCATCGTCGGGCAGGATCACCTGCTGGAACGCCTGGTCGTGGCGCTGCTGGCGCGCGGACACATCCTGGTGGAAGGCGTGCCCGGGCTGGCGAAGACCATGGCGATCAAGACCCTGGCGGACGCGATCGGCGGCGAGTTCAAGCGCATCCAGTTCACGCCCGATCTTGTTCCCGCTGACCTGGTCGGGACTCGCATCTACAACCAGAAGACGGGCGAGTTCAACACCTCGCTGGGCCCGGTCTTCACCAACCTGCTGCTCGCGGACGAAATCAACCGCGCCCCGGCCAAGGTGCAGAGCGCGCTGCTCGAAGTGATGCAGGAGCGACAGGTGACCATCGGGCGTGAGACTTTCAAGGTGCCGAATCCATTCCTGGTGCTGGCGACCCAGAACCCGATCGAAACCGAGGGCACCTATCCGCTGCCGGAAGCGCAGGTGGACCGCTTCATGCTCAAGGTGCTGGTCGGTTATCCCAATTCCACCGAAGAATTCGTGATCGTCGAGCGCATGACCAGCGCATTACAGGCCGTGCAGAAGGTATTGACCACTGATGACCTGGTCGCTTTACAGGCACAGGTCGACAGGGTGTATGTCGACCCAGCGCTGATCGAGTACGCTGTCCGTATGGTGACCGCCACCCGTGATCCAAAAATTGTCGGATTGCAAGACATTGAGCACTACATCATGTTCGGCGGCAGCCCGCGCGCTTCGATCAACCTGATCCTGACCGGGCGGGCGCTGGCTTTCGTACGTGGACGCAATTATGCCTTGCCACAGGATGTGTTGGACATGGCGCTCGATGTAATCCGGCACCGCCTGGTCCTGTCGTACGAAGCGCTCTCGGACAATGTGACTGCTGACGATTTGCTGAATAAGATTCTGGACCGCATCCCGATCCCGGTGGTGCCTCTCCGTGAGCATGCAGACCACTTCCGCAGCAACTCCTGAGCGCATCTTGCAGCGCCTCGATTGGCAGGTCGTCCGGCGGCTGGACGGCCTCTTGCAGGGCGACTACCGCAGCCTGTTCTATGGCTATGGAGTGGATTTTGCCGATCTGCGAGAATACCAGCCAGAAGACGATATCCGTTACATCGACTGGAACGTCACGGCGCGTCTGGATACGCCCTACATCCGGCAATATGTCGAGGACCGGGAGATCTCAGCCTGGTTCCTGCTCGACTTGAGTCCCTCGGTGGATTTTGGCACAGCCGGCTGCCAGAAACGCGCACTGTTGATCGATTTCGTGACCACCATGGCGCGTCTGTTGACACGTCATGGTAACCGCGTCGGGGCGATGTTTGCCGCAGGCGGCAACCGCATCGAGCATACCATCCCGGCGCGAGGTGGGCGTATGCAGGTGCTGCGGCTGGTCAACGACCTGCTCAAGCAACCACGCCTGTCGCGTGTGCCCTTCACGGACCTGACGCCGCTGCTGCGGGGTGGCTTGAACGCGATCAAACAGCGCTCGCTGGTGTTTGTCGTCTCGGATTTCATCTGCGAGCCGGGTTGGGAGCGGCCGCTGAAGCTGCTCAACCAGCGGCATGAGGTCCTGGCCGTCAGGCTGTGGGACCCGCTTGAAAAGGAACTGCCGGATATCGGCACGGTCATGATCGAAGATGCAGAAACAGGCGAACAAATGTACCTCGACACGCACGACCGGGGGTTCCGCCAGCGTTTTCAGGAGGCCTCGGCGCAGCGTGAAGCAGAGATAACGGAGGCATTCAAGCTGTCCGGGGTGGATGCGCTCTCGCTCTCCACGGGCGAGGATTTGGTGCGCGCGCTCGTGCGTTTTGCCAGGCTGCGACAACAACGTCGCAAAGTGAGTTGAGCAACGATGACTTTTACCTGGCCTGTGATGCTGTTAAGCCTGTCGCTGGTCCCAATTTTCATTGCTATCTATGCTGGCATCCAGCGGCGGCGGCAAAAGATCCTCGAGAACATGGGCAGCCTGGGATTCGTGCAGGATGCCCATGGTGGGCGAATTGGCCGGCGTCGGCATATCCCGCCGATCCTGTTCCTGACCGGCCTGACGGTTTTGCTGGTCTCGCTGGCGCGCCCGAACGCGGTTGTCAGCCTGCCGGGATTGGAAAGCACCGTCATTCTTTCCTTCGATGTTTCCGGCAGCATGGCAGCCGAGGATATGCAACCGACGCGCATGGAAGCCGCCAAGGCCGCTGCGCGTGAGTTCGTGGCGCGTCAGCCGGGCAACGTCCGGATCGGCGTGGTCGCTTTCAGCGATGGCGGTATTGCAGTGCTGCCCCCAACAAGAGACCAGGAGGCGATCCTGGCGGCCATTGACCGCCTGACTCCGCAATTGGGCACCTCGATCGGGAATGGGATTCTGGCTTCTCTCGACGCAATTGCCTTCGACCGGGGTGAAATCCCGGTTACGGGAAACGACCTGACGTCCGTCCCGACGCCGACCCCCGTTCCCTATGGGACGTACATCCCAGCAGCCATTGTCCTGCTGACCGATGGTGAGAATACCACCGATCCTGACCCGCTTGCGGCGGCGCAGACGGCAGCCGAGCAGGGCGTGCGCGTGTACACCATCGGCGTGGGCAGCCCCGCGGGCACCACACTGACGGTCAACGGTTTCACGGTTTTCACGCAGCTCAACGAGCCGATGCTGCAACAGATTGCGAGCATGACAGATGGGATGTATTTCAACGCACAAAGTGAAGAAGACTTGCGCGAGATTTATGATAATCTGGATGTGCAGGTGATCGTCAAGCCGGAAAAGACAGAGATCACCTCGATTTTTACGGGCATCAGTTTTGTACTGATGCTGCTCGGCGGCGCGTTCTCGCTGGTGTGGTTCAGCCGCCTGCCGTGATGGTAAACCGTTGGTTGAGTAGGCGATGCTTGTCCGCCATATCGAAACCAACAGGTAACCAGTCAACGAAAATTCATTTGAAGCTGGTGGTTTCGATACGTCCCTCACTGTCGTTCGGGACTACTCAACCACCGGTTGAATCGAAACAGTTAGATTGTTCTCTCAAATTTTAGAGGTACTAATGAATTTGCTTTGGCCCGGATTTCTACTTCTACTGGGGCTCATCCCCATTATTATTGCAGCCTACATCTGGATATTGCGACGGCGACGGCGTTACGCGGTCCGTTACTCGAGTCTGTCGCTGGTGCGCGCGGCGCTCCCGCAGCAGTCACGCTGGCGGCGGCATCTACCCATGGCGCTGTTCTTGCTGTCACTTGCCAGTCTGGTAATCGCGCTGGGGCGCCCGATGGCAAGCCTGGTTGTCCCCTCCGATCAAGCGACCATCATCCTGGCCATGGATGTCTCCGGGAGTATGTGTGCGACTGACATTGCGCCCAATCGTCTTCTGGCTGCCGAAGAAGCAGCCCTGTCTTTTATCCGCAACCAGCGCGCAAACACCCAGATCGGGATCGTAGTGTTTGCAGGTTTTGCGGAGATCATCCAAACCCCTACCAGTGACAAGGATGCGCTGGAAAATGCCATTCGCGGTTTGACCACCGCCCGCCGGACCGCCATTGGCAGTGGAATCCTCAAATCGCTGGATGCCATTGCCGAAGTGGACGAGAACATCCCACCGAGCGATCTTACGTTTGTGGGAGGCACGGTCAACCCGGTTCTACCCGGGACGTATGCCCCTCACATCATCGTGCTGCTGACCGATGGCGCCAGCAATGCCGGTCCCTGGCCACTGGATGCCGCGCAGCAAGCCGTGGACCGGGGCATCCGGGTCTATACCATCGGGTTTGGCACGGCGGAAGGGGCTCCGTTCGCCTTTTGCGATGGCCAGTTTTCGGGAGGCTCTTTTGGAGGTGGTTCCTTCGGGGGCGGGGGAAACTTCCGCCGCGGCATTGACGAGGAAACGCTCATACAAATCGCGGAGATGACCGACGGCGAATATTACGCGGCAACCAGCGCAAGCGAGCTCGACGAAGTCTTCAAGAGCCTGCCCACCTATCTGATTGCCAGGCGCGAAAGCATGGAGGTCAGCTTTGCCTTCGCGGCGCTGGGCGCGCTGCTGGCCGGGGCGGCTATCCTGCTCTCGATGTTTTGGAATCCGTTGCAGTGACGAGCAATGTCACCCTGAGCGGAGCGCGAGCGTAGTCGAAGGATCTAAGATAGGTGCGATGTGGTCGATTGGATGGTGATGCAGGTGGAAGAGTAGGGGTAGAACTAATAAGAAAGCAAGCAACCCTGCGCTCGAACTGGCGCAGGGCTTTTTTGGTTATGCAAATTAGGGTTCGAATTTACGGCCTCGTGATTTCAAAGTAATCGAACAGTCCTACAAGGTCATCAGCCGCGCGGACATTCGTAACCCCGATCCCCACTTTTTTGAATTGGAAGTAATTGCCAAAGCGCCCCAGACGTTCCCACTGATCGGGTGCAGTGGCATAGTACCCGCTGATGATGTTGTCCTTACTTTCCAGGCGCAAATAGACATCTTCTGCATCAGTGGCTATCTGGTAAGCGCTTCCTTCTCCGTTGATCTTGTATTCCATAAAAAATCCGCCACCACCAGTTGAACATGGACCACAATAACCACGGTTTATGGCAATAAAATTGTTTGGATCCTCATAGATATAAATCGTTGCCTGATGGAAGTTTTCGAAAGGCAAGGTTCTGAGATGGGTAGTGATGACAAAATTTCCCTCTGGTAATGCATACCAGAGCAAATTGCTTTGTGTGCCTTCTCCAAGCAACGAGTCGTGTTCTCCGATGATTTGAAGCCATCCGTCATCGGTTATTTCCCATCGCTCCGGGTTTTCGTTCTCCCATTCCCACCCGGGTTGTAACGAACCGGTAAAGTCATCGCGGAAAATCTGGTTTTCGGGCGTAGCAGTTGGTTCGAGCGTGGGAGTAGATTCGGGGGAAGGTTCGACTGTCGGCTCGGGCGGTTTGGTCGGTGGGATCGTTGTGGGTTCCGGCGCTGTCGTTGGTGTGGGTAGTGGCATGGGTTCCATAGTTGCTGGCGCACCACAGGCTGTCAGTGTGAGAAGGATCGAGAAAAGTATAAAGAATAGTACATTGTGTTTCATCGTTATGTCTCCTTTGACGAATGATTGAAAAAAAGAATGTCACGTCTGATTCACTGACAGAACTTTTGGGGAAGCAAATGCTCACGGGATACGGCATAATTTGGGTGTCTAAAGCCAAAGGAGCCGCACCCATGAGCATCAGCAAAGAATTGTACACCCGCTTGGAGCAAGCGATCAT
>DAOTXM010000073.1:0-20135 GCA_034435215.1 Anaerolineales bacterium
CAGATAATCACGGCGGAGGACGGGATATCTTCGCGGGCCTGTTGCAGCAACTGGCGAGGGACTATAACGAACCTGCCTGGGCCGAGGCTGCCAGCTTGTTCAAACAATCAGCTCAGGAATTGGAGAAATTGACCGACAAGGTTGTGGATTTCCTCTTGAGAACGAGTAACTCACTCGACAGCGCTTCAGCGTCGATTGCAGAGATTGCAAACTTAGAAGAAGAGGCTTTTCGTGTGATTCGCGATGCTTAAGACGGACGGCGGTTACACCGCTCGAAACTGACGCAGTTTGCCAGAAATGTGCCATAATTGAGTAAGAGTCTTGCTCGCCGCCGAACCATACCATTTGGCAAAAATATGGTTCTTCAGGTTTTGCCGTGAATGGGGCTGGATTTGGGGATGACCTCAAATCCGGGTCTCTACCACGAAAAGTCTAAGAGACCAGAAAACTCTGATCGATCATGAATGTCAAACAGCTCCACACATTGTTCAATCCCAAATCCATCGCTGTCATCGGGGCATCCGATACCTCCGGACGTATCGGGTTCTCCCTTTTCAGGAACCTGATCACAAACGGATACCCCGGAATCGTCTACCCGGTAAACCCGAACCGTGATCTGGTTCAGGGCGTAAAAGCTTATCCGAACATGGCCGCTTTGCCTCAAAAAGTCGATTTGGCCATCATTGCCACACGGGCCTCCACTGTCCCGGACATGGTGAACGCGTGCATTGCAAGTGGAACCCTGTCGGCTATTGTCATATCCGCTGGTTTTTCGGAAACAGGAGAAGAAGGCAACAGGCTGGCCGAGCAAATAAAGCAGGCGGTCGAATCGAACGGCATGGCATTGCTTGGCCCCAACTGTCTGGGCTTTATCCGCCCGAAATTGAACCTCAATGCCAGTTTTTCCCGCAAAATGCCCCATAAGGGCGGCATGGCATTCATTTCCCAGAGTGGGGCGCTGTGCAGCGCGGTTCTGGATTGGTCGGTCAAGGAACATGTCGGTTTTTCCTATTTTGTCTCCGTTGGGGAGATGGTCGATATTGGGTTTCACGATCTGATCGATTATTTTGGGAATGATCCGGATACCAAAGCCATCTTGATCTATATGGAGACCCTGACGCAAGCCCGCCGGTTCATGAGCGCGGCCAGGAGTTTTGCCCGCACCAAGCCAATCATCGTGCTCAAAGTCGGCAGGAGCCAGGAGGGCGCCAAAGCCGCGCTATACCACACCGGCAGCATCACCGGCAACAACCAAATCTTCGATGCCATCTTCAAACGAGCCGGGGTGCTGCGCGTCAGCAGTATTACCGAGCTGTTCGATTGCGCCAAGAACCTGTCCATGCAAAGGCGACCCACCGGGAACAGGCTGGCTATCATCACCAACGCCGGCGGGCCGGGCGTGATCGCCACCGACGCTCTCATGGATCAGAAGGGCGTTCTGGCAGACCTTTCCCCCGAAACGATTCGTCACCTGGACGAACATATGCCCCCGTTTTGGAGCCGGGCCAATCCGGTGGACATGCTCGCGGATGCTGACCCGCAGCGTTACAGTATAGCGCTGAAAGCCTGCCTGCGTGACCCGAATGTGGATGGCATCCTGGCGCTCCTGACTCCCCAGGCGATGACCGACGCAGCCGCCGTGGCCAGGGAACTGGTCGGGATCGCCAAGGATGCTTATAAAACCGTGCTGGCTTCGTTCATGGGCGAAGATGACGTCGCAGAAGGCCGGCGTATTCTCGTGCAAGGCAAAATACCAGCCTACGAGAAACCTGAAGATGCGGTCAAATCATTCTTGAATATGGTCGAGTACCAGCGCAACCTAAGACTGCTCGCCGAGACGCCGGCCACCGTCCCGCATGCGTTTACGCCCAACACCGCTGGTAATAGGAAAATCATCAGCGAGATCGCCTCGTCCGGCAGGGTCATTTTGACGGCGCCGGAAGTCAAGGAGATCCTGACCAATTACGATATCCCGGTTCCGAAAGGCGGGCTGGCAAAGAATCCGCGGGAAGCCAGGGCGCTGGCTGCGGAGATCGGTTTCCCCGTTGTCATGAAGGTCGTATCGCCGGACATTATCTATGAAAGGGATTTTGGAGGGGTCGTCTCGGATATTCAGTCGGAGGAGGAAATCGATCCGGTATATGACAGGACCATGAATACCGTGCGATCAAAGGCACCGAATGCCCGCATAGTCGGGATGTATATCGAGGAAATGATCGAGAAACAATACGAGCTCCTGATAGGGTCAAAGAAGGATCCGATCTTCGGGCCGGTCATCGCTTTTGGTATGGGCGGAGTGGCGGTGGACGTTTTCAAGGATACCAATATCGGCATCCCGCCCCTGAATATGGCTCTGGCCCAGCAGCTCATCGACGGGACCAAAATATCGACGCTGCTGAAAGGCTACCGGGGTACCGCAGCTGTAGATGTGGCGGCGATCCAGTATCTTCTTTATAAATTTGCCTACCTGGTGATGGACTTTCCCGAGATCAGCGAAATGGACCTCAATCCGTTTGCTGTTGATAATCGTGGGGGTATCGTTCTGGATGCCAAGATCATCCTGGATAAAAACGTGGCTGGAAAGGCCGTCAAGCCGTTCTCGCATATGGTAATCTGCCCGTATCCCAGTGAGTACGAACGAACCATCCTGATCCGGCGCGGTAGATCGGTGTTGCTCAGGCCCATCCGGCCGGAAGATGAGCCGATGCACGAGGAAATGTTCAAGACATTTTCCGCGGAAACCAAGCGATTCCGCTTTTTCGGCCCGATCAAAGAATCGCATGAAATGCTGGCCCGTTATACCCAAATCGATTACGACCGGGAAATGGCGATTATCGCCGAACTGACCGAAGGAGGCAGGAAAAAAATGGCCGGGGTCGTCAGGCTGATCGCCGATCCCTATAACGAAACAGCTGAATACGCCATCGTCATCGGTGATCCGTGGCAGGGACTGGGTCTGGGCACCATCATGACCCGTTATATTTTGGAAATTGCCCGAAAGCGCGGCATCAAGAAAGTATACGCATACTTTCTTGATGACAACAAAAAGATGCTCGACTTGTTCTTGAAATTTAAATTTACCATCCGGAGGGAGGAAGATATGTATCGGGCTGAACTGCTTCTGAATCCCGAACCTGCACTTTGATCGAAATATCCAAGAAAGCACAGGGCAGTTCGATGTCGAGCTTTACCCGTACCATTCCAAGCGATAAGCAAGAGGGTGACCTCAATCAGATCCTCTCTCGCAAAGACCACTTCATCCCGCTTGCTTACCGGCCAACCAAAGCACAGGTCGGCGATTTTATCTACCTGGTATTTCGTGGAAGGATCGTGGGCCGTGCAAGGATATCCAGTATCGATGCTGTTGGTGCCGAGCCATCAGCGGGGACCAGGAAATATCCACCCTGGGCCAGATGGGTTGTCCGATATACGGGAGAGTGGCAGAAACCTCCCAGGGAAATTCCGGTCCAGGGTCATCAGAGCGTTCGATATCTGGAAACGCACGCGCTTACTCAGCTTGATTCTGAAATATGGTAAGTTTACCAATATTTGTATACGCCGCACGAGACCCAGGCATGTGGTCACTCGGCGCAAAGACAGCCCTATGATCGACCAGGAACAGTATTCCCGCATCGCTCGCGTTTTGTCCATCTTACAGCGTGCCGATCCGCAACTGGTGCGCGCATTCCAGCAGGAAGCTTTCTTTGCGCGCATCCCGGCTGGCAGAGATGTGTTTGTCGAAGGTGATCGCGCGGACGCGATTGCCCTGTTGATTTCCGGCGTGGTGCGCGTCTACAAGATCGGCGAAACCGGCCGGGAGATCACCCTGTATCGCTTCGGCCACGGTGAATCCTGCATCCTGACCGCCAACGCCATCCTCAGCCAGCAGTCGTTTCCCGCCATTGCTACCGTCGAGCGGGAGGCGGAAGCAGTGATGATCCAGGCAGAAACGTTCCGGGATTGGGTGCGGCGCTATGACCTGTGGCGCGAGTTCATCTTCGATTTATTCTCGCAGCGGCTCTCGCTTGTGATGGCGGTCGTGGATGAGGTCGTTTTCCGCCGTATGGATACGCGCCTGGCCGCATTCCTGAGGAACCGCTCCAGATTCCAGAACCCGCTGCGAATCACTCACCAGGAGATTGCCGCCGAATTGGGCAGCTCGCGTGAGGTCATCAGCCGCTTGATCGAGGATTTTGCCAGCGAGGGGATCGTCCGTTCCGGACGCGGCATGATCGAAGTTTTGGATTTCGATTCCCTGGAATCCCGTGCGCTTATGTGACTTTGTCACCGACAAAAAGCGGTCTATCTCCTATACTGGGGGCATCAAACCAATCAATCAGAGGAGATTTTCCATGAAACGCAACATGTCCAATATCGATCGTATCATCCGCGTCGTGCTCGCCGCATTGTTCGCCTACCTATATTTTGGCGGCATCGTGACCGGCACGTTCGGTATCGTGCTGGTGGTGCTCGCCGCAGTGTTCCTGCTTACAGCCATCGTCGCTTTCTGCCCGTTGTACGCACCTTTCAAGATCAGCACATACAAAGGATAATTTCTCGCTTCGCAAAAAGAACGGGAATGTGGGATGTTTTGGCCGGGTGAAACTCGATCGAAACATCCCACCCCTGGCCATGCCATGAATATAGCTGAGTTCCAACGAAAAATCTCTGAAACGAGCAAACCCGTCGTTGTCGATTTTTGGGCGGCCTGGTGCGCACCATGCAGGCTGACGAAGCCCATCCTCGAAAGTCTCGCGCAAGAATACGACGGTAGTGTTATTTTCTTGCCGGTCGATGCGGATGACGCGCGCGAGGTCGTCGAGCAATTCCGGATCCTGGGCATCCCGACGGTGCTGGCCCTGCGAGACGGGCGGGAAGTAGCGCGCGTGACGGGCGCGCAGAACGAATCGAATTACCGTGCCATGTTTGACGCCTTGGCCTCAGGAAAAGAGGTGAAAATTCCTATGGCGCCCTTCGACCGCCTGCTCCGGCTTGGTGCAGGAACGCTGCTGGTGGCGGTCGGCAGTTTCACGGGTAACTGGCTGGTAGCGGGCATCGGCGGACTGTTGGCTTTCCTGGGCGTTTACGACCGTTGCCCGGTATGGAATGCCATCACGGGCATGCTGAAGCGTAATTGGAAGTGATCAAGAAAATTACCCCTGCTCATCCGGCACCAGGTACGCCACCGCGCGGCCTTTCTGGCCGTCCATCACCAGGTCCATGTGATGACCGGGGCGGAAATCTTTGACGGCCAGCAGGCGCAGGGTCCGTGTGAGGCGCTTATCGATCGAGATGAATTTGAGTACCCGGTTGGGGGTCTTGTAGAAAAAGTCGTGGTTGAAGAGCACGTCCCTGTCATCCAGGAACACGGCCAGTGGATAGATGTGGGCTTCCATCAAATCCTGGAAAAAGTGCGTGCCGAAGGACGGCTCGGGCGAGGTGCCGACCGATTCGCCGGAAAGCTCGACCAGCGCGCGGGCGTTGTAGATATCGCCATAGGCCACATGCACACCCAGGTCGGGCGTGGAGGTGCCCCAGCGTCCGGGCCCGATGGCAATAAAGGTCTCATCTTTGAGCGCGGCGTTGAGCTGGCCAATCGCGCGCTCCAGCTTGACGCGTTCGGCCTGCGTCGCGATGTTGAAATACCCTTCCGGTGAGACGAACAAGACATAGCGGATCCCCTCGACCACGCCCTCTGGCACCATGCGTTGGGTGGAAAAGATGATATCGTGTTCGAGTAATTCGCGTGGCAGCCTCGCCTGGCCGCTTTCCCGAATGTGGCTCTGCGGGCGGCATTGCAGGAGCGTGATGCGCACCTCCGGGTTGAGCGAATGCGGCTGCAGGACCTCGAGTGTAAATTCGGTATCTACCGGCGATTCATAGTAGGTTTCCAGTAATTTGAGCGCCTCGCGAATACGTCGCGGGAAGGGCGTGCGTGCGAGCAGGCCGTCGTAGGTGATGACCAGCTTTTCAGGCTCGACCATGTTGCTGCGCATGGCGCCCAGGTAACCATCCTGTTCCACCTGCACGATATACCGCAAGGATGGATAGCGTGTGCTGAGCACTTCACTGGCTGGGACGGAACCGAAGCGATTGGCTTCCAGATCGATGACATCCAGGTTCTGCTGCGAATACCGGCGGATGGCGCGCACGTCGGCGGTGGGATGCAGATTGGGGTGACTGAGCGCCACCAGCCGCGGATAATCGTCTGCCACCTGTTCCACAGCCCGGGTGCCCAGCCCCCACACCAGGCGCAGGAAACCGTCTTCCTGGCGAATCTGCGGCGACCAGCGGTACAGGTTGCGGCTGAAGGCCACCCCCGCGCCCTGCGGGAAATAATAACGGCCAAACCGTTCCCCTTCCACATATTGGATCAGGACAGCGATGCGTTCATCGTAATCCGCCAGGCTGCTTTGATGACGGTACAGGAGCGCATTCGGGTTGACGCTGCTGGCATATACGCGGGAAATGGCATGGGTCAGGGCGAACAGGTTTTCTTCCAGGTTGCCCTGGTTGGGGCAGAATATGCTCTCGTATTTTCCGGCAAAGGAAGTGCCGAAATTATCCTCCAACAGGCTGGAAGAACGGACGATCAACGGCGTCTTCCCGGCGTTCCTGACCAGTTCCCTCAAGCGTTCCAGGATTTCGGGCGGGAATTGCCCCTTCGAAAACTCAGCCTGGACGATGGGATAATCGGCCCGGATCTGTTCCTCGGACTTGTACTTCTGGTCGTTCCAATGCATCAGCCCGTTCAAGGACATGAAATTATAGAAGACATCCGAGCCCAGGAAAAACGACTCGGGGATCCTGAAACTATCGCTGAGCTCCGGCGGTGCGGTTTCTTTCAGGATGCGCAAGGCCAGCAACATCCCGGCGGCCTTGCCCCCGATCTTGCCACCGCCGATCTTCCGCTTGCGGATTTCCACCAGGTCCGCCACTTTCAACCACTGACGGGCGATCCTGATGTACTTCAACTGGTCGCTGACCATGGTGCGAATGAGCACCACTTTGATCTCCTGCAGGCGCGCGCGGTATTTTTCACGTTCTTCCTCCGGCATGCGCGCGATCATTTCGGCCTGCTCGAAGAGCATATCCTGCGGGGCCAGCTCGGGATTGAACCAGACGAAATCCAGGTCGGCCCTGCCGCGCTCGGTCAGGATCTCGCGGATGATGCGTTCGAAATCCGCATAAGGCAGGTTGTAGGCAAAGTAGAAGTCGGTCAGTGAATTGCGGATGCGGGACAGGCGTTTCTCCCAGACCTCCGAGCTTTCCTCCCCGTACGGGTTTTGCAACCCCTCGCGGATCTGTGACTCGATCGCCTTCTGGCGCGCTTCGGTCTCGAAATCATCCTGGGAGATGATGCCGCGGTCGAACAGTTCCTTGCGCATGCGCGAACGGATGCGGTGTCCCAGAATGGGATACTGGCTGAGCGTCAGGTAGATGTTGAGGACGTTGTCGGAAGAGGGGAGGGGAAGGGTCATTTCGATTCGGTAATCAGTGTCCAGTGATCAGGTACATGTCTGCTTATTCTAAACTAAAAAGCGACGAGAAATGAAACCCGTCGCTCTCTTAACCAAGATCATGGGGTTTGGGGTGTGCGCGTATGCGGGGCATGCGCGCAACACCCCAAATTTCCTTTTCTAGATTTGGATAACGAATCAACCTAAGTGCATCGGCATGATCACATGCAGGAAGTCGTCTTCACCCACCGGCCGGATGACGCCCGGCGCATTCGCCGCGGAGGTTTCCAGGGCGACATTGGGCGTCTTGATGACCTCCAGCGCCTCGCGCAGATACTTGACGTTGAAGGCGATCAGCACCCCGCTGCCGTCCACCGTCGCTTCGACGATGGTCTCGTTCTTGCCGGTCTCCTCGGAGGTGGCCGAAATCTCAACCTCGCTGGGTTCCATCTCGCCTTGGGCCGCTTTGATGTCCAGGCGCGCCACGTTCGAACCCTCGCGCGCGAAGATTTCCGCCTGCTTGCAGGCTTTGAGCAGCGAGGCGGTCGAAACCAGCGTGCGCGACTTGTAGGAACGCGGGATGATCTGCTGGTAATCCGGGAAGGTGCCGTCGATCAATTGCGAGACCAGCTCCGCATCCTTCACGCGGAAGACGACCTGCCCGCGTCCCTTGGGCACTACCATCGAGATCGTCTCTGCGCCGTCACTGGCGATGCGCGCCAGTTCGCTCAGGGCGCGCGCCGGGACGATGACATTGACAGGTTGCGGCGCAGGTGCGGAAAGCGTTGCATTGCGCACCGACAGGCGGAAGCCATCCGCCGCCGCCATCGTGATGCGGTCTCCGTCCACGACCACCAGCACGCCCATCAGCACCGGGCGGGCCTCGTCCGTGGAGGCGGCGAACGCCACCTGGTGGATCATTTCCCGGAAATCCACCACGTTCAATTGCACCGCGCCCTCCATATCAGGCGTGGGCAGAGGCGGGAATTCCTGCGCATCGATGCCTTTGATATCGTTGGTGGAAGTGCCGCTGCGTACATTCAGGGTCTGGGTGGAGGCGTCCAGGCTCAGCGCCACCTGGTCGCCGGGCAGCGTATTGACCAGGTCCGCGAAGGTGCGCGCCGGCACGGTGGTCGAACCTTCCTCTTCGATGCGGGCGGCGATCCAGCAGGTGATGCCCATCTCCAGGTTGGTGGCCGAGAGCCGCAAGCGCCCCTCATCGGTGGCAATCAGAATATTGGCCAGCACAGGCAGGGTGCTGCGCGGCGAAACCGCGCGCGAGACGATCCCCAGCCCACGGGCGAGATTCTCTTGAAGAATGGTGACTTTCATGGGCGTTCCTCTCCTGCGTCAAGACTGGCAAAAGTATATCACAGGCTTAGCCTGCCACCAAAGAGATACCCAGCCCGAGAAGTATGAATAGAAGCTGGATGATAAACAGCACCACCGCGATCGTTTTGATGATTTCCCAGATCGGGGACGGGCGCGCCAGGCGGACTTCTTCGCCTTCCGCTGCCTGCCGCGCGGAGCGGGCAGCCTGCTCGGGGGTCAAGGCGCTCAACACCCATCCGGGAACTGCCTCCGCCACGATGATTTTCTCCCCGCTAAAGTCTTTCAACCATTTTCGCAGCGCACCGGGCGGATCCAGGGCCAGCGAAGCCGGGAGGAGGATGGCTTTTACAGCCTCCACCTCTACGCCCTCCGAAACCGGTCTGACGACCAACGGCACCTCCGGCGCATGTTTCAGCATGGCGGCTTTCACCGCCCTGACCAAAGCCTCGTTCCCCGGGTCGACCAGCAGCACCGGGAAAGCGCGCTGGCGCTCCTCCAGAGTCTGGCTGGTCTGGGCGCCGTCCTGCCGCATGCAAGTCAGATGGTAGGCCAAAAGGACCGCAAAAAGGACCAGCAATTGCGCCGCGTTGAGCGCGCTGGCAAGAAAATCTGCCGGCGGCTCGCCCGACAACAAGGCGTTGACCAATTGGTACACCAGCGCCACCGCTGAAACCATGCCGCCGATCACCCCGGCAAAGAGCGCCAGGTAGAGATATGTCCGGCGGATGGTCGAACGGCGGGCGTGTTCA
This sequence comes from Anaerolineales bacterium, assembly GCA_034435215.1. GTDB lineage: Bacteria > Chloroflexota > Anaerolineae > Anaerolineales > Villigracilaceae > JAABUE01. The sequence goes on from DAOTXM010000073.1 coordinate 9,542, forward strand.
CCCGTCTCGCCCTGAGTCATGGTTTCAGCCTGCATCGATCGCCAGGTCAGCAACCACAGCGGCAGCCCGACGACCAGCGTCGCGATGGCGGCCGCCAGGCGCGAGCGCAACGAGTCGCCCCAGAATGCGTTGGAGGTGAGCAGATCGATCACGAAGGAGAACACCAGCGCGGTCCCGATGAAGGCCGCCCCCAATCCCAGCACGGACAGGATGTAGTAATACAGGCGCTGCTTGCCCGCCCGGCGAATTTCGTTTTCGTCCGATTGGATCCCTCGGCTCAGCCAGCTACCGTAATAAGCCCAGACCCCGGCCAGCGGCACGCCCAGCGAGATCGGTCCGCCGATCTTCTGGATGAACTCATACCCTTGCATCGCCTCGCCAAAGGCCCAGCGCAGGATCACGTCCAGCAGGGTCCCGCCCGCCGACAAAACGGTGATGACCCCGCCCAGCGCGAGCAGGTAGAGCATGGCCAGGCGCAGATTCGAGTCCCGTTCCGCGGGCATCGTCCCCGCAGGGGAATCCGACAGGGCGTTCTGGCAGAGTCGCCAGGTGTACACCCACAGCGGAGTCCCGACCAGCAGCAGGGACAAGCCGTTGACGAACATCTCCCGTCCCACATCCCCCAGCAAATAGGTCGGCACCGGGATGTAGAAGATGTAACGCAGGATCTGCTGTGCGCCGAAGACGACCATCAACAGGCCGTAGAGCAGCCACAGGTAACGGTACAAGCGGCGCACGTCGGCGAAGTTTTCGACTTCAGGCAGGGACTTCCACTCGCCGCGCAGGGTGTTCCAGAAATAGAACGCGACCACGCCATTGATGAAAATAGCGATCAGGTTATCCTGCCAGGTCTGGAGTCCGCCCAACAGGGCGCGCGAAGCCGGGAGGTCCGAAACGCCCAGCGCAACGCGGTTGACGAAGGCCAGCAGGTTCTGCACGACCGGGACGAGCGTCCCGATCAGGACTGCGTAGAAGAAAATTGCCCGCAGGCTGGCGCTGCGTTCTTCCTCGTCCTTCGAGGCGGCGCGCTGCGTCCACAGCCAGTGGAACAGGAAGATCGGCACGCCCACCAGCACCAGCGCCAGGGCCTGCGCCAGCACGTCGGCGGTGTTGACCAGCCGGGAGGAAAAAATGCTGCGCAGCAGGCCGATCAGACCCCAGACCACCACTTCCAGGCTGATCAGCGCTACGGCGTAGAAATAAAGTCGACGGATGGTGCGCATAATAGCTCCTCTGACAAACCTGACAGGTTTTACTGACCGACTCTGTGACGCGGAAGTCTGCTAAAACCTGTCAGGTTTTTTTACTTGACCGGCTCAGGTTTCGGCTGGTACCAGTCGTACGACCAGAAGTTGTAGGGCATTTGCAGCAGCTTCCACGCCCCGTCCTGGCGTTCCAGGCGCGCCGTTTCGGTGTTGCGGTAGCCGCTGGAGAACGGATCGGACGGGTTGTAGATGATGTACAACGTCACGTAGGCTTCATCGCCTGCGAGCTCGGTCTCCCCGATCTCCAACCCGGCGTTGCTTGGGTCCACATAATGATTGAAGAAAGCCTGGCGGAATTCATTGTAAGTCGGCTTATATTCCATCTCGGCCAGGTACCCGTAGGCCTTCTCGTATTCCTCCTTGTAGAGCGCCAGGGCATAGTTATGCACCACACCCTCCGGCCTGTCTTCCGAGACATATTCCTGTTTATCCTGGCGGGTGAAGAATAGGGCCAGCGCGACTACGACCAACACCCCAATGCCAACCAGAATGCCGACGAGAAAACGGTCTTGTTTCATGGGTATATCCTTTTTGTCGATCATTTTGTATCCTCTCATAACGAAGAGGGGAATTGGGGTGTTACCCCACACCCCAAATTTCGGTCCCCCGTCCCGTCATAAACGGTAGGCCCAACGATACATCACTCAGGAAAACGAACAAGCGCACGTACAGGACATCCACGTTCATCCCAGTCATTGTACAGGGTTTTAAGCCGAGAGGCAAGCAGGGTTAGATGGGAACGTGTATCGGAATGAGTCTTAAAACCATACAGATACCAGCAAGAAAGGCTTGACAAATAGAAAATATGTGCTATATTTATACAGTAGAACATACATTCTAGATACAATATTTTTTGCAACGCTGCCCTGGCGAGAAAAGGAGATTGCCGTGAACCATCCGTTCTTCTATCTGTCTGTAGCCGCCCTGGGGCTTTTCTATGGCGTGTTCATCCTTTCCCTGGCGCGCGACCTTTTCCATCAGCGAAATACGGGAAGTTCGGATCCCAATTCGAGAAAACCGGATGCAGCGAACGAACGCCAAGTCCCAAACGTCAAACCCGTTTGCCTGGCGCATTGGATCGCTGCGGGTGTCCATGGCGTGCAGCGCACGGCGAATTCCATTCCCTTCCCCTTGAAGCCGTTCCAAGCGTCATCCTTGAATCCGGCTTTGTCCGTTAATTGATCATCCAGGTGAATGAAATGACCGAGAAGAAACGCAACACCAAGCGGTATACGTTCGAACTGCCGATCGAAATCTACGATCAACTGGCTGCAACAGCCGACCAGAATGGGACCAGCGTCGTGGAGATGCTCCGCAAGTACATCAAACTCGGCCTGCTGGCCACGCAGCCCGGCACGACCGTGCTTTTGCGCATCGGCAACTCGGAACAACCGATCATGTTGATCTTGTAATGGGTGCAACCATGGACAAACCACAACAGGGCGAACCTGTCAAAATGACCCTGGACGAGCTATTCAAGAGAACCTTTTCACAGCTCCTGGCCTATCTGATCGACACGTTTTCGATTTCGGAGGAACAGCCGCCTTCCGCAGAGGACGAGCCATCCGGTTCTCCCTCCTGATCCCCGTCAATAGCGGAATGAAATATCCACAAAAACGCGGTTTGAAATGTCCACTTTTTCGCGGCGCACATGTCCCCCGGCCTGGATGATGGAGCATGGCAGGTTTGCACGTTCGATCGAAAGCGTTTCGACCGCTTCGAGGGGATGAGGGCACGGTTGCCGGGTGAGAATGTAGTCGCGGGAGCTTCGATGCGCGTGCGCAGCAAAAAGTAACCCGTGATCACCGTCCCGAAGGGTTGTGAAAGACTGGCACATGTTGCAGGAAACCCTTCGGGACGTTTACCGAACAGGAAGTTCGATGCAACACTTCCTGACATCTCGATCGAATCACCATGGTGATTTGGAAATAATCTGTTGAAGGGAGTCTTCCCGGTGGAATGGTTCCCTGTCAAGCAGGCAGCGTAGTGGGTTTGATCACGGCGTTGAGGTACAAGTGAACAAAGCAAAGTATTTAATAATCGGTAATTGATCACTCGACATGTCATATAATATGAAGTATGAAAATATCATCGACTTTTGATCCAACCGCGAGTTGTGTTTTATATGAAGGTGATTGTTTAGATTTATTGAAGCAAATTCCAAATGGATTTGCAAAGCTGGTTGTTACATCCCCTCCATATAATCTTGGAAAGCCATATGAAACTCGACTTAATTTGGACGAGTACTTAGACCAACAAGGAAAAATCATCAAAGAATCGGTACGTATTCTAAACGATACAGGTAGTATTTGTTGGCAGGTTGGTAACTATGTTGATAAAGGTGAAATAATCCCATTAGATATTGTGCTTTTCCCAATCTTTGCTTCTTTAGGGTTACAGCTTCGCAATCGAATTGTTTGGCATTTCGGCCATGGACTTCATGCTTCAAAACGTTTTTCTGGAAGGTATGAGGTAATTCTCTGGTTTACAAAATCTGATAATTACACCTTTAATCTCGATCCTATTCGAGTGCCCCAAAAATACCCACAAAAAAAGCACTTCAAAGGACCCAAAAAGGGTAAGTTATCTGGGAATCCCCTAGGGAAAAATCCGAGCGATATTTGGGAAATTCCAAACGTTAAAGCAAATCATATTGAGAAAACAATTCATCCATGTCAATTTCCTGTTGAACTGATTGAACGGCTTGTGCTATCGATGACGGAAGAAAATGATTGGGTTTTTGATCCTTTCATGGGAGTAGGTAGTACTGCCATAGCAGCCCTAATTCACAATAGAAAAGCGATTGGTGCAGAGATACTCCCTGAATACATATTACTTGCGAAAGAAAGAATACAAAAAGCAGAGAAAGGTGAGTTGAAAATTCGTCCAATGAATCGCCCAGTATATGATCCAAATGAGCCATCCAAGAATTTACCGCCCAAAGCTGTAAGCTTGAAGACAGAGCAGGATCTCCAACTGCAACTGTTAGAAAAGCGAGCTTCCTATGGCAAGGAGGAAGAATGAAAATTGTTTACGAATATTCTCATCTAGGCGGTTCAGAGATCTTGAAATTGAATTATCCTGAGTACGAGCAGGAAATTTACGATGTGATTTCCTCAATTAGAGGAAATAGAATAAAAATTAGTAGGGAGAAAACTAAAAGAGGGAAGGTCTTATATTCTCCAATTGACATGAATAAACAATTCGATAAAGCGTTTACAGATAAAGGCTATATTGAACTGAGAGATACATACACTATCTCTATCCCTAATTATGAATTAGAAATACCAGGGGCATTTAAACAAATCGACTTTGTAAAGGATAAAGTGCTAGTTGAAGTTCAATTTGGTAAGTATGCTTTTATGTTTTATGACATGGCAAAGTTTCAATTTTTCTTCAATGAAAACAAGGCCGATGTTGGAATAGAGATAGTGCCTTGTCATGGTTTGCATAAAGAAATGTCATCAGGTGTTTCATATGGGGAACAATTAGTATATGATATCGAAAGATTAAAACGGCATTTCCCAGCTGTTCCTGTAAAAGTTATTTTGATTGATGTGGATTCCTAACTACACAATGCAATAAATGATTTTGCATCTGTTAGTATAGTCAGGTCAAGCAACTACAAAGCTTAGCGCAGCAACCCCTCTCCCCCTCTCGCGTTCATAGAATCGGGAGGTCCCTATGCCCTGGATTCGATATTCGATTGCCTTTGCGCTGTTCATGCACGGGCTGGTGCACCTCTCGGGCTTCTTCGCTGCCGGACGAAGGTGGAGGTGAGCTAACGTGACAGTTCTGTTGATCTATTTGTAAATCTCTTCTAAAATCCCGGGGATCTCCGCATACTCCCGGTACCAGATCGGCGTGATCCCCAGTTCGCCCAGCACGAAGGTTTGCAGATCCTTTTCCACCAGGGTGACCTGCCGGATGATCTCCGCGATTTCGATCCGGTAGCGCGGCTCTCCTTTTACGCCTGGTCCCATGACCGGAGCAGCAGACTTGATGCCTGGCCTGGGTAAAAGGACACCTTCCGAAAGCAATTGATCGCTTTTGATACCGCTGTTTGCGAACATGTTCAGGTATTCGATCGCCTTTTGGTTGATGCTATCCAATACATCATCCTTTGGCCGGGTGGTTTCGGGCTCTTTTAGCAAGGCGTAGTTTGCGGAATGGATCGGTGAATTTTGGATGGCATCCAGGATGCGTCTCATATTGCTATCTGACAGCGAAAGACCGACCATCAAGCCAACGGAATTCGACATCAATTGCAGTTGGACCAAGCTGGACCAGTAATACGGGTTTTCCGCAACCTGGTGGTACTGGTCTTCGGTAAACACAATATCATCCCCCATCGAAGCGGGGATGTTTCGATCCAAAGGGACGTACCCGTGGACGTGGTAGATGGGCAGCCTCCCGGGCTGGGGAGCGGTCGAGTTGAAAATCGCCTGGTGGGGCAGGCCTTGGAGGGCGATCTCGAGCAGGCTATCGTAATTATAAGTGACCACCGCCTGGACCCCCTTGCCCGCCGATTCGCACAACTTCGCGACTGCGTTCAGCGTGGCGTTATTCCCCCGCAACATGCCGGGGTTGATGTCCGGCGATGGACGGCCGTCGACCAGAAAAACACCGTATAACGATAGATACAAATCTTCTAAAAAAGCATTCTCGCTCTGGGAATCGTAGAATCTTCTCAGCTTGCGGGCGGTGATTTCCAAGGATTCCGCTCTTTTCGCCAATTGCCACTCGGCTATCGCATACAAATAGTTGGAAAGCGGGCGCCATCCGCCCAATTTTTCCTGGCTGACTTTGCTGAAATACATCGCCAGAACCAGTTTTTCCCAAGAGGGCAGGTTGCTGCCGATTGATACCCCGGCGCCCAGGTATAAAGTTAAATTTCGATCACGAAAAGCGCTACGGAGGATGTTGATGGGTTGTTCTATGTCAGGCATTTTGACTTCCTTTGTAATAAAGACCATTAGCTTGCTAAGTGAGGAAGTGGTCAGAAAAATTATTTTCGCTATACTGACATTATGACACAAATGGTTGCCGGGCGTGCCGGTTAATCTTCAAATATAACCAGAAAAATCTTGCCGTGGAGAAACCGAGATGGTCCTGCCATGTACATAGAATCAGGAGGTCCCTATGGCCTGGATTCGATATTCGATTGCCTTTGCGCTCTTGATGTACGCGCTGGCGTTGGTCGCGGGCGGGGTTGGGCTGGCGCTCGGTCAGGACTGGTGGCCGGGGAGCATTCGCCAGGAACAGCCACTCTGGAGAATGTAGAAAATGCCCTTCAGGATTGCACGCCAGCCATGTTCGCGGGGTCGACCGGTCCCGGCTTCTGCTGGCAGATATGGCTGAATTTTCAACCATTGGGTATCATTCAGGTCGGTCGGGTAGACTTGGTTGGATTTGGTCATCCTGCGAGTTTGCCCGACCTTCCCCGTTTTGCCTAGTTTTCAAACACTCTCTGAGAGGATTCGGTAATTCAAGCGGGCGCATGAATGGCAAGCACCTTCATACGTGAGCCAGCGAGATCAGGCCGCTGAAAGCGATGTGCGGTCAGCGCGACACCGAGCATGACAGAGTAGACCAGTGTGGTATGTTGATAAGCGGCGCATAAACCATTCCAACGTGCGGCCTCCAAGCCGAAGTAGCGTTTTACCCAAGCGAAGTGACGTTCGATCACGGAGCGGAATTTGAGATGAAAACGCCATTGCCGAATAAAGGGCAGCGTTGCCAAGGCTTTCTTGCCTTGCTTGCGGAGATTGTAGTCGATTACCCAGCCAGCCTGCAAGACCGTGTGAATGTAATTCAAAAGCGTAAAACTAAAATACGCTCCATCGGCGCGTACCACCGCAATCGGGATGCTGATCACGCGTCCATTGGCAAAACCTGCGGCTTGGGCAGCTTCGGGGTGACTGCGAAAAAAGTCCACCACCATCTCGTAGCCCATCTGCCAGGCCACTTGGATGTAGGCCAGCATCAAAATGCTCTCGTCCGTGTACCGCATTTTCGGACCGCGGCGGGATGGCTCTGGCAGCCTGGGATGCTGTGACAGGCTCACTCTCACCGCCCAACGCGCAATCTGTAACGCATTGGTCGTTTGCAGAAACTCGGCAGGCGTCACCCATAAGCGCTTGCCCAAACGAGCAGGCAAAACATCCAAGTTGGTTTCCGCTGGCGACAAGAATGTGCCCATGGTTTTTGAAAGTACAGTATAGATTATGCTTGTCGGGTCCTTTGGAAACTTAACTGCTTGAAAATACCCCACAACTACTCCAAATTGCCTCTTGCTATTTCTTCCCTTGTTAAGGTACTATTATACGCAACAGCATGGACTCTTCGCCCGTTTTGCCATCCCGCAAACACCCCCGGCCAGTACGTGTGCTTGGCAGTACGATTGGCCTGGCCATCCTGCTGGCGACCCTCTTCAACCTGTGGACACCCTCCAAGGGTATGTTTGCTGGCAGCTTTTCAGATAAACTGGGTCTGCTCCTGACCGCCCAGCCGGAAAGCAACTTTGTGGCCACCCCACAGCCGCAGTTGCGCATCGGCGTCGTCGCCGGGCACGCAGGGAATGATTCGGGGGCTGTCTGCCGCGACGGTACCGGGAATGTAACCCTGACCGAAGCCGATGTAAACATGAATATCGCCACCCGGGTGCAGAAAATCCTGACGGATGAGGGATACCAAGTGGATCTGCTCAATGAGTTCGACACCCGCCTGAACGGATACCGGGCCGTGGCGCTGGTATCCATCCACAATGATTCCTGCGAGTACATCAACGATGAGGCGACCGGATTCAAAGTAGCTGCGGCAGTCAATACGCGCGATTTGAACCGCGCCACCCGTCTGACCGAATGCCTGCGTGACCGTTACCAGAACGTCACCGGCCTTCATTTCCATGCCGGCAGCATTACCAACGACATGCGCGGCTACCACGCTTTTTCGGAAATCGACCCGAACACAATTGCCGCGATCATCGAAACCGGGTTCCTGAACCTGGATCAAAACCTGCTGGTGAAAGAAACGGATAAAGTCGCTTATGGTGTTGCGCGAGGGATTTTGTGTTTTGCGCGCAATGAAAATGTCGAACCCACCCCGCTACCCACGTTTGTGCCATGAATGCTGAATTCGTACAAGCCCAAAGGGCCATTCAAAACGCGCGCGAAGCCTTGCGCGATGGTAACCGCAATGCAGCCCGTCACTGGGCCGAGCAGGCGGCAAAACTGGCCCCGCAACTGGAAGATCCCTGGCTGATCTTGGCCGCGGTCGCCAGCCCGCGGGCAAGCGTCGCTTTCATCGAACGCGCCTTGCAGATCAACCCGCAGAGTCCCCGTGCGCAAAAGGGCATGCAATGGGCCTTGCGCCGTTTGCAGGAAGCACCCCCCGAACAGAAAAAGCCCGAAGACACGCAGCCGGTCAAGGTCACGAAACGAAGCGGGATGCCGAAAAAGTCCCGGCAGGTGATGGTGTATCCCATCCTGTTGCTGGCATTGGGTTGTGTGGTTCTTCTGGCCGCTGCATGGACAGCCAGCACATCCCCGGCTCTGGCGTCTATCCTGGGCGGCACATCCCAACCGGACGAAATAGAGCATCCACAAGTTTGGGCACGGGTGGAGATTGCCAAACCGGCTCTCACATCCGAACCGGTGCTGGTATTGGTAGATGTGGCACCCACCCTGCCGCCACCTACTCTGGAGCCAACAGCTTCACCCACGCTAGACCTCGCGATTTCCCCCCCAGAGCCGGAACCAACCTTCATCCCTGAAGCAACTTCCACTCCCGCAGACTCCCTGGTGATGGACATCATCCCAGACACCCCTGTCCCCACCCCGAAGCCGACCGAAGCAAATTCTCCCTCGAAACCGCAAGCGCCGCCAGTTGGCAACGGTGTGCGCTGGATAGAAGTAAATCTCACCGAGCAACGTGTGTATGCCTGGGAGGGGGATGTTTTGATGAATTCCTTCCTGGTTTCCACCGGCACCTGGGCCACTCCCACCGTCACCGGAACGTTCAGCATATGGAACAAAACGCGCATCCAGGCCATGTCGGGGCCCGGTTATTATCTGCCAGATGTGCCCTTCGTGATGTACTTCTATAAAGATTACGGTTTTCATGGCACCTACTGGCACAACAATTTCGGCACACCCATGAGTCATGGTTGTGTTAATTTAACCATCCCTGATGCAGAATGGCTCTATAACTGGGCTTCATACGGTACAACAGTAAAAGTCCACTATTAGTAAGTACGACAAACATGGATACCCCTGTCAGCGCACTCTCGCGCCGTGACTTTTTGAAACTGGCTGGTTACGGTTTGTTGAGCGTATCGCTGCCTGAACTTTCCCCAGCCTTTTCCGCGCAGACGTTCGAAGCCAACCTGCAAGGCCGCATCACCGAAAAGTCTCTGTGGCTGTACGCAGAACCCTCATCGAAGTCCAATCGTATCGAAATGTACTGGCGTGACCTGATCATCCCGCTTACCGGCGCGGCCATCAGCGAAGATGAAGGAGCTTACAATCGCGTCTGGTATGATGTGAACGGGAAGGGGTATGTCTACTCTGGAGGCGTCCAACCGGTCAGCACCGTGCTCAACGACCCGGTCAGCGACGTGCCGCCCAGCGGCCTGCTGGGCGAGATTTCGGTCCCGTTCACCGACGCGCACGAACAGCCAGACCCCGGCAGTGCGGTTGCCCATCGGCTGTACTATGAAACCGTTCACTGGCTGACCCAATCGGTGGTTGGGGCGGACGGGCAGGTCTGGTACCGGTTGCTGGACGATAAATTCGACCTGTATTATTACATCCCGGCCAAGCACATGCGCCTCATCCCGGACAGTGAACTGGCTCCCCTTTCTCCCGAGGTTCCCGATCCCGAAAAGTTGATCGAAATCGACCTGACCCGCCAGCTGGTCCTGGCGTATGAGGCTTCCCGCCTGGTGTTTGCGGCCCGCGCCGCCACCGGCAACCAGTACCGCAGCGGCCGCTGGTCGACCCCCATCGGACAATTCATTACATCTTATAAACGCCCCACCCGCCACATGGCGGCAGGCGACATCGCCTCCAGCGGTTTCGACCTGCCCGGTGTGCCCTGGGTGTTGTATCTCACCAAAAGTGGGATTTCCCTGCACGGCACCTACTGGCATAATGACTATGGCCGCCCGCGCAGCCACGGCTGCATCAACCTGACGCCGCAGGCCGCCAAATGGCTCTACCGCTGGACAGTTCCAACCGTCAAACCGGGCAAGCAATTCGCCTATGAATATTTCGGCACAGCAGTGCAGATTTTCGAATGAAACCAGCTATACCTTTTACTCGTCGCGA